>DASUMQ010000233.1:0-5236 GCA_036277615.1 Steroidobacteraceae bacterium
GGCGGGCCGTCGGACTGGATGGGCCGCCACTTTTTCTCGGGCGGCATGATGCCGAGCGACGAACTTCCCCTGCGCTTCCAGGACCGGCTGCGATTCCTCGCACGCTGGCGCTGGGACGGTACCCACTACGAGCGCACCGCGAACGCCTGGCTCGCGAACGTGGACGTGCGTCGCACTGCGGTGCTGGATGTGCTCGGGACGACCTATGGCGATGATGCTGCACAGTGGCTGCAGCGCTGGCGCGTGTTCTTCATGGCCTGCGCGGAACTGTTCGGCTACGGGCAGGGCCAGGAATGGTGGGTGAGCCACTACCTGTTCGAGCGGCCCGCAAACAGGGGGTCCCGGTGAGCGTCGCGTGGATCTGGCCCGTGGGCGCGCTTGCGGCCCTCGCACTCGCAGGCTGCAGCAGCGTGCCGAAGCCGCCTCTCCCGACAGTCCCGCAGGTCGACCTCGAGCGATTCATGGGTGACTGGTACGTGATTGCCTGCATCCCGACCTGGATCGAGCGTGACGCGTGGAATGCGGTCGAGTCCTACCGGCTCGACGCCGACGGCACGATCGCCACGACGTTTACGTTCCGCAAGGGTGGTTTCGACGGCCCGGAGAAACGCATGACGCCGCGCGGCTACGTGCAAGATCGCACGTCGAACGCCGTCTGGGGCATGCAGTTCGTGTGGCCGATCAAGGCCGACTACCGCATCGTCTACCTTTCGGACGACTACGCACGGACGGTGGTCGCGCGCGAGGCCCGCGACTACGTCTGGATCATGGCACGCACGCCGGAGATCGACGGCGCGGAGTACTCGCGTCTCACCGCCTTCGTGGCTTCGCTCGGCTACGACGCGGCGAAACTCCGCAAGGTACCTCAACGCTGGCCTGCCGCTGCTACGCCGCAGGGGTCTGCGCCGTGAACTCGCGTCTCGTCCTCGCGCTGCGCCGCTGGGTCGACAGTGCCCCCGTGGCGGATGACGGACACGGTGACCCGCGCGGCATCGACTGGCCGCGCGTGGTGCCCTTCGTCGCGCTGCACTTCGGCTGCCTCGGCGTGATCTGGACCGGCTGGAGCCCGTTTGCGGCCGGCCTCGCAGTCGCGCTCTTCGCGCTGCGCATGTTCGCGATCACGGCCTTCTACCACCGCTATTTCTCGCATCGGACCTTCCGCACCAGCCGCGCCTGGCAGTTCGTGTTCGCCGTGCTCGGCGCTTCGGCCGTGCAGCGCGGGCCGCTGTGGTGGGCGGCGCATCACCGACATCACCACGTGCATTCCGACCGGCCGCAGGACCCGCATTCCGAGCTGCAGCACGGCTTCCTGCGGAGTCACATGGGCTGGTTCCTCGCGCGCGAGAATTTTGCGACCCGTACCCACCTCGTGCGCGATCTTGCGCGCTACCCGGAGCTGCGCTGGCTGGATCGCTACGATGCGGCCGTTCCGGCCGCGCTCTTCGTGGCACTTTGGGCCCTCGGCGCCTGGCTCGAGGCCGCACACCCTGCCCTTGGCACCGGTGCCTGGCAACTCGTCGTGTGGGGCTTCTGCGTTTCGACCGTCGTCCTGTTCCATTCCACCTTTCTCATCAACTCGCTCGCCCACCGCTGGGGCTCGCGTCGCTACGAAACCGCCGACGAGTCGCGCAATAACGCCCTGCTCGCGCTGCTCACCTTCGGCGAGGGCTGGCACAACAACCACCACCGCTACCCGGGCGCTGCGCGACAGGGTTTCTACTGGTGGGAAGTGGACCTCAGCTGGTATGGGCTGAGGTTGCTGGCCTTGCTGGGCATCGTCCGCGACCTGCGCCGGGTGCCGGTCTCGGTGCTCGAGTCCGGGCGCCGCACTGGCAGCAGCGGCAGCCGGCCGTGAAGATCGCGGTCGTCGGGGCCGGCATCGCCGGCAATGTCGCCGCTCGCGAGCTGCATCGCGAGCACGACGTCACGGTGTTCGAGGCCGGCAGCCACGTCGGCGGCCACAGCCATACCCACGACGTGGAGTGGCGGGGCCGCAACTGGCAGGTGGACACCGGCTTCATCGTCTTCAACGATCGCACTTACCCGAACTTCGTCGCGCTCCTCGAGCGGCTCGGCGTGCCCTCGCAGGAGAGCAGCATGAGCTTTTCGGTGCGCGACGAGGCCACGGGACTCGAGTACAACGGCACCTCGCTCAATGCGCTTTTCGCGCAGCGTCGCAACCTGCTGCGCCCGTCGTTTCTCGCCATGGTGCGCGACATCCTGCGCTTCAATCGCGAGGCACCGCGCCTGCTCGATGAACCCGGCGCGGAGCTGCCGCTCGCGGAGTACCTCGCCCGCGGCCGCTACGGCCGCGCCTTCATCGCACACTACGTAGTGCCGATGGGCGCCGCGATCTGGTCCACCGACGCGGCGTCGATGATGCGCTTCCCGGCGCGCTTCTTCGTGCGCTTCCTCCACAACCACGGCATGCTGACCGTGGACGAACGCCCGACCTGGCGCACGATACGCGGCGGGTCCGCACGCTACGTCGAGAAGCTGACGGCCCCGTTCCGCGACCGCATCCACCTCGGCACTCCGGTCGAGCAGGTTCGGCGGATTCCCGGCGGCGCGCTCGTGAAGCCACGCGGGCACGAGGCGCTGCGCTTCGACGCCGTCTTTCTCGCCTGTCACAGCGACCAGGCGCTCGCGTTGCTCGCCGATCCCGGCGATGTCGAACGCGAGGTGCTGGCCGCGATCCCATATCAGCGCAACGACGCCGTGCTGCACACCGACGCGCGCCTGATGCCGCGCCGGCGACTCGCGTGGGCGGCGTGGAACTATCACCTTCGCCCGGACCGTGGGCCGGTCGCACTCACATACAACATGAGCATCCTGCAGCGGCTCGACACCCCCGAGCCTTTCCTGGTGACCCTCAACCGGTGTGCAGACATCGATCCGTCGCGCGTGATCCGGCGGATCACCTATCAACACCCGCTCTACACGCCGGCGTCGGTCGCGGCCCAGGCCCGTCACCGCGAGATCGACGGCGCGCGATCGACCTATTTCTGCGGTGCCTGGCTGCGCAATGGCTTCCACGAGGACGGCGTCGGCAGCGCACTCGCGGCCGTCGGGCATTTCAGGGACGACCATGCAAAGCGCGCTCTACCGCGGTCGGCTTAGCCACCGCCGGCGGGGCCCGGTGCCGCACGTGTTCGACTACGCGGTGTGTCACGTCTGGATCGACCTCGCGGAACTCGACACGGTGTTCGCCCGCCGCTGGTTCTGGTCGACTCGCCGGCCGGCGCTCGCCTGGCTGCGCCGCGCCGACTACCTCGGCGACCCGGCCGTGCCGCTCGACCTGGCGGTGCGCGATCGGGTCGAGGCCGAGACCGGGCGCCGACCGACCGGTCCGATCCGCCTGCTCACGCACCTGCGCAGCTTCGGGCACTGCTTCAACCCGGTGAGCTTCTACTACTGCTACGACGAGCGCGGGCGCGACATCGAGGCGGTGCTCGCGGACATCACCAACACGCCGTGGGGCGAGCGCCACGCGTACGTGCTGCCGGCCTCCGCGGCGGAGCGCCGCGGCGACACATTGCGCTTCCGCTTTGCCAAGCGCTTCCACGTCTCACCGTTCATGCCGATGGACCAGGATTACGACTGGACCTTCACGACGCCGGGCGATTGTCTGGGCGTGCGTATGGTGAACCGCCGCCGCGGCGAGCGAGTGTTCGATGTCGCGCTCAACCTCGAGCGGCAGGAAATCACCGGGCGAAGCCTGGCCTGGGCGCTCGCACGGTATCCATTTGCCACGCTGAACATCGTGCGACGGATCTACTGGCAGGCCCTGCGCCTCTGGTGCAAGCGGATCCCCTTTCACGCCCACCCGGCCACCCGTGCCGAGGAGCCACTGACTTGAACGACACGACCCTGGTCGAAATGGCCCCCGCGCTGCCCCGCCCCAACCCGCTCGGTGCCGCTGCCCGCCGGCTGGTGCTCGGTAGACTGGGGACGCTGGAGAACGGCTTGCTGCGGGTGCACGAGGGCGATGCCGTGCACGAGTTCCGCGGTGCCGGTGCCGGCATCGCCGCTTCCATCGAAGTGAAACACCCGGCGTTCTATGCCGACCTCGCCTATGGGGGATCGGTCGGCGCAGCCGAGTCCTACATGCTCGGCCACTGGTCCACGCACGACCTCACGGCGCTGCTGCGACTGATGCTTGCGAACCGCGCCGTGCTCGACTCCCTGGAGTCCGGGCTCGCGAGCGTTTCGGCGCCGCTGCGCCTCGCCGCGCACTGGCTGCATCGCAACACGCGTGCCGGCAGCCGACGCAACATCTCTGCCCACTACGACCTCGGCAACGACTTCTTCCGGCTCATGCTCGACGAGACGATGATGTACTCATGTGCGCTCTTCGAGCGCCCGGAGATGAGCCTGGCCGAGGCGTCGCGCGCCAAGCTCGACCAGGTGTGCCGGAAACTCCAGCTCGGACCGGCAAATCACGTCCTCGAGATCGGCACCGGCTGGGGCGGCTTTGCCATCCATGCCGCGCGGCGCTACGGCTGCCGCGTAACCTCCACGACCATTTCGCCGAGCCAGTTCGAACTCGCTCGCGAGCGGGTCCGCGCGCTGGGCCTCGAAGACCAGGTCACGGTCCTGCTGGAGGACTATCGGGACCTCCAGGGCCAATACGATCGACTGGTCTCGATCGAGATGATCGAGGCCATCGGGCATCGGCAGTTCGGTGAGTTCTTCCGCCGAGCGGCCGAACTGGTCACGCGTGACGGCCGCATGGTGCTGCAGTCGATCACGATCGCCGACCGTCAGTACGCACGCGCGCGCGACGAGGTCGACTTCATCAAGCGGTACATTTTCCCCGGCTCCTGCATTCCGTCGGTGGGAGCGCTCACCGAGGCCATGATCGCGCACAGCGACCTGCGTCTCGTGCACCTGGAGGACATCGGGCCCCACTACGCGACCACGCTCGCGGCCTGGCGACGTAACTTCCACGTGAACCTCGACGAGGTGCGTGCACTGGGCTACCCGGACAGCTTCGTCCGGATGTGGGAGTACTACCTTTGCTACTGCGAGGCGGGCTTCGCCGAGCGCGCGCTCGGCGACGTGCAGATGGTGCTGACGCGCGAAGGGTGAGCCGCAGGCTGATCGTTCGCGCCGGCATCCGCGCCCCAGCGGCCCACACCTCAGGTGGATGGGCAATCCTGGCTTGGGCCCACTCCCGTTGTCGCAAATTGATGGCCCCTCGCCACCGCTGCGTCCGGCGACATCCAGAGCCGTC
>DASUMQ010000234.1:0-9070 GCA_036277615.1 Steroidobacteraceae bacterium
GATGGGTGCTACTCAGCTGCAGACGGCGTTGCGCGTGGTCGTGCCGGGCGCGTTCTCCGGCATCGCGGCCGCGTACATCCTCGGCATCTCGCGCGCAATCGGCGAAACGATGGTGGTGGCGATCGCGGCGGGCATGCAGCCGACGCTGACGTTCAACCCCACGGAGCCTGCCGCGACGATCACGGCGTACATCGTGCAGGTGAGCCTGGGCGACCTGCCGCACGACAGCATCGGTTACCAGAGCATCTTCGCGGCCGGCCTCGTGCTGATGCTGATGACGCTCGTCTTCAACGTGCTCGGGTTCTTCCTGACGCGCAAGTTCCGGGAGGCGTACTGAGATGGCCGCCGTGATGACCCTCGACGAAATCCGCTCGGGCCTCGCCTGGCGCAAAAACCTGGACAAGGTCTTCGTCGTCGTCGGTCTGGTGATCCTGCTGGCCTGCCTAGGGCTGCTCGCGCTGCTGTTCGTCGACCTGGTGCGCGACGGCGCCTCGCGCTTCGGCTGGGATTTCCTGACGCAGTTCCCGTCGCGCAAGGCCGAGCGCGCCGGCATCCTGTCGGCCTGGGTCGGCACGACCATGATCATGTTCGTCACGGCGGTCGTGGCACTGCCGGTCGGCGTCGCGGCCGCGATCTACCTCGAGGAATACGCCCCCAAGAACTGGTTCACCGGCATCATCGAGATCAACGTCACGAATCTCGCCGGCGTGCCCTCGATCGTGTACGGGTTGCTCGCGCTGGGCCTGTTCGTCTACACGTTCGGCCTCGGGCAGAGCGTGCTCTCGGCCGGCCTCACGCTCGCGCTGCTGATCCTGCCGATCGTGATCGTGGCGACGCGTGAGGCGCTGCGCGCCGTCCCGAAGGCGATCCGGGAAGCCGCCTACGGTCTCGGCGCGACCCGCTGGGAGGTGACCAAGGATCACGTGCTGCCGTACTCGACCGGCGGCATCCTCACGGGCCTGATCCTCGGTCTCTCGCGAGCGATCGGCGAGACGGCGCCGATCATCACGATCGGCGCGCTGAGCTTCATCGCATTCCTGCCGCCGTCGCCGGTGACCGGCGACTTCCCGTTCCTGAGCCTCGAGTGGCTCAGGAGCGAGTTCACGGCGATGCCGATCCAGATCTTCAACTGGGTCTCGCGACCCGACCAGGCGTTCCAGGCAAACGCCGCCGCCGCCGCGGCGATCCTGCTTGCGATGACGCTGGGCATGAACGCCGTCGCGATCTGGATCCGCTACCGCTTCCGCAAGAAGATCAACTGGTGAGTGCCTCCGACATGAACACCACGACCTCTGCCGCCGCAACGAAGCCCGAGGCGCCGTCGCTCGCCATCGTGATGGACGAGCGCAAGGCGGCTCGGGCCACGGCGGCGAAGGCCGTCGCCGAGAAGCTGGACTTCTGGTACGGCACGAACCACGCACTCAAGAACATCAACCTGACGATTCCCGAGAACCAGGTCACTGCGCTGATCGGGCCCTCGGGTTGTGGGAAAAGCACGTTCCTGCGCTGCTTCAACCGCATGCACGACCTGCAGGCCGACACGCGCTACGCGGGCAGCATCACGCTGCACCCCGAGAACGTGAACCTCGTCGGCAAGGGCGTCGACCCGATCGAGGTCCGCATGCGGATCGGGATGGTGTTCCAGAAGCCAAACCCGTTTCCGAAGACCGTGTTCGAGAACGTCGCGTACGGGCTGCGCCTGCGTGGCGTCGGCAACCGGACCGAGCTCGCCGAGCGCGTCGAAAAGGCGCTCCGTGGCGCGGCAATCTGGGACGAGGTCAAGGATCGGCTGGCCGATTCCGCGCTCGCACTGTCCGGCGGCCAGATGCAGCGGTTGTGCATCGCGCGCGCACTCGCGACCGAGCCGGAGATCCTGTTGTTCGACGAGCCGACGTCCGCGCTCGACCCGATCGCGACCGCCAAGATCGAGGAACTGATCACGGAGCTGCGCCAGCGCGTCACGATCCTGATCGTCACGCACAACATGCAGCAGGCGGCGCGCGTCTCCGACTACACGGCGTTCATGTACCTGGGTGAGCTCGTCGAGGTGGATGCGACCTCGAAGATCTTCACGAACCCCTCGAAGAAGGCCACCGAAGACTACATCACCGGCCGGTACGGTTGAGCGCGTGGGCTACGATCTCGACCGCTCGGATCCGACCGAGCCGCACACTTCGAGCAACGTCGACCAGACGTTGACCGGGCTGCGCCTGCACGCGCTCGAGATGGGCGCCCTGGTGATCGAGCAGGTGTCGAACGCGTCGCGTGCGCTGCTGGAACGCGATGCCACCCTCGCGCAGTCGGTGCTCGCGCGCGAGGCGCTCGTGGACGAATACGACCGGCAGCTCGACCGGGACAGCCTGACGTTCATCGCCCTGCAGCAGCCGGTCGCCAACGACCTGCGGCTGTCACGGGCCATCGTGCGGATCGGCCGCGAACTGGAGCGGGCTGGCGACGAGGCGAAGAAGATCGCGCGCTTCGCGCTGTCGCTCGAGCAGGCCTCCGGCAACGATCCCGTGCTCGCCGTCGCGCGCCACCTGCGGCACATGGCGGCGCTCTCCGTCTCGATGCTGCGGAATGCAGTACGCGCCGCGGACGAGGTGAACCCGGCGCTCGCGGAGGCCGTGCTGACCCGCGACGCCGAGCTGGACGCCGAGTTTGCCGCGGCGCTGCGGCAGATCATGTCGTACGTGCTGCAGGACCATCGGTTCCTGCGACCGACGATTGACACGATCTTCGCGCTCAAGGGACTCGAGCGCATCGGGGATCACGCGACGAACGTGGCCGAGCAGGTGCTGTACATGGTGGGGCGCGAGCCTCGCGCGAACGCGGCGTGAGGAAGCAGGGGATAGGGGATAGGGGTTAGGGGATAGTCAGAGCGGCTATTAGCCGCGTCTCCAGAACGCCGCGCGAAGCGCGTCCGTCACTATCCCCTATCCCCTGACCCCTAGTCCACGCTGCGCAGCAGTTCATTGATGCCCACTTTCGCCCGCGTCTGCGCATCGACGCGCTTGACGATCACCGCCGCATACAGCGAATACTTGCCGTTCGCGGCGGGCAGCGAACCCGGGACGACGACGGCGCCCGCCGGGATGCGGCCGTAGAGCACCTCGTCGCGCTCGCGATCGTAGATGCGGGTGCTCTGGCCGACATACACGCCCATCGACAGCACCGCGCCTTCCTCGACCACGACACCTTCGACGACCTCGGAGCGCGCGCAGATGAAGCAATCGTCCTCGATGATGGTCGGGCTCGCCTGCAGCGGCTCGAGGACGCCGCCGATGCCGACGCCGCCCGACAGGTGCACGTGCCGCCCGATCTGGGCGCAGGACCCGACGGTGGCCCAGGTGTCGACCATGGTGCCTTCGCCGACGTACGCACCGATGTTCACGTAACTCGGCATCAGCACGGCGTTGCGCGCCACGTACGCGCCACGGCGCACGACGGCGGGCGGCACGACACGGACACCTTCGGCCTTGAATCGGTCTGCGTCGTACCCGGCGAACTTGAGCGGAACCTTGTCGTAGAACTGCGTATAACCGGCGTTCACCGGCGCGTTGTCGAACAGTCGAAAGGACAGGAGCACGGCCTTCTTGAGCCATTCGTTCACCTGCCAGCGGCCGTCGACTTTCTCGGCGACGCGCGCCGCACCGGAATCGAGCAGCCCGAGGGCGGTGTCCACGGCTTCGACGACGTCCGGGGAGGCGGTCGTGGGTGACAGGCTCGCGCGCTCCTCGAACGCGGCGTCGATCCGGCCGGCGAGAGGGGCGTGCGGGAAGGCGTTCGACATGGCGCTTGTGGAATTCCGGCGGGGACGGGTCCCGGTTCGGGTCGCTAGGATACGCGACGTGGCGGTCCTCGGCAGGGGTTGCGTCGACCCGGCGGCGCCGACACGAAACCGTCACACGGCACGAAGATGATGTCATGAACTCGTCATCGATCCGCAATCTCCACACGCCGGCGACCGGCTCGGGACCCGCGTAGGCCACGACCACGCATGAATGCCAAGACGCGAACCCGAATGTTCCGGGAGGCCTGGGTCGACCGCGACCTCAGCTGGCTCGAGTTCAACCGGCGGGTGCTGGCCGAGTCGCTCGACGAGCGCGTGAGGTTGCTCGAGCGGCTCAAGTTCCTCGCGATCTTCACGACCAACCTCGACGAATTCTTCATGAAACGCGTCGGCGCCATGCGCACGCGCGCGTACGCGAGCGGCCTGCCGGCGATGATCGAGGAATTCAATGCCCATGTGCTCGAGCTGCGGGCGGCGTTGTTTCCGTTGCTGCTGCAGCAGGCCGAGTGTTTCGGCGACCTCCGTCATCGCCTGGTCCGTCACGGCGTGTCGCTCTACACCTGGGAGCAGCTCACCGAGGCGCAACGGGCCGAGGCGGAAGCCTATTTCGACCGGCACGTCTCGCCTGCGCTCACGCCGCTCAGCCTCAATCCGTCCCATCCGTTCCCGTTCATGTCGAACCTCTCGACATCCTGGGGTTTCGTGCTGCAGGACCCCGACGCAGCCGAGCGCGTGTTCGTCCGCGTCAAGGTGCCGTCCAACCTGCCACAGTGGCTGCCGCTGCGCGCGGACGTCTCGCCCGGCCGGCGGTGCTTCGTGTCGCTGCAGGATCTCGTGCGTCACAACGCGCACAAGCTGTTTCCCGGGGTCGCGATCGAAGCGGTGACGCTGTTCCGATTGTCCCGCAACGCCGACATCGCGATCGAGGAGGACAGCGACAACAGCATCCGGGAACTGGTCGAGGAACAGGTCCGGCTGCGCCGGTTCCAGCCGGTCGTGCGGCTCGAGTTCAGCGAGGCGCCGAGTCCGGAGATACGCGACGGCCTGGTCGGCGCCTTCGACCTGCGCGACGGCGACGTCTACGAATTGCCGGGCATGCTCGATTACACCGGCCTGTTCGAGATCGCCTCGCTGCCGATCCCAGAGCTGCGTGACCCGCCCTGGGTGCCGATGCCGCCGTCCGGGATGGATGTGGACGGCGACCTGTTCGCCGCCGTGCGCTCCGGAGACGTCCTCGTGCATCACCCGTACGAGAGCTTCGACGCCTCGGTCGAACGCTTCATCCGCGACGCAGCCGACGACCCGAGCACGACCACGATCAAGATGACCGTGTACCGTCTCGGCGACGACACGCCGTTCGTGCGCTCGCTGATCAAGGCGGCCGAGAACGGCAAGCAGGTCGCCTGCCTGGTCGAGCTCAAGGCGCGTTTCGACGAGGAGCGCAACCTGCACTGGGCGGAGCAGCTGCAGAAGGCGGGCGACCACGTCATCTACGGCATGCGTGGCCTCAAGACGCACACCAAGCTCGCGCTGGTCGTGCGGCGCGAGGGCGACGGGTTGCGCAGCTACGCGCACATCGGCACCGGCAACTACCACGTCAAGACCGCGCGCATGTACACGGACTTCGGCCTGTTCACCTGTGACCCCGTGCTTACGCGGGACGTCGTGACACTGTTCCACCACCTGACCGGCTACTCCCGCGCGCCGCGTTTCGAAAAGCTGCTGGTGGCGCCGCTCAACATGCGCCACCGTTTCATCGACCTGATCGGCCGGGAAGCAGCCAACGCGCGAGCCGGGCGACCGGCACGCATCGTTGCGAAGCTCAACCAGCTCGAGGACCCCCCGGTGTGCGAGGCGCTGTGCGAGGCGTCCAACGCCGGGGTGCCGATCGACATCATCGCGCGCGGTTTCTGCTGCCTGCGTCCCGGCGTCGCCGGCCTGACCGAACACGTCCGGGTGCGATCGATCATCGGGCGCTTCCTCGAGCACGCCCGCGTGTTCCATTTCGCGAACGGTCACGAGGACCCGCTCGACGGCGACTTCTACCTGGGTTCCGCGGACTGGATGGACCGCAACCTGTCGCGACGGGTCGAGGCAGTCGCGCCGGTGGAAAGCCGGCCGCTGCGTGAGCGGCTCTGGGAGGTGCTGCAGGTCCAGCTGGCCGACGAGCGCAACGCCTGGCTCATGCAGACGGACGGCACCTACCAGCAATGCACCCCGACGAGTCGCGCCCCGCGCGTGGCACGAGAGGGCAGCCACGTGACGCTGATGAAACGCACCCGCCAGCGGTCGCGCCGCCGCTCCTGAGTGAACAATCCGGCCGCACTTTTGCAGCGTCTTGCAACGGGACCGCGCAATCTAGCGATTTCCCGGCATGGCCACCCGGCGGGAGCGACGTAAGATGGAGATCCCGTGCCCGATGTGCCGAAGATGAATGCAACCGTCCCGCCCGGCAACGACTTGAAGCCCTCCGTCGATCCCCGGCTCGTCGAAGCCCTCGCCCGTGAATACGGCCTCGCCACGGTCGACGTCGAAGTCGTGCTGCGTGAGGAAGTCGAGCGGTTGGCCGCCACCGCACGCATCGGTACCTTCATCACCGTTCTAGCCACCAGCAAGGCCCGCGTCCGCCTCCAGTCCGTCACGACCCGGCATTGACGTAGTGGACTGCGCGGTCGCGCGTCGCCAGCGTTCCCAATCGGCTTGCAGCCGGCGTTCGACGTCCCGCGCGCGGTCGGCATAGACTTTTGATCCGATTCTCGACGCACGCCGCCCGAGCCTGGCGCGGCGCTCCTCGATTGCGTGGAGCAGGGCAACATCGCGACTCTGCGGCCGGCCCCGGCGGGTGCGGATGTGCTCGGCCAGCATCGCGAGGTCGTGGTCCTCGCCCAGTAGGTCGGAGAGTCGCCGCGCATCGCCGATGATCGGGGCCAGGCGTGCCGGATTGACTACTTCGAATATCTCGAGGACGTGCCAGTACCGCTTGGCGTGCCGGCGCCACGCATGCAACGCCTCGGTCGTGGCGTCCTGCTCCACGGCGGCTGCGAGGCGTCGGCCGCGCTTGTAGACGGCCCGCACGCCGGATCCGAGCGGCTTCCAGCCACGTCGCCCAAGCCTCGCGGCCGCAAGGGTTGCGGCGCCTTTTCGCAGGTTTCGGTGAGCGCGTGCGGCATCGGCTGTCGATGCCCCCGGGCGGGTCTTTGTAAGGGACTGTTGCTTCGTCTTCGATGGCGAGGCGCCGTCGAGGCGCGCCCGCAGCCTCGCGCTCGTCTGTGCCAGCACCGCAGCGTCCCGCGCCGTCGAAAGGCTCTTTCCGGCCGCCCGCAGCAGACAGTCGCATCCGGAAAATTCGTCGTCGTCGAGCGCCGGACGCAAGATCCGAAGCACGGATCGAGCGCGCTTGATTCGTTTGCGCGTGTCGTGCACCTCCTCCGTGGACAAGCTTTGGCCGGCCGCAATCCGCACGGCCGCCGCGTCGATTGCCCGGACGAGAGACTTGCGCACGGCTGCGGTACCGGTCGGCGCTGCGATGGCGGACGACAGTGGCGGACGCCTGGACGTCATCGGCGGCCTGCCATGACGATCCTGAACTGGAGTCGACGGCGACAGGGGGCACGCATGTGCAAGAGGTGTTGCCCGAAGCGATCAGCGTCGGACGCGGACTGGCCGGCGCCGACGCTCGTTCGATAGGCGGGTGTGGGTCGACACGATGCACTAAGCATAGCCCGCGGCGTCGATGGTCTCGACACCACGGACGATCTGCAACAAAAGGCGTGGGTCTTTCGTCGCGTCGGTTCAGGTTCCGATCCGCCCGCCGTCCTTGCGCTGGATGACGACCGTCGCGGGTCGCGGCCGACGTGGATTGCTCTGCGTGCCGAACGGCCAGTTGCTGACCGTCGACGGATTCGACGTGCTCGGCGCCCCGAACTGGCTGTTCCAGTAGGTGGTCGATTCACCCGGGTGCTGGACGTTCACGAACATCGTGCGCTGGTCCGGTGTCATCGTGACGCCGGTGATTTCGCAGCCGCGCGGTCCCGTCATGAAGCGACGGACCTCGCCGCTGTCGGGATCGGCGGCCAGCATCGCGTTATTGCCGATGCGGTCGTAACCGCGGCTCTGTAGGTTCTGCGACGAATTCGAGATGTCCGTCTGGACCCACACGATGCCGCTGTCGTCCACCCAGACGCCGTCGGGCGATCCGAAGACCGGCTGGTCGGCCGGCACTCGTGGGTCGTACGCCGGGTCGCCGGCGAGCAGGAACACGTCCCACGCGAACGCGGTGTCATCGTCGGCGACTTCACGGAGCCGGACGATGTGTCCGTAGGGGTTCGGGTCACGACCGCCGTTGACCGCCGCGTTGTTGGCGCTGCCGTTCGTCAGCGTGACGAAGATGTCTCGCGTGTGGGGATGCACGGCGACCCACTCCGGGCGATGCAGGCGCGTAGCGCCCGCCGCGTCGGCGGCCAGCCGCGTCCGGATCAATACATCCGCCTGGTCGAGCCAGCCATTCGCGACGGTGAGCGGGCCTGCGCCGTGCACCAGCGGCAGCCACCGACCATCGCCATCGGCGTCGAACTGAGCGACGTACAGCGTGCCGTGATCGAGCGGGCTCAGCCCGCGCGCACGCAACTCCCGCCAGGGCGCGCTACCGACGAACTTGTACAGGTAGTCACCGTTTTCGTCGTCACCGGTATAGACGACGATGCGGCCCTTGCTCTCCGTGCAGGTCGCGCCCTCGTGCTTGATCCGTCCGAGCGCCGTGCGTTTGACCGGTACGGCGGCCGGGTCGAAGGGATCGATCTCGACGACCCAGCCGAAGTGATTGAGTTCGCTTCGATTGCGGGCCAGGTCGAACCGAGCCTCGGCCTTGTGCCAGTTGTAGCCGAAGCCGGCGCGCGATACGCCGTAGCGCGCCTCGAGCGGCGTCGCGACCCACGCCGTGTCGTCGGTACCGAAGTAGCCGTTCCAGTTTTCCTCGCAGGCGAGGTAGGTGCCCCACGGCGTGTGGCCATGGGCGCAGTTGTTCAGCGTCCCGAGCGGCACCGGAGTGACAGAGGAACGCAGCATCGGATGCGCCGCGCCCACGGGCCCCGAGAACGCCATGGGCGTCTTGCCCGTGACGCGCCGGTTGAGGGCGTCGTCGCGAACGACCTGCCAGCGACCGTCACGGTCCCGCTGGATCGCAATCACGCTGACGCCGTGTGCGGCCAGCGCCTTCGCGACTTTCTCGCGACCCGCCGCATCGCTGGTGATCGTCGCGCCTTGCACGGCGGTGTAAATCTG
>DASUMQ010000235.1:0-10912 GCA_036277615.1 Steroidobacteraceae bacterium
CGCGTTGAAATCGTGATGAGCCGACGTCGGCGTAAATCCCGCCACCAGGCGGCGGACCTCGTCCGCGGTCTCGCACTCGAGGGCACGCTGCGCGAGCGTCCGGCACGCCTCGTATTCGAGTGACGCCACCCGCGCCTTCACCGCAGGCACGGCCGCGTAGGCGACCGAGAGTTCGTGAACACCCAGCCCGAGCAGGACCGGGATGGCCGCCTCGTCCATCGCGAGGCTGCCGCAGACGGCCACGTCCCGGCCGTGCAGATGCGCGGCTTCGCACACGCGCGAGACCAGTCGCAGCACGGCCGGATGCAGCCCGTCGAGCCGGGCGGCGAGTTGCGGATGCATGCGGTCCATCGCGAGTGTGTATTGGGTCAGGTCGTTCGTGCCGATCGAGAAGAAGTCGACGTGACGCGCCAGCGACTCGGCGAGCACGGCCGCCGCCGGCGTCTCGATCATCGCGCCGAGGGCGACCGGGGAATTACGCCCGACCGCCGCGGCACTGGCGGCGAGTTCCGCGCGGACGTGCGCGATCTCGCCCGCGTCGGTGATCATCGGCAGCAGGATCCGGCACTGCGCGGCCGGTTCGACCCGCAGGATCGCACGCAACTGCTCGCGCAACAGGTCGGGCCGATGCAGGCTCGTGCGGATGCCCCGCAGCCCGAGCGCCGGATTTTCCTCGAAGGGCATCGGCAGGTAGGCGAGCGGCTTGTCGCCGCCCACGTCGAGGGTTCGGATCGTGAGCGTGCGCCCGTCGAGCCGGCTCGCGATCTCCTGGTAGACGGCGTGCTGCTCGTCCTCGCCGGGCGCGGTGCGTCGATCGAGGAACAGGAACTCGCTGCGCAGCAGTCCGCAGCCCTCGGCGCCCGAGTCCACGGCGCGCGTCGCCTCCTCCGGCGCACCGAGGTTCGCGTAGATGCGCACCCGCGTCCCGTCGGCCATGTGTCCTTCCTGGCGCGCAACCGCGCGCTCGCGTTCACGGCGGGCGCGCAGCGCCGCGATGCGTTCCGCGCCCCGGACCTGCAGCGCGGCGTCCGGCGCCAGATGCAGCAGCCCCGCTTGCGCGTCGAGCAACACGGTCGTGCCGTCCGGCACGTGCTCGATCGCTGGACCCGCGGCGACCAGCATCGGTAAGCCGATCGAGCCCGCGAGGATCGCGACGTGCGATGTCGGACCACCGCCAGTCGTGCAAAGCCCCGCGATCCGCGAGGGATCGAGCGCCGCGAACTGCGACGGCAACAGGTCCGCGGCCAGTACGACGGCGCCGTCGGGCAGACTCGTGCAGTCGGCCGATTCGAAGCCGAGGCCGAGTGCACTGAGCACTTGCGCCTCGAGGTCGCGGAGGTCGGCAGCACGTTCGCGGAGGTAGGCATCGTCCATGGCTTCGAGCGATCGGGTCTGCGCGGCCGTGGCGGCGCGCCACGCATGACCTGCGCTGTGGCCTTGCTCGATCGCGTGCTCGGCCGCCGTGATCAACACCGGGTCGTCCAGCAGCAACTCGTGGGCCGTGGCGAGCTCCTGCCGGACCCGGTCGGCCCCCAGGGCCTGCTGCGCGAGGCGGCCGCGCACCGTGCGCAACGCGTCGCGCAAGGCCGCCGCCTCGGTCAAGGCACCCTGGCCGGCAATCGGGACGTTGAACGTGGCGGCCCGCAGGTGGTGCGCGGGTCCGAGCGCGAGACCTCGGCTCGCGACCACCGCCCGCACGGTGGTGCAAGTCGTCGCTGTGTCTGCCGCCATGTCGTCTGACGACGTAGAGTCCAACGCGCCGAGCGTAGAGGGCGCTGCGTGCGGCGGCGAGGCGATCTGCTCGACCGTCGTCAGCACGGATTCGATGGCGTCGAGCACGCCTGCACCGCCGGGATCGACGGTGCGGATCGAGATTTCGTCGCCGGGCCGCACGCCGAGCTGCATCAGCGCCGTGATGCTCCGGGCATCGACCTGCTTCCCGGCGTAGACGAGGTGCACCGGGGCACCCGCGGACCGCGCGACCTTCGCGATCCGCGCGGCGGGCCTCGCGTGCAGGCCGTGCGTGAGTGCAACCTTCACCGTGCGTTCGTGCGCCGTCACCACCCCGAGTCCGGCCGCGGCCATGTGGTCGCGCGTGTCGCTCGATATTCGTCGTCGCAGCCGGGCGACGGCCTGCCCCGCGCGCACGTGCGCGCCCGCAGCGAGCGGCTCGACCCGATGGGTCTCCCCCAGCACGACGACCGGCGTCAGCAGGCTCTTCGCGCGCTCGGCGAGGGCGTCCAGGTCCAGCCGCAGCAGGGGATCGCCGGCGCGAACGGTCGTGCCCACCTGGACCAGCGCCTCGAAGCCGGCGCCTTGCAGCCCCACCGTGTCGATGCCGACGTGGATCAGCACCTCGACGCCGTCGAGCGCGCGCAACGTCACCGCGTGGCGTGACCCCGGCAACGCGGTCACTTCGCCGTCGCACGGCGCCTGCACGATCGAGCCGGTCGGGTCGATCGCGAACCCGTCCCCGAGCATGCGACTCGCGAACACCGGATCGGGCGCCTCGTCGAGCGACGTGCACCAGCCGTCGAACGGTGCGACGAGCACGGTGACCTCTGGCTCAGCGTTCACGCGCGACTCCGGCGGGCGCCGTAGTGGGGGCGGTCGTCTGCAGCTCGACGCGGTCGAGCGCCCACATCGGATCGAGGTCGCGTCCGGTGAACGTGAAGCAGAGCATGTGTGCCCCCGGCAGCGACGGCAGCGTGACCGGTGGCAGCCGCGTTACCGCGTCCCGGTCGAGCGCAGAAGTCAGTGGCACGCTCGCCGCTATCGATCCGTCGCACGTGTCGATGCGCACCTCCAGTTCGCCCGACGGCGTCGTCGGCGGCCGCAACCGGATCGCTTCGCGGTCCCTGCCGATCTGGAAGTTGAACGGAAACTGCCCGACGTCGGCGATCAGCGTCGCGCCGCGCGAGAGGTCGACGTCACGCCACGTCCAGCAGGGATTCATGATGTCGACCAGGAAACGGGCGCGCGGCCCGGCGACGGGTGCGTCGTCCTCGAGGTTGAGCACGAGCTTGTCGCTGCAGAGCTCGAGTTCCTGGCTGCGTCGGATGTCGGGCGCCGGGGCCGGCGCCACTTCGAACCCCGTCGTGGCGGCGCGCAGGCCCAGCGCGCGATACCAGCGCATCGCGGGCCGCAGCCGCGCGTAAAAATCGTCGTAATCGCGGCGGGCGGGCGCGGTCCAGCCGAGCTCCGCCACGGCTGCTGCGCGCGGCCACGTCATCCACTCGACGCGCTCCTCGGTCCGCACGTGTTCGGTCCAGACGTTGCCCTGCACGCCGATGAGGTGGCGGAGCTGTTCGTCGGTGAGGTTCGATACGCGCGTGTCGAACTCGTAGACGTCGCGCAGCGCGACGACGCGGCCACGGCCGGGCGGCTCGGACGCGTCACTGCCCTGCCGATTGTCGAAATACAGCAGCGGCCACGCGGCGAGCACGGCGTCGTGCCCTGCCTGTGCGGCCGTGCGCGCGCCGTCGACACCGCGCCAGGACATCACGGTCGCACCGGCCGCGATCCCGCCCTCGAGAATCTCGTCCCAGCCGACGAGCCTGCGTCCGTTCGATTCGAGGAAGCGGCCGATCCGCTGCACGAAGTACCCCTGCAACGCCGCCTCGTCGCGGAGCCCGAGTTCGCGCATGCGCGCCTGCACGCGCGGGGAGGCGCGCCACTGGTCCTTCACGGCCTCGTCGCCCCCCACGTGCACGTACGTGCCCGGGAACAGGTCCATCACTTCGCGCAACACGTCCTCGAGGAACGCGAAGGTCGATTCCTCGACGTTGAAGAGGTTCGGGTAGATGCCCCAGTCGGCCGGCACCGCGCCCGGGGCGACGGTGCCGAGCCCGAGGTCGGGGTAGGCCGCGACGGCGGCGGTGGCGTGCCCGGGCATCTCGATCTCCGGCACGATCGTGATGCCGCGGTCGGCGGCGTACCGGACCAGCCGTCGCACGGTGTCCTGCGTGTAAAAGCCGCCGTGAAGCCGCGGGCGCCCCGTCACCGGGTCGAGGTCTCGTTGTGCGGCGCGCCCGGCCGGCACGCGCCAGGCGCCGACCTCGGTGAGCCTGGGGTAGCGCTTGATCTCGAGGCGCCACGCCTGGTCGTCGGTCAGGTGCCAGTGCAGCACGTTGAGCTTGTGCACCGCCATCCAGTCCAGATAGCGCTCGATGAATTCGGGCGACTGGTAATGGCGGGCCGAGTCGAGCATGAGTCCGCGCCAGCGGAACGCCGGAGCATCCTCGATGCGCACAGTCGGCAGGCGCACGACGGGCGCGCTCGTTCCTTGCACGAAAGTCGCGTCGGCCGACGCAGCCGCGAGCTGCCACAACGACACGGCGCCGTGGCGCAGGCCCGCGACGTCGGCGGCCTCGAGCGTCACCCCGTCTTGCGCGACGACCAGGCGATACCCTTCGGCCGGAAATTTGCCGCGCGGTCGCAGCTCGAACCGGACATGCAAGCCCGCGCTCCGCGGATAACGGGATGGCGCGCGAACCGATGCCGCAAGACCGGGGTGCGTCGCGAGGCGCTCCGTGAACTGCGCGGCGACCTGTTGCGCTTCGCGGCCACTGGCCTCGATGACGAAGCCGTCGTGCAGCTCGACGCGCGCGCCGGTCTCGACCGCGCTCTGCGGCGCGGGGATGATCGCGACGAGCGCGAGCGCCCAGTGCGCGCGCCGTCCGGCAGGGTTCGCCAGAAGTCGCATCGGCTCAGTACACTCCGTCCGTCATTCGCCAAGCTCGCAGCCCAGGCGCCGCATCGAAACGATGGTTAGCACCGCAACCAGCAGCGATCGAGACAGTGTGCGCGCCGTCATTGCGGCGGGGGACGTCAAGCGTGCGGCGGAGGCGCTGGCGGGCGTGCTGCGGGTCGACCCGGACTGCGCCTGGGCCTGGCACGAGACGATCGACCTGCTGGCCCGGGCGGGCCGCGTCGACGAAGCCGAGCAGTTCGCGCGGCGTGCGCTCGCACGCTTGCCGGACGACCCGGCGTTGCACCAACGTTTCGGCACGCTGCTGTCTGAGCGCAACGAACTCGTCGCGGGAGAATGGCACCTGCGGCGGGCACTCGAGTTGGGCGACGAGCACGGCACGACGCTCGTGACGCTGGGGTTGAACCTGATGCGCCAGGGTCGGCCGGAGGAAGCGGAATCCCTGTACGCGCAGGCGGACCGGGTCGCGCCGGGCGACGTCCGCACGCTCGCGTACTGGTCGAAGGCCTGCGAGGTTCAGCATGACCTGACGCGTGCCGAGGCGCTGCTCGAACGCGCGGCCGCAGCGGGGTCGGCACGCGAGGTCGACCTGCTGCGGGCGCAGTACCTCGCGCGCCAGGGCCGCGTCGCCGACGCACTCACGTTGCTCGCGGCCGCGCCGGTATTGAACGGGGACGCCTTGCTCGAGCGCGGGCGGCTCGAGGACCGGGCGGGACGCTACGTCGAGGCCTGGCAAGACTTCGTCGCTGGCAAGCAGAAGCTCGCCGCGGAGGCGGGCGGGCTGCGCTACCAGACCGCCGCGGTCGAGCAGTTCTTCGCGCGCCTCGAGCGCTACTTCACTCGGCGCACCTTTGCCCGGTTGCCGCGCGCCTCGAACCGCGGCGACGTGCCGCAGCCGCTGTTCGTCTACGGCTTTCCACGCTCGGGCACGACGCTGGTGGAACGCGTGCTCGCCGCGCATCCGGCGATCCGTGCCGGCGGCGAGCTGCCCTTCGCGGGCGAGTGGCGCGAGCTCAGCCATCAGTTGCTGCCGGCGCGCGAGCCGTTCCCGCTCAACCTCGACGGCGCGATGACCGCCGACCGCCATCACCTCGCAGCCGTGTTCCGCGACCACTACCTCGCGCGTGCCGAGCGCCAGGGCCTGCTCGAACCGGGCGTCGAGTACTTCGTCGACAAGATGCCGTTCAACGAGGTGTGGCTGCCGCTGATCCGCATCGCGTTTCCGGACGCGCCGCTCGTGCACCTGGCGCGCCACCCGCTCGACGTCTGCGTTTCGATGATGTCGCACCAGCTCAACCATGGTTTTCACTGCGGCTATCGACTGGAGGACACGGCGCATTACCTCGCCGCGGTGCATCGGCTGCACGAGCACTATCGACGTGAACTCGAGCCGCGCGAATTCATTCTGCGGTACGAGTCAATGGTCGCCAACCCGCGTGACGTCGTCGCCCGGCTGCTCGAGCACGTCGGGCTGCCGTTCGACGAGGCCTGCCTCCGCTTCCACGAGCGGCGAACGTATTCACCGACGCCGAGCTACGCACAGGTGGCCGAGCCCTTCACGGATCGCTCGATCGGCCGGCATCGCCCGTATGCGACGCAGCTCGAGCCGGTCCGCCAGGTGCTCGCGCCGCTCGTCGCGGACTGGGACCGACGCGGCCCATGAGCGCCGTGGCCTCCCCGCCGAAGCGGGGAGGCCACGGCCGTCGATCAATACTTCATCCGCACGCCGACGTAGAACACGCGTCCGTTGTCGTAGATCGCGCGCGGGCGGGCCTTCGAGCCCGCGTACTGCACGATCTCTTCCTCGGTCAGGTTCTGCGCGTCGAACGTGAGCGCGATGCTGTCGTTGATGCCGACCGACACCGACGCGTCGAGCTGGCCGAACCCGTCCTGGTTCAGCTCGGTCGAGCGGTCGAACGTGACGAAGAAGTCGTCGCGGTAGGTATAGGCGAGCCGCGCGCCCAGGCGCGGGTTCTCGTAATACGCCACGATGTTGTACGTGTTCTCGGAGTTGCCAGGGATCGGGTCGCCGTTATCGGCCGACGCGTCGGAGTAGGTGTAGTTCGCGTTGACGCCGAAGCCGGCCGCGATCGGCTGGTTGATGGCGAACTCGAAGCCCTTGACCTCGCCGCCGCCGCCGTTCGAGCGGACGTTGGTGGTGAACGGGCAGCTCCACAGGTCGGTGCCGACTTCGACGCACTGGAGGCTCGGGGGCGACGCCGTGTTGACGTTGAAGTTGATCGTCTGCACGCTGTCCGTGATGAAGGACTTGATGTCCTTGTAGAACAGCGCGCCGACGATGGCCGCGTCGTCGCCGTGGTACCACTCGACTGAGACGTCGAACTGGTCTGCCTCGAACGGATCGAGGTCGGGGTTGCCGGTCTGGGCCGTCAAGGCGCCGGGGTTCAGGCTGGCGCGCGGCGCGATGTCGGTGAAGTCCGGACGCGTCATCGTGCGGGCGGCCGCAAAGCGACCGACGAGCTCATCGGTGAAGTCGAAGGCCAGGTTCAGGCTCGGCAGCCAGTTGTCGTAGTTGCGGTCGACGCTGATCGGGTCGTAGTTGCCGTAGGGATTCTCAATCGAGCCGGTCGGGCTGACCACGTTGCCGTTCGAGGTCTGCTCGGTGCGGACGTAACGCACGCCGACATTGCCGCGCCAGCGTTCACCCTTCAGGTTCGCCATCAGGTAGCCGCCGGCCACGTCCTCGGCGATCGAGAAGCTCTGTTGCGGGTACAGCACGCGACCCGGGCCGTTGCGCAGGTTGTCGAACAGGATGCGCTCGACTTCGTTGCGGTTGATCTGCCAGTAGCGGTCGATCGTGCCGGAGGCCTTGATCGCATCGAGGAAGTCGCCCGGCGTCATCGCACCGGCGAACGCCGAGGCCGGCAGCGTGTTGATCGGGACGTGGAAGCCGCCATACGTCGTCGCGTTGAAGCGCAGCTCGCGGTCGTGGTCGGTGTACTTGGCTCCGAACTTGATCGAGTCGAGGAAGCCGAGACCCAGTTCGGTTTCCGCGTCGGCGTAGGCGTAGGTCTCGGAATCGTCGTTGAGGATCTGGTGCAGCGAGCTGAAGATGAACTGCAGGTCGGTCGGGTCGGTCGGGTCGATATTCGCGTAGGAGACCTGCGGGGCCTTGCCGCGCAGGTCGTACGTGAAGCTCGCCGGCGCGCCGAACTCGACGAACGGCTGCGCCTCGGTGTCGCCGTTGGCCTCCGTCCGCCCCACGCGGAAGTGGAAGTTCCACGCGTCGTTGAGCGCCCACTCGACGTCGAGGTCGATGTTGGAGGTGTCCGTCGAGGCGATGCGGTCGATCGCGTCGTAGACCACGCCGAAGTCCTCGAGTGCGCCGGTCGTCGGGTTGCGGCGCGACTCGATCGTGCCGGCGACCGCCGTCCCGTCCTGGATCGTCGAGGGCGTCAGCGTCCCGCCGTTCGCGAGCGCGCGCGAGCCCCACGCCATGAAGTTTTCGTTGACGTTGTCGCCGTCGAACTTCGAGTACAGGCCGGTCAGGGTGGCCAGCAGCGACTCGTTCGGCTGGAACTGCACCGCGACGTTGCCGCCGATGCGCTCGCGCTCCTGCTGGAACAGCGCCGAACCGATCAGCGACGGCGCGAGCAGTTCGCCCGCGTCGCTCGGGTCCGCGTCGAAATACCCGAGCACCTCGACGCCGTCACGTCGGATCGAACGCTTCTGGTAGACCCCCGCGAGCAGCACGCCGACCGTCGACTCAGGATTCTTCCAGCTGAACAGCGCGGACGCCTGCGGATCCATCTCGTCGGCGAGTTCGGAGTAGGTGCCCTGCAGCGTGCCCGAGAGCGTCATCGGGGCGAGGTCGAGCGGATTGCGCGTGATCACGTCGACCGTGCCGCCGATGCCGCCTTCCTCGAGGTCGGCCTGCTGCGTCTTGTAAACCTTGACCTCGCCGATGATGTCGGCCGGCAGCATCAGGTAGTTGAAGCTGCGCGTGCTGTTGAGCTGGTCGAGGATGAACCAGTCCGCCGTGGCGAGGCTGTGGCCGTTCAACAGCATCTTGGTCAGGCTGTCGTCGGTGCCGCGGATGTTGATGCGCTCGCCCTCACCGAACTCGCGATTGAGCGAGACGCCCGGAATGCGCTGCAGCGCCTCAGCGAGGTTCTTGTCGGGGAACTTCACCACGTCTTCGGCCGTGATCGCGTCGACCACGGCGGTTTCCTCGCGCTTGGTCTCGAGAGACGCGCGGTAGCTCGACCGGATGCCGGTCACCACGATTTCCTCGAGTTCCTCGGCCGGCGGGGTTTGGCTTTGGGCCAGGCCCACGTGGCCCGCCAGCGCGGCGAGCACGGCGGACCGGATCAGATTCGGACGTCGCTGGAACATGCGAATTGCCCTCTTAGCGGCTGGCAGCCCGGCCAGCGTGACGGTGGACGACTGTTGCCGCGCTCGGGCGGGTCCGCCCTGGTCGCGACCCGGATAGCATCAATGTATATCCAATATAGAACCAATAAAGTAAAAGCACCAGCCCCTTGAGCGGTCGTCCGCGTGTTTTCGATAAATACCTGTTTCGACATGTAAATTCGGCCAAAGCGAAACATTCGTTGGACATCCTTTCCAAAGATTGGTATTTCTTTGGTACTGCCACGGGCACGTAAGTGTCCCGGCATCGGCCCGGAGGCACTGCATGACGACGCTCGCGCAACGGATCGGTCCGCTCGGCGACGGTGATCACCGTCCGCTGTACCAGCAACTCGAGCGGGCATTGCGTCGGGCGATCGAGGGCGGGCAGATCGCCCCCGACGACGCGTTGCCTCCGGAGCGCGACCTGGCCACGGATTTCGGCGTGTCACGGATCACCGTGCGCAAGGCGATCGACGGGCTGGTGCAGGAAGGACTGCTGGTCCGGCGCCAGGGTTCGGGCACCTTCGTGCGCGTACGGGTCGAGAAGAATTTCTCGAAGCTGACGTCGTTCTCCGAAGACATGCGTGCTCGCGGCCGCACACCGCGCAGCGTCTGGCTCAAGCGATCCGAGGGCACCGTGACCCCCGAAGAAGCGATGTCGTTGCGGTCGAGCCCCGGCACGCCGGTCCTGCGCTTCCATCGCATCCGTTACGCGGACGACGCGCCCATGGCGCTCGAACGTGCGACCGTGCTCGCCGATTGCCTGCCGTCGATCGACGCGGTCGAGTCTTCGCTCTACGAGGCGCTCGAGGCCAGCGGCCACCGCCCCGTGCGCGCCCTGCAGCGCCTGCGCGCCGTGCTGTTCGACGCCGAGCAGGCCGAGCTGCTTGCCGCGCGCGAACGCGACCCGGGATTGCTCGTGGAACGCATCGGATTCGACCATGACGGTCGCGCAATCGAGTTCTCGCAATCCTGGTACCGCGGCGACACGTACGATTTCGTGGCCGAACTGAGCGACCAGTCGTGAGCGCCGTGGTGCGTACGAGCCAACGTACCACCCGCATGTACGCCGAGGCCGCCGAGGCCCCCGCGGTCGTGCACGCGCAACTGCAGCGCAACGCACCTGCCGTGCGTGAGCTCGCGGCGCGCCTGCGAAGATCGCCGCCGCGCGCCTTGGTGACCTGCGCCCGCGGCAGCTCCGACAACGCCGCGACCTATGCACGCTACCTCGTCGAAACGCGTCTCGGCTTGCTGACCTCCTCCGCGGCGCCGTCGGTGAGTTCCATCTACGGCGCGAACGCCGACCTCGGACACACGATCGTGCTGGTGATTTCGCAATCGGGGGCGAGCCCCGACCTGGTCGCGACCGCCGAGGCGGCGCGGCGCAACGGGGCGTTCGTTCTCGCGCTCGTCAACGTCGAGGACTCGCCACTCGCGCTGCTCGCCGACCTCACGTTGCCGCTCGCAGCCGGCGAGGAAACCAGCGTCGCCGCGACCAAGACCTGCCTCGCGTCGCTTGCGGCGATTGCACAGCTCGTCGCCGAATGGGCTGACGACCCGGCGTTGCGCGACGCCGTGTACGCCTTGCCTGCGGCGCTCGATCGCGCCTGGAGTCTGGACTGGAGCCCTGCGCTCGAGCCGCTGCGCGCGGCCGGCAGCGCGTACGTGGTGGCGCGGGGCGTCGGCCTCGGCGTCGCGCAGGAATGGGCACTCAAGCTGAAGGAGACGAGTCGCATCCACGCCGAGGCGCAGAGCGCGGCCGAGGTGCGACACGGCCCGATGGCACTCGTCCGGCCGGGTTTCCCCGTGATCCTGCTGGCACAGCAC
>DASUMQ010000236.1:0-17459 GCA_036277615.1 Steroidobacteraceae bacterium
TCGGCGTCGCTCAGGTTGCGCCACCTTCCCACCGGCAGATCGCCGAGGTGGATGTGCATGATGCGCACGCGTTGCAGCCGGCGCACCGTGTAATCGAAGTGCTCGCACATCCTGCGGATCTGACGGTTCAATCCCTGCGTGAGCACGATCCGGAACGTGTTGCGGCCGATCTGCCGCACCTTGCAGGGATTCGTGACCGTGTCCAGGATCGGCACGCCGCTCGCCATGGACTCCAGGAATTCGGACGTCAGCGGCCGGTCCACGGAGACGATGTACTCCTTTTCGTGCTCGTGCTCGGCGCGCAGCACGCGATTGACGATGTCACCGTCGTTCGTGAGCAGGATCAGCCCTTCGGAGTCCTTGTCGAGCCGGCCGATGGGGAAGACCCGCTCGCGGTGACCGACGAAATCGACGATGTTGTCCGGCACGTCGCGGTCGGTGGTGCACTCGACGCCGACGGGCTTGTTGAGCGCGAGGTAGACGCGGTGCGGCCGGGCGACGACGGGCTCGCCGTCGAGCAACACCTCGTCGCCCTCCTGCACCTGCGTGCCGAGCACGGCCGTGACGCCGTTGACCTGCACGCGCCCGGCCTCGATCCACGCGTCGGCCTCGCGTCGTGAACAGACGCCCGTTTCACCGAGGTACTTGTTGAGTCGCACGGGTTGCCCGGGGCGCCGCTGCCGCGTCAGCCGCCCGAGCGACGCACCGTGTACCCGAGCTTGTCGAGTTCCTCGACGAGGAGGTCGCGGTGGTCGCCCTGGATCTCGATCACGCCCGCAGCGGCATCGACGGTGCCGCCCGAGCCGCAACGCTTCTTGAGGCGGGTGGCGAGCGTGGTGAGCGCATCGCCCGCGAGCGGGAGGCCGCGGATCACCGTCACCCCCTTGCCATTGCGACCCTTGGTCTCGCGCCCGACGCGTACGATGCCGTCGCTCGTCGACGCCACCGGTCCCTGCGCGGGCCTGCTGCGACGGCAACGGCAGTCCTCGACGGTCCGGCCACATTCGGGGCAGCGGCGCCCGACGCCGGTGGAATAGACGATGCGATTCGAACTCATGGGTGTGGCCCGTGCAGGAGGCGACAGTGTACCCGGCCTCGGCATTCCCCTCGGCGACGAACCGGGCGGGCGGGGCGACCGGCCAGACTGTCGGTGGCCGCCACGGCTGCTACAGTCCTCCGATGGGCACCGTCCGCATCGAGCACGTGGCGCTCTGGACCGACGACCTGGATCGCCTGGCGTCGTTCTACGCCCGCTACTTCGACGCCCGGATCGGCGACGCGTACCGTAACGACGCCAAGGGTTTCGAGTCGCGCTTCGTCGAGTTCCACGAAGCCGGCGCACGGCTCGAACTCATGCGCTCGACCCGGCTCCGCCCCGTGGTGCTGGCGTCGGGCGCGCAGCGCATGGGCCTCACGCACCTCGCGCTCACCGTAGGACGCGAGGCCGACGTCGATGCGTTGACCGCCCGGTTGCGAAGCGACGGATACGAAGTGCTCGACGGCCCGCGCCGCACCGGCGACGGCTATTATGAGAGCGTCGTGCTCGACCCCGACGGCAACCGGCTGGAACTGTCCGCCGCTCGGTAGCGTCCGACCACGGAGAGCAACGCTGATGGCGGCCACGCAGATCTTCGTCAACCTGCCGGTCAAGGACCTCGACCGGTCGAAGCAGTTCTTCGCGAGCCTCGGCTACCAGTTCGACTCGCAGTTCACCAACCAGGACGCCGCCTGCATGATCGTGGAGGAGGGCATCTACGTGATGCTGCTCACGGAAGGTTTCTTTCGCACCTTCGCGCCGGCCAAGCAGATCTGCGACGCACGCACGACCGCCGAAGTGCTGGTGTGCCTGACCTGCCCGACGCGCGAGCACGTCGACGACCTCGTCCGCAAGGCCGTCGCGGGCGGCGGCTCGGTCCCGCGACCGCCCCAGGACCACGGCTTCATGTACGGTCACGGCTACGAGGACCTCGACGGACACATCTGGGAACTGATCGCGACCACCCCGCCCGAGCAGGAGGTGGATCGCACATGAGTGTCGCCGTCGGGTCCACGGCCGCACCGACGTCGGTGCTCGAAACGGCTCGGCTGCGCTTGCGCCACGTCGGCGATGATGACGCGCCGTTCATCCTGGCGTTGCTGAACGATCGCGGCTGGCTCAGGTACATCGGCGACCGTGGCGTCCGCACGCTCGAGGACGCCCGCAAATACATTGCGCAGGGCCCGCGCAAGATGTACGCGGAACACGGATTCGGACTGTTCCTCGTCGAGCGCAAGGACGACGGCGCCTCGCTCGGACTCTGCGGGCTGATCCGGCGCGACACCCTGCCGGACGTCGACATCGGCTTCGCGCTCGCCGAGCAGTTCCGCGGGCACGGATATGCGCACGAGGCGGCCGCGGCCACGTTGCGTTATGCGCGCGAGGTCCGGAAGCTGGGACGCGTCGTCGCGATCGCGATGCCCGAAAACACGGCGTCGACCCGGCTGCTCGAGCGGCTGGGCCTGCAGTTCGAGCGCACGATCACGTTCGGGCCCGCGGCCGAGGTCCTCAATTACTTCGGCACCACGCCGGCGTTCGCGTTCGATGCCGAAAACGTGCACGCGGTCGACGAGAAGCTCTGGACCTCCGGCCAGCTGTCGCCGCGCGATATCGAGCGACTGCCGGACATCGGCATCGAGGCCGTCGTCAACCTGGCGCTGCCCACCTCGTCGAATGCGCTGCCGGGCGAGGCCGAGGCGATCACCGCACTCGGCCTGCCGTACGTCCAGATCCCGGTGCCGTGGGAACGACCCGAGCCGCATCACCTGCGACAGTTCTTCGGGGTGATGGACGCGTTCGACGGGCGCAAGGTCTGGGTGCATTGCGCGAAAAACATGCGCGTCTCGGCATTCGTCTATCTCTACCGCCGGTTGCGTCGCGGTGAGCCCGACGCGGTGGCGCGTCACCCGATGGACGAGGTGTGGGAGCCCACGGGCACCTGGCGCGCGTTCATCGATCAGGCGCTGCGGGAACTACCCCGCAGCTAATCCGCCCGAGCGATCCACCAGCGATGCCCGTGCTTTTCGTCTGCATGGGCAGGACTGCCCAATCGCGGTGACACTGCTGAAAATCCCGGCGCGTGGCCGGGGTCGCTGTTCTGGGCCAGTTGAAGTTCCGGAAGTGCCCAGCTAAAGGGTCAGGCTGCGAACCATCCATGCCACCGTAGCGTGACTTCCAGCTTCAGAACGTACCTTCAGAGATGCTGCGTGCGGCAGGCACTGAGGTTGACTCAATGACGATTGCGCTCGCAGAACCTTGCGGAGGACTAGGTTCGACTCACCCCGTTCGGGGATCGCTGCATCGACTGGAAGACGACCACGCCGAGGTCGCATTGAAGTAACTACTTTTTTCGGGCGACGATCCGTTTCGCCAATACTCGGCTCGGCACACTCTCAACACCCGCGCTCGTGATGGAGGTTATAGAAAAATACCAGGTGCCGTCGCTCAGGTCCTTAAATTCGTAAGTCGTCACCTTGGGGTCGTTTACAACGATGCGACGGTCCAGCGACCCAGGATTCTTGCCGTACTTGATTACGTACCCGGACAGATCATCAATTGTCGATCCATCCTCGTTTCTTAACGGTCGCTGCCAGCTCAGGGTTGCGGTATCGCTAGCGGTGTCGCCGGTCGGCGCCGCGGCCTCTTTTGCTGCGTTCGATCTTTGCGCCGATGCGGCGGCGGCGCGCTCAGCTCTGCGTTCGTGATTCTTCGCCAGGCGTTCGTTGAACTTAGCAATTTCGTCGTCGCCCAGTTTGCCATCGTGGTTGCGATCTAGGGCGCGGACGGGGCCGTCTGTGGCTGCCTCAAATTCCTTGCGAAGCGCCAGCACCTCCGTACCGTCGATCGAGTGATTCTTGTCCTTGTCGAACTGCCGCGGGTAAGCACTAACCCTGGGGTTCAGGTCCACGACCCCCATTTCTGCGCTGCTGACCTTGCCGTCTTTGTTCGTGTCGAGCTGCGCGAGGGGACTGGCTGGCTCGACGGCAAGCGCTTCGTTCAGCGCCGCAAGTTCTGTCGCATCAATGCTGCGACTACGATCCTTATCAAAGGCTCTTGCCGCTTTCAGCGTTGCACGGTCGGCGGCGGCCGCACCGGATGCGACCATCAGCGTGGTAAGAGTGGCGGTGATAACTGTCGTCACGTTCATCAGGGCCAGCAT
Source organism: Steroidobacteraceae bacterium (assembly GCA_036277615.1). Taxonomy (GTDB): domain Bacteria; phylum Pseudomonadota; class Gammaproteobacteria; order Steroidobacterales; family Steroidobacteraceae; genus RPQJ01. The sequence continues at coordinate 4,197 of DASUMQ010000236.1, forward strand.
ACGGTATCGCCTGACCAAGCGCATCGTCCGCAGAGCGCGACCAAGCGCGCCAGATGAGTTCAACTTCGGGGGAGTTTGCTCGCTGACGACAGTCGCGCCCGCTAGCGAACGCGCAAATCCGGCGCGTTCGCCCAGAAAACGAAACCCGGACTCACGCGGTCGGGGTGACCTGCCCCCGGCTTTAGTGCCACGGCAAGGTTCGTAGAGTCCGAGTTGGTAAATTACCTCAAGACCTCGCTCGATCGCTCGTCGCAGTCACGCTGACGAGCTCGCCATTCGGCGGCGTGCTCCGCCGGCGTTCGATATCCCAGTGCGCTGTGTGGGCGTCGTTCGTTGTAGTCGACCCGCCAGGCCGCCACGATGGCATGAGCTTGCGCCAGCGATCCGAACCAACGCTCGTTCAAGCACTCGTCGCGGAACTTGCCGTTGAAGCTCTCCACGTAGTCGTTCTGCGTTGGCTTGCCGGCCTCGATCAGCCGCAGCTCGATGCCGCGTTCGCACGCCCACTGGTCGAGGGCTCGAGTGGTGAACTCGGGACCCTGATCGGTGCGCAGGGTCTGCGGCCACGGTCGAAACCTCGCAATCGCGTCCAGGACGCGAGTGACGTACTGGCCGGAGATGCCATGATCGACGACGATGTCGACCGCTTACTTGCTGAAGTCGTCGACGATCGTCAGGCACTTCAGCCGCCGGCCGTGCTCGATGGCGTCGCTCACGAAGTCCATCGACCACACCTGGTTCGGACGGTCGGGCTCGACGAGCGGCCGACGCTCAACGGCAACACTCTTGCGGCGTCGACCGCCGCTGCACCTGCAGATGCTCCTCGCGGTACAGCCGATGCACGCACTTGACGTTGACGTGCTCGCCCTCGCGCCCGCAGCAACGCATGGATGCGTCGATAGCCAAAGCGCCGACGTTGCGCGGCCAGGCTCACCACGCGTCCGCGCAGTGCCTCCCGCCGGCCACACCGGCGCTGCTCGTAGTGCAGGACCGTGCGTGACAGTCCGATGAGGACGCAAGCGCGTCGCTCCGAAATCCCCGTCTTCGCCCGCAGCGCCGTCACGGCTTCACGTCGCGCCTGCGGGCTCACCGTTTCCCCGAGCCACCACCTTGAGCGACTCGATATCGAGCATCGCCTCCGCCAGCAGCTTCTTGAGCTTGGTGTTCTCCGCCTCGAGCTCGCGCAGGCGGCGCGCCTCCGACACGTCCAGGCCGCCCAATCGGCTGCGCCACTTGTAGAACGTCGCGTCACTGAAAACCGTGTTTGCGGCAGAGGTCCTTGACCGGGACGCCGCCCTCGACCTGCTTCAGGAACCCGATGATCTGCTCGTCCGTAAACCTCGACTTCTTCATGCCCGCTTCCTCTCCGGAAAACGGACTCTACTAACCCTCGCCTGGCCCTGAAATCGGGGGCAGGTCAGGGTAACGCTCCCAGATCCGGCGATGCTCGTCTTCGAGTCGCCGCTGATGATCGACGTTGTGCGCGCTGCGGGCTGCCTGTAGCTGCGATTCGATGATCGCCGCTCGCGTTGGCAGGGCCTGCGCTTCCTGTCGCTCTGTCGTCGTCATGTTCCCCTCGCTATAGAAGCCGCCGGCAAATGTACTACCGGCGGCCTTGGGTACTCGCCGCAACGCGCGGAAAGATCGCCGAGGCGAGAAGAACGCGCCGACTAGCAGGGCGGTTATTGCGTCGGAAGGTCACCGAGCCCAGACCTCCGACTGCAATCTCCCTTGCGAGACCGGGCGGGCACCGGATGTTCGTGCGCGGAAGAAATACGCGCATGAATTCAGATCATCAGATGCCTTCCAGCGTCGCGAACGCAGCCGGACGAATCACAACGAAGTCGATGCGGTTGTATCCGATGATGTCGAGCACGAGGTTCCCCGCGTAGCTGTCCGCCTTCAGGACGTCCACGCTCGCCTCGCGACGGATACCCATTACGAGGTTCGAGAAGTCGCCCAGGAACGCGACGGACCCCTGCGGGCTGCCGTACGTCTTGGCATTCGAGGTCACCGTGGCGTTGCGCTTGCGCTTCGTACGCTTGTTCATCGCTTGGCCTCGTTCGCAGTCGCTTGCTGCAGCTTGCCCAGATAGTCGGCCCACGCCTGCATCGCTGCCGTCCGCTCGTCGGCGTATTCGGCTTAGTTGTAGACCGCCATCACTCCCTGCATGGAGTGGTTCAAGATCTTCTCGACAACGTGCGGTGCGATGCCTAGCTCCTTTATGCGGGTCGAATCCTTCGGAGGTCGTGCGGGGTGAAAGCGGGTTCGATTTTCTCGCGCTGGCACCATCGCTTCAGCCAGGATTGGACGGCGGTATTCGTGACCTCGCCAAAAATTAGCGCGCGATCTTTCGGGCGCTTCGCGAGCAGTTCCTTCGCATGGCGGGAGAGGGCGACCCAATGCGCGCGACCGTTCTTGCAGCGTTCGGCCGGAATGAGCCAGCGGTCGTCTTTGATGTCGCGCCATTCGGCGTGCTGCGCCTCGCCAATTCGCTGCGCCGTGAGCAGGAGGAACTGGAGTAGGGTCGTCGAGTCATAGTCGACCGTCCAAAGCTTGCGGACTTCGTCGTCGGTCAGCACTCGCTCGCGTGCGACTTCCGCGCCTCCGACCTCATCGCGTGAGCGGCGACAGGATGTTGTCGGGGATGTACCCGAACTTGTGCGCGTAGCCCCATACCTGCTTCATGATCGCGAGCAGCCGATTCGCGCCCACCGGCCCGCGCGTTCTGTCGTAGTGCTGCAAGGCACGAGAGACTTCGAGCCGGTCAATCTCGTGCATCAAGCGCGTGAGCAACCCGGCCGGTATCCGGTCAAGGTACTGTCGGATTTGTTTCGGGCGATTGTAGCGACGCTCGATCCGTTGCGCGAACCACTCGTCGGAGACGGCCTTGAGCGAAGCAGTATTATCGACCACGCCGTTGATGATGTCGCGGGCCTTCGTGCGTGCGGCCTTGAGTCCCATCTCGGGCCATGTGCCGATGCGGATGCTGAGTAGCACGCCGTCTTTCATGCGCCGGACGTGCCAGTCCTTCGCGCCGCTGGTGCGGATGCGGAGGTACAGATTGTTGGTCGTTTCGTCGGCGTTACTATCGGCTCGCCAGAAGTCGCTGGCGCGAGGCTTCAGTCGCCGGATCGCCGGGTGAGCATTTGTCGTCTCCGGATACAAAGGTATCTCCTTTAGCTGGGTATAGCCAGACACGGCCTGACGTCACGATCTAATGAAATCAGCTAGTTGCGACTATAAGTGATTGTATGAAAGTGCTTTTTGTTTGCATGGGCAACATCTGTCGGTCGCCGACCGCGGAAGGCGTGTTCCGCGAGTTCGTGCGTCGCCACGCGCCGGACCTCGACGTCGAGATCGATTCCGCCGGCACGCACGACTATCACGTCGGCGAACCGCCCGACCCGCGCGCCTTGCGCGCCGCGGCGGACCGTGGCCTCGACATCAGCGGCCTGCGCGCGCGCCAGGTCGAGACCGCGGACTTCGAGCGCTTCGACCTGATCCTCGCGATGGACCGGCTCAACCACGCAACCCTGCTCGAGCGCAGTCCGCCGCAGTACCGCTCGCGCATCCGGCTGCTGCTCGAAGTGGCCGCCGGGGACGTCGGACGCGAGGACGTGCCCGACCCGTACTATGGCGGAGCCAAGGGTTTCGAGGAGGTGCTCGACCTGCTCGAGGAGGCCGCGGCCGGCGTGCTCGCGGAGGTCCGCCGCAAGGTGTCTTGACACCCCCGTTTACCGCTACACTGCGGCTCAACTCGGCCGGGTGGGGGGAGTGCCGCAGACATCGCTCCCGTGCGTGCCTCGAGGCCGTTACAACAAGAACCGAGGCAGACGGAACCACGGGATGCAATCAGCCGCTCGAGCGACGCTGTTGACGGCGCTGCAGCAGTATTTCTCGATTCCGCGCGAGGAAGCCGCACTCGTGCTCGACGAGTTCGAGCCGAGCGTCTGTCGCGGCGGAGACTGGCTGTTTCGCCAGGGTGACGCGGCCGATTGCCTCTACCTGCTCGCGCGAGGGCGCATGCAGGTCTGGCTCGGCCAGTCGAGCGGCGAGCGCGAGGAGCGCCTCGTCGCCGAGGTCAACCCGGGCGAGACCATCGGCGAGATCGGCATGCTGACGGGCGGCGCGCGCTCGGCGAGCATTCGTGCGGTGCGCAACAGCCTGCTGCTCAAGATGACGTCGGCCGCGTTCGATCGTCTCGCACGCCAACGCCCGGACCTCACTCGACACATCGCGGGCAGCATCGCGGGCCGGCTGCGCGACCGCACGGCGGGCGTTTCGCACATCCGTCGCACGCTCAAGACGATCGCACTGCTGCCGCTCGGACCGATGTCCTCGGTGGAAGCGCTGTCGCAGCGGCTGCACGCGGCGCTGGAGCCCTTCGGCTCGACGTGCGTGCTGACGCCCCGGTCGATGCGCGAGGCCGGCGCGCCGCCGATGCCCACGGCCCGCCACGAGGGACTCTCGCCGGCGATGGTCGACTGGCTAGCCGTCAAGGAAGACGAGCATCGCTTCGTGCTCTACGTGGGCGACCCGGGCGAGGTGTTCTCCGACATCGCGCTGCACCACGCCGACCTGATCCTGCTCGTGGCGCAGGCGAGCGACGATCCAGCCGTGCGGCCGTGGGAGCGCGCGGCCTTCGGGAGCGCGACCGCACCCGTGGCGCGACGCGCGCTCGTGCTGTGCCACCCCGGTGCGGACGAGCGGCTCGAGGGTACCGCCGTGTGGCTGGACGAGCGTCGGCTCGATTTCCACCTGCACGTACGCGCAGGAGTGCCCAACGATCTCGATCGGCTGGCGCGGGTGATCGCCGGGCGGGCCGTGGGGCTTGTGCTCGGCGGCGGCGCGGCGCGCGGCTTCGCGCACCTCGGCGTGTACCGGGCGCTGCACGAGGCCGGTGTGAGCGTCGACTGGCTCGGCGGTGCGAGCATCGGCGCGGTCATGGGCGCCGGCATGGCCACCGGTCTCGAACCGCAGGTCGCCATCGAGCGCGCGCGCATCGCATTCGTCGCCGGGAAGCCGTTCGGCGACATCACGCTGCCGATCATCTCGTTCCTGCGCGGGCGACGCATGGAACGCCTGATCGACGAGCACCTGCCGGGCCAGATCGAGGACCTCCCGATACCGTTCTTTTGTGTCTCGAGCAACCTCGGCAACGGCTCGGTGCAGGTGCACGACCGGGGCTCGCTGCCGCGCGCGCTGCGTGCGAGCGTGTCGCTGCCGGGCATCTTTCCGCCGGCGGTCGTCAACGGCCAGCTGGCCGTCGACGGCGGCATCCTCGACAACCTGCCGGTCGACCTGATGCGCGGACGACCGGTCGGGCGCGTGGTCGCGGTCGACCTGAGTTCGCGCAAGGACTACACGGTCGACTACGACTCGGTGCCGTCGCCCTGGCGGGTGCTCGCCGGCCGCACGCTGCCGTTGTCGAAGCGCTACCGCGTGCCGAGCCCGGTGTCGCTGATGCTGATGGCGATGTCGATCGGTGCGATCGGCTCGGCGCGCGCCGCGGGCGCCCGTGCCGACCTGCTGATCCGGCCACCGGTGGGCGGCTTCAGCTTTACGGACGTGCGCGTCTTCGACCGCGTCGTCGAGGTCGGTTATCGCGCGGCCCAGCAGGCGCTCGCCGAGGCGCGCGCGCTGGAATCCTAGTCACGGCGGGGGTGTGGTCTTGCGATCAGAAGTGCGATGTTCGCTGCTCCGGTTCTGCGTGCTGATTGCACCCGTGGCCTGGCTTGCAGGGCACGTTCCGGATGCCGCACTCGCGCAGACCGCGAACGGCGCCAGGCCCGCCGCCCACCGCGGCGTGGCCGCGCTCGGACGCATCGAACCGGCCGGGGGCATCGTACGCGTCGCGGCTGCATCGACGCCGGACGCCGTGTCGGGCGCGGTTCTCGCAAAACTGCACGTGGACCGTGGCAGCGACGTCGTCGCCGGCCAGCTGCTCGCGGAGGTCGATACTGCGGTGATCGCAAGGGCGCGCATCGCGGAGGCCAGGGCCGATCTGGAAACCGCGCGGCGCGAGGCTACCGCTGCCGTGAGCGTGGCCGACGAAGCCTGCGTGCTGGCCGACGTCGCGGCCAAGCGATCGAAACGCAAGCAGGAGCTGCTCGCCAAGGGTCTCGCGTCGAGCGAGGAATCCGAGTTCGCCAAGGGTGACGCCGATGCCGGGGTCGCGTCGTGCAAGGCGCGCCGCGCGTCGGCCGCGGTCGCGCAGGCTCGCATCGGGTCGGCATCCGCAGCCCTCGCCCGTCACGAGGCGGAACTCCAGCGCTCGTTCGTGCGCGCACCGTTCGCGGGACGCGTGATCGACGTATTGCGCAGGCCCGGCGAGCTCGTCGGCGAGGCCGGCATCGTCGAGCTCGCGCGCATCGACCAGATGCAGGCCGTGGCGGAAGTCTTCGAAGCCGACATCCGCCACGTCAGGGTGGGGCAGCGTGCCCGCGTGCGCAGCCAGGCGCTGGCACAGGACCTGACGGGGGCCGTCGCCCGTGTGCGTCCAAAGGTGCAGAAGCTCGACCAGCTCGGCGACGACCCGGTCGCGCGCAAGGATGCGCGCATCGTCGAAGTCGAAATCAAGCTCGACGACGGTCGCGCGGCGGCCAATTTCACCAACCTGCAGGTGGAAGTCGAGATTGGCCGCTGAGCCCGCCTGGCGCCGGATCGTGCCTGCCGCGCCGCTCGGGTGGCTGCAGTTGTGGCACAGGCCGCTGCGACTCGCGGTGGCCGTGGCGGGCATCGCGTTCGCCGTGCTGCTGATCCTGATGCAGCTGGGCTTCCGCTCCGCGCTGTTCGAGAGCACCTTGCGCTTCCACGAGCGCTTTCGCTACGACATCGCGCTCTTCAGCTCCGACAGTGTGTTCATCGTGCGACCCGCGGCGTTCACGATTCGCCGGCTGTACGAGGCGCTCGGCTCGCACGACGTCGAGTCGGTGAGCCCGGTGTACATCTTTCCCGCGACGTGGAAGAACCCGTGGGACCACGGCCGCCGCAGCATCAACGCCGTCGGCATCGACCCGACGCGCGACGTGCTCGCGACCCCCGGTTTCAGCGAGAACCTGCGCAAGCTCGGGGCGCAGGACGTCGTGCTGTTCGACCGCGCCTCGCGGCCCGAGTTCGGCCCGGTGGGGCAGGAGTGGCGGGAGGACCGCCCGATCGAGACGGAGATCAACGACCGCACGATGACCGTCGTCGGTCTGGTCGAGATCGGCCCGAGCTTCGGCATCGATGGCACGGTCCTCACGAGCATCGACAACTGGCTGCGCCTGTTTCCGGAGCGTCCTCGCAACCAGATCCAGCTCGGGCTGGTCACGCTCCGGCCCGGCGTGTCACCGGATGCCGCGCGCGACCGGCTGCGCGAACAGCTGCCGGGCGACGTGCTGGTGATGACCAAGGCGGATTTCGCGGCGCGTGAGCGCGCGTACTGGAACGGCGCGACCCCGATCGGCTACGTGTTCGCGTTCGGCGCGATCATGGGACTCGTCGTCGGTGCGATCATCGTCTACCAGATCCTGTTCGCAGACGTGTCGGAGCACCTGCGCGAGTACGCGACGCTGCGTGCGATCGGCTACCGCAACCGGTTCGTCGCGGGCATCGTGCTGCAGCAGGCCGCAATCCTCGCCGTGCTCGGTTACCTGCCCGGCATGGCCGCTTCGTGGTTCCTGTACCGCCAGGCAGCGGCCGCGACGCGGCTCCCGCTGCACCTCACCGTTGACCGCGCAGGGATCGTGTTCGTGCTCACGCTGGCGATGTGCGCCTTGTCGGGCCTGCTCGCGCTGCGCAAGGTGCGACGGCTCGACCCGGCCGAGGTGTTCTGAGCCATGCCGGTCGCGGACGCCCCGGTCGTCGTCGAGAGCCTGAGCCACCATTACGGCAAGGGTTCGTTGCGGCGCCAGATCCTGTTCGACGTCTCGACGACCATACCCGCGGGCGAGATCGTGATCGTCACCGGGCCGTCCGGCTCCGGCAAGACGACACTGCTCACGCTGGTAGGGGCGTTGCGCGCACCGCAGCAGGGACGCCTGAGCGTGCTCGGTCACCGGCTCGACGGCGCACAACGCACGGCGCTCGAGGACGTGCGCAGGCGCATCGGGTTCATCTTCCAGCAGCACAACCTGCTGGGGGCGCTCACGGCGTCGCAGAACGTCCAGCTCGGCTTGCGTGTCACGGGTCGTGCCGCGCGCACCGATCTCCAGCGCAGGGCCGACGCGATGCTCGACGCCGTGGGCCTCGGCGAGCACACGCACAAACGCGCCGAGCAGCTCTCCGGCGGCCAGCGCCAGCGCGTCGCGATCGCGCGCGCCCTGGTGGGCGAGCCGGCGATGGTGCTCGCCGACGAGCCGACGGCCTCGCTCGACAAGGCCTCGGGTCGTGAAGTCGTCGATCGCATGCAGGCGCTCGCCCGCGAGCGCGGCACCACGATTCTGCTCGTCACCCACGACAACCGGATCCTCGACGTCGCGGACCGCATCCTGCACCTCGAGGACGGCCGGCTCACGACCTTCACCGACGCGGTGATCGCGAACACGCAGCAGATGATGCACCTGCTCGCGCAGAGCAACGAACGAGAGGACCTCGAGCGTCTGGTCGACGGCATGGACGAGACCGAGTTCCGCCGCACGCTGCAGGAACTCACGCAGCAGGCGCAGCGTTTCCTCGAGGCGACGGCGCTCGCGAGCGACGAGGCTTACCAGAGCATGCTGGAGCGCTCGCTGCGGATCTTCACGCGTCGCGTGGGCGACCTGCTCGAGGCCGAACGCGCATCGCTGTTTCTGGTGGATCGCGAGCGACAGCAACTGGTGTTGCGCGTCGCGCAGGACATGCCGGCGGGAGACTACGTGCGCATACCGCTGTCGAGCGGCATCGCCGGCGCCGCCGCGGTCTCCGGCCAGGCCGTGTGCGTCGACGACGCCTACGCCGACCCGCGGTTCAACCAGGCCGTCGACGCGGAGACCGGATTTCGAACGCGCTCGGTGCTGTGTCTGCCGCTGCACGACCGCAATGGCCGGGTCTTTGCGGTGACGCAGTTGCTCAATCGACGGGACGGTCGCCCGTTCGACGAGCCCGCTGCACGGCGCTACGCCGAATTCGCTTCGTCGTTGTCGGTGCTGCTAGAGTCGCTCGCGCGCATCGACGCAGGCGAGAGGAGGGTGTCGTCGTGACCGGATCGCCCGAAGCACCGGTGCGGTTGCTGCACGTCACCGACCCGCACCTCTTCGGCGACGAGTCGAAGACGATCTATGGCGTCCAGACCGCCATATCGTTGCGGAAGGTGCTGGAGGAAGCCTTCGCGCCGGGACGTCCTCGCCCGCACGCCGTGCTCGCGACGGGTGACATCGCCGACGATCACACGGCCGCGGCATACGCGAACTTCCGCCGTGCGCTCGAGCCGTACGCTTTGCCGGTGTTCTGCCTGCCCGGCAACCACGACGAACCGGCATTGATGCCGGCGCTGGTCGGTCGCGCGGGTTTCCAGTATGGCGGCAGCGCCGAGCTCGGCGCGTGGGGTGCCGTGTTCCTCGACACACACGTGCACGGCCGGCCCGAGGGCCACGTGGCGCCGGCCGAGCTCGAGCGCCTCGACCGTGAATTGCGGCGGATGCGCGACCGGCCCGTCATGGTCTGCCTGCATCACCCGCCGTTGCCGGTCGGCAGTGCGTGGCTCGATGCCGTGGGCCTCACGAATGCAGACGAGGTGCTGTACGTCGTCGGCCTGCACCCGTCCGTACGCCTGGTGCTCGGCGGGCACGTTCACCAGGAATTCGAGCAACAACGGGCCGGCGTGCTCGTGCTCGCCACGCCCTCGACCTGCGCGCAGTTCACGCCGGGGACCGAACACTGCGTGATGGACATGAAGCCGCCCGGATATCGGTGGCTCGAGCTGCTGCCGGACGGAACGGTGCGCACCGAGGTCCGGTGGCTGCAGGACTGGGCCGTCACCGAGCGGCCACCGGATGACCGCTTCTGACCGACGTACGCGGCCCGAGAGACGAGGATCGCACGATGACGAAACCCCGATTTCCATTCCCGCTGCTCGACGCGCCCGAGGCACTCGCGAACTGCAACGGCTGGAGCGAAGAGGTCTATCGCGACTTGATGGCGTTGCAGCAAGGGTCGCTCAGCCACGAGGCGCTCGACCAGAAATACCTGTACCGCAAGGCGATCCTGACGCTCGACTTCACGGGGTTCACGCTGCAGGCGATGAACGGGCGCCCGGCGCACGCCCTGCTGCGGATCCTGGACGCGCAGCGTGTGTGCGTGCCGGTGCTCCACGAGCACGACGCGACGCTCGTGCGTGCATTCGCGGACGACCTCGTCGGCCTGTTCGACGAGCCCGGCCAGGCGCTCGACGCGGCCTTCGAGATCCATCGCCGGATCGCGCTGTTCAACCATTCGACCCACGCGTCGGAAAAGCCCGCGCAGGCCTGCATCGGCATCGGCTATGGCGACGTCTATGCGATCGGCCCGAACCTCGCGATGGGCGACGAAATGAACCGCGCATCGAAGCTGGGCGAGGACACGGCGCGCGGCAACGAGACGCTGGTGACGGCGAACGTGTACTTCGCGCTGCGCAACCGCTCGGACGTGCTGTTCGAGCAGCTGGCGAGCGACGACCAGTTGTTCCCGTACTATCGCGCCTCAATGCACGGGTGAGGCGCCTTCGCCCACGACCTCAGTCGCAACCCATGGCAGTCATCAGGCCCAGCGCGTCGGCGCTGAATTCGGCGGCCTGCGCGTCGGTAAACTTTTTGCCGGCCAGCGCCCGTACCTGCTGGAGGAACGACGTCATCACCGAGCAGCCGGCGGCGGCGTCAGGGACCGCAAAGTAGGTCTCCGCCAGCGCAAGCTTGTCCGTCAGGCTCGTGCCGACCCTGGGGATGGCCGCCACCTTGGCCTTCAACCCGGCGAACGGATCGACGGTGGTGGGCGGGGGCGGAGGCGGCGCACCGACCTGGACCGTGAGCGTGTCCGCCGTGACGCCGTCGCCCCATGACCAGACGTAGCGACCGGGCGTCAGGCCGAGCGCGGCGAACGACGTTCCCGCAAAAGTCGTTTCGCTGTCGCCGAGCGGCGCTCCGGAGACGTAACCGAGCGGCACCATCAGGTAGCCGCCGAACATGAAGCCGACGAAGCTGCCGCTGCCGCTGGCGGCGTTCGCCACGCCGCCGGTGCCCAACGGTCCGGGGAACGACGTGATTCCGGTGAAGAACCTGCCATCGCCCACCGGCGGACCGACGCTGACGGTGGCCGTGTCCAGCCTCAGCGAGTTCGGCCAGGCGAGCAGGTCGAACGAGTACGTCAGCGCCGCAAGGTTCAGCGAGCCGCTGCCGGTCGCGACGACGTTGCCTCCGACTTCCTGCAACGTAATCGTATAGGCGGCCTGTGCTGCTGGTGCCCACGCGCCGACGATCAGCCATGCGGCGAGCGATTTCAGGACTTTGGATTTCATTTGTCGCACCCTGAGTTTCGATTCGTGTCGCCACGAACTCCGCTACCGAGCGTGGTTTTTATAGAGGACGCGACCTTTGCTCAGGAAGGCTTTTCTCGCCTGCACGGCGTTATGTAAGTCGCCCCCTGACGAAACCGTGCGTTCGATCCCAGAAGCCGCTGCGCGCGATGCAACTTAAGCACGGCATGCATCGTTGCGAACCTGAGTCGAAGACCGTGGTCGTGAGACGCGGCGCGTGCTCCCGCGGTGAGGCGATACTTTCGCGGTCAGCAAAAAAGGCCCCGCCGGACTGTAGTCCGGAGGGGCCTGTGCAACGAGGCAACCCGTGCTTACGGTTCGTCGCGCGGCGGCGCCGTGTCTGTCGGCGGCGTCGGTGTCCACTCGCGCGGCTCCGATGCCGTCGCCACCGATTCACGTTCGCGCACCGGCGCTGCGACAGGTGCCGTCTCGCGCGGCGCAGACGGCGGGGCGCTCACGGGCACCGGCGCGGCCGCCGTCGCGGGCGGAACTGCAGGCCGATCGAAATCGAACGAGCGTGACGCCGGCTCGCGCGACGGCGAAGCCCCGTAGGTCGGCGGCGGCTCGGTTGCAGCGGCGCTCGGGGATTCGAGCGAACGCGGCGCACCGGCATCGTCACGCGGCGTGCTGAACACCGGCGACGGCACTGCCTCGCGTTCACGCGGAGCGGCCTCCGGTGCGGCGCCGACATCGGCCAGGTCTCGCGGCGCCTGGAACGAGCCGGAATCGTCGTCGAAACCACCCTCGCTCATCGCTCCCGCGACTGCGCCGCCGGCGGCGAAGCCTTCGCCACCGCCGTCGCCACGGCCCCGACGACGACGCCCGCCGCGACGTGATCGACGGCCGCCACGTTCGCCGCGCTCGCCGTCCGGGCGATCCGGACGCGGCGCCTGGCCTTCGCTCGGACCCGCCGGCTGCCCGGCGCCCAAGGCTTCGCTCGCAGCCGCGGCCACCGGTGCCGCGATCACCGCTGCACTGCCGTCGCGGGCTTCCTGCGGCTCGCGCGGCGGCCGTGCGTCCCGACCTTCGCGCGCCTCGCGGGGCTCGCGGGGCTCGCGCGGCTGTCGCTGTTGCGACGGCTGCTGCCGTTGCTGCTGTTCGCCGCGCGCAGGCTGACCGTCGCGACGCTCGCCGCCGCGCCCTTGCTGCGCCTCGCCGTGCGCGCCGTCGCGGCGACCACCACGGTCGTCACGGCGCGGCGGTTGTTGCTGCTGCGGGCGCTCCTGGCGCTGCGGCTGCTCCTCGCGCCCGCGCGCGTGCTGGCCTTCGCGACTACGGTGCTCGTCGCGCGAGCCGCGCTCGTCCCGGCGGGTATCGCGCCGGCCGTCGCGTTCGTCGCGTCGACCTTCGCGGCGCGAATCGCGATCGCGGCCCCGTCCACGCTCGTCCCGCTCACGCCGGTGCCGATCACGGTCGGCCTCGGGTCGGCCGGCAGTGCGGGCCGGCGCCGGTTCGGGCTCCGGTGCCCGCTTGTCGCCTGCGAGCCAGCGCCAGAAACGCACGAACACGTTGTCGCGCGGGCCGTACTGAGGCGCGGCCATCACCGGCGCCGCCACGGCGGCCACTACGGGCGCCGCCACCGGTTCCGGTGCGGACGGTGGCGCAGGCGTGGTCGGCACGATCGTCGTCACCGCGGGCTGCGGCGGCGGCGGAGCCTTTTCTTCCTCGGCCGTCGCAATCGCGTCGAGGTCGATCTTCGGCTCGATCGCCATCTGGTGGCTGATCATGGAATTTTCGGGCAGGCCGATTTCGTCGTCACGGACGCGCCGCAATTCGTACGCCGGCGTCTCGAG
>DASUMQ010000237.1:0-7191 GCA_036277615.1 Steroidobacteraceae bacterium
ACTGAACGCCAAGATCAAGGCCCTGGGCGCCGCGGTGGCGAAGTAATCCCCGCCCGACGCCGGCGTTCACCGCCGGCGCCTGCCCAGGGAAAAAGCCGGCTTCGCGCCGGCTTTTTGCTTTGGGAAGCCATCGGACCACGCGCGTGGCAACGCGGCGAACGCTAGCCCTCTGCCGCCGCGGGCGCAGCGGCCTCCTCCAACCGACGCATGATGTCGCGGCACAGCTCCTGCGTGCCCTGCCGCGTGGCGCCAGAAATCCGGTACACCGGCCCCTTCCAGCGCAGTCGTCGCACGATCTCCTTGCAGCGCTTTTCCGCCTCGGCGGGTGGCAACAGGTCGATCTTGTTCAGCACCAGCCAGCGCTCGCGCTGCGCGAGCGCCGGGCTGAACTTCTTGAGTTCCGCCGCGATCGAGCGCGCATCGACGACCGGATCCGCCTCCGGGTCGGGTGGCGCGATGTCGACCAGGTGCAGCAGCAGTCGCGTGCGCTGCAGGTGCTTGAGGAACCGGATGCCGAGCCCTGCGCCTTCGGCGGCGCCTTCGATGACACCCGGGATGTCGGCCATGACGAAGCTCTGGTGCTCGCCCACGTAGACCACCCCCAGGTTCGGGTGCAGCGTGGTGAACGGGTAGTCGGCGATCCTGGGTCGCGCGGCGGAGACGACGCTGATCAACGTCGACTTGCCGGCGTTCGGCAGGCCGAGCAGGCCCACGTCTGCGAGCAGCTTGAGCTCGAGCCGCAGCTCACGCTTCTCCCCGGGGTACCCCGGCGTCGCCTTGCGCGGCGTGCGGTTGGTGCTGCTCTTGAAGCGCTGGTTGCCGAGGCCACCCTTGCCGCCTTTTGCCACGAGCAGGCGCGTGCCGTCGGTCGCGAGATCGCCGAGCGTTTCCTCGGTGTCGACGTCGTAGACCACGGTGCCCACTGGCACTTCGACCTCGAGGTCCCCGCCGCCGCGGCCGCTGCAGTCGGCGCTGCCGCCGGGCTCGCCGTTCACGGCCTTGAAGTTGCGCTTGTAGCGGAAGTCGGCGAGCGTGTTGAGGCCCTGCCGCGCGACCAGGAAGACATTGCCGCCGTCGCCGCCGTCGCCGCCGTCCGGCCCGCCGAACGGGATGAACTTCTCACGGCGGAAGCTGACCATGCCGCGGCCGCCGTTACCGGCCTGGACCTTGATCGTGGCTTCGTCGACGAACTTCATGGGGGAAGCGGATCGCGATTAGTGTCTGGCGAATAGTAGGAAAAGAAAGGCCCCGGGGTTGCCGGGGCCTCTCATGTGTGACGTTGCGTGAGGCATGGGGAACAGCCCTCACCCGGCCGTGCGGCCGCCCCCTCCCGGAAGCGGGAAGAGGTGAAGGACGTCAGCCCTCGTTCGGATCGACGCTCACGTGCACGCGCTGGTCCACGCCCTTGCGCTTGAACTGCACCTTGCCATTGACGAGCGCGAAAAGCGTGTGGTCCGTGCCCACGCCGACGTTGTCGCCCGCACGGTACTGGGTGCCGCGCTGGCGCACGAGGATGTTGCCGGCCAGCACGGTCTGCCCGCCGAACTTCTTGAGGCCGAGGCGCTTGCTCTCGGATTCGCGGCCGTTCTTGGTCGAACCGCCTGCCTTTTTGTGTGCCATTGCTCGATGCTCCTTTGAGTTCGCGCCGCGCTCAGGCCTGGATGCCCGTGATCTTCACGTCCGTGAAGAACTGGCGATGCGTGCCCTGCCGCATGTAGTGCTTGCGGCGGCGGAACTTGACGATGACCTTCTTGTCGCCCTTGCCGTGCTTGTGGACGACGCCGGAGACCTTGCTGCCCGCCACGAGGGGGGCGCCGATCTTCACGTCGCTGCCGTTGCCGACCAGCAGGACCTTGTCGAACTCGACGGTGGCGCCGAGCTCGGCCGCCAGCTTTTCGATGCGAACCACGTCGCCTTCGGCGACGCGATACTGCTTGCCGCCCGTCGCAATGACCGCGTACATGAGCTTGACTCCAGCCTTGAACGATGACTGCCGGAATCCCGGCAGAAAGACGCGGAAGTTTAGGGGAGCGACCCGCCCAAATCAAGCGCTTAGGCGCTATTCGCCATTCCCCTCCCCGGGGTGCCCGGGTACCATGCGCGACTTTAGCCGAATCCATCCGAGCGGCCTGTCGCCTTGATGCAACTCGAAGAAATCCGGGCGCTTGTCACGGACGACCTCCGGAGCGTCGACCAGATCATCGTGGACCGCCTGGCCAGCGACGTCGTCCTGGTCAACCAGATCTCCCAGTACATCGTCGGGGGCGGTGGCAAGCGGCTGCGCCCGCTCAGCGTGGTGCTGGCCGCGCGCGCCTGCGGCCACCGCGGCCGGAAGCACATCGCCGCGGCGGCGATCATCGAGTTCATCCACACCGCCACGCTGCTGCACGACGACGTCGTCGACGAGTCGGACAAGCGCCGGGGACGGCACACCGCCAACCACGTCTTCGGCAACCAGGCGAGCGTGCTCGTGGGCGATTACCTGTATTCGCGCTCGTTCCAGATGATGGTCGAGCTCGAGGACATGCGGATCCAGGACGTGATGGCGAACGCGACCAACACCATCGCCGCCGGCGAGGTGCTCCAGCTCATGAACGCGCACGATGCGGACACGACTGAGCAACGTTACCTGGACGTCATATACCGCAAGACCGCCAAGTTGTTCGAGGCGGGCGCGCAGGTGGCAGCGATCCTGTCCGGCTCGCCTCGGTCGGTGGAGGACGCGATGGTGACCTACGGCCGGCACCTCGGCACGGCCTTCCAGTTGGTCGACGACGCGCTCGACTACACGGCGAGCGCCGACGAACTCGGCAAGAACCTGGGCGACGACCTGGCCGAGGGCAAGCCGACGCTGCCGGTCATCTACACGCTCAGGCATGCCTCGGCCGAGAACGCAGGGCGGCTGCGGTCCGCAATCGAACACGGCGGCCTCGAGGACCTCGAGTCGATCACGGGGCTGATCCGGGATTCGGGAGGCCTCGAATACACGGCCCGGATGGCAAAAACAGAGAAGGACTCGGCCATGGCGGCGCTCGGGGCCCTGCCGCCCTCGAAGTACCGCGACGCGCTCGCCGCGCTGGCCGAATTTGCGGTTGCTCGGAGCTACTGACCACCGAAGCCCGAATTGAATCGCCGAGGGCCGTTCAGTACACTGCGCGGCTCCCGGCGGGCCCTGCCCCGCCGCCGGCTCTGCCCCGGGTGCCCCGAGCCCCTTCAATCAGGCAGGCCGCGACGACGTCGGATTCGGGATGTAGCTCAGCCTGGTAGAGCACTACGTTCGGGACGTAGGAGTCGGAGGTTCAAATCCTCTCATCCCGACCATTAACACGACCCACTTGTGAACTTGGTTGGCAGCGCCTTTTGTTGCGCTGCATCCTGCGGGCGCCGCTCGGCAGACTATGCTGGACGGGCCTCGTTGAAGTATCAGGTGAGCGAAGTCGGCGGCGCGCTGACGACGGTGCGGCTTGACATCAGTCAGCAATCGTCGGCGTTTGAGCGCGTCCATCGGAGCGACATCACCTGGGACACACAAGGGATACCCATATGCAGACCCCCTCGATCCCCAGCGTCCGCGTGTACATGGATACCGACACGCACGCTCTGTCCGACACCGATGACATTCTGGTCGCCGTGCGCCGCCTCCTCGACGAGGGTATCACCGGCGCTCCGGTGGTCGACGATCACGGAGACGTGGTCGGCGAGTTGTCGGAGTACGACTGCCTCCGGCTCTTGGCCGAGGGCCAGGGTGGTGACATGGCCCGCGGACAGGTGCGCGACTTCATGGCCACGACATTCACCAAAGTGTCACCGGCAATGGATGTCTATTACGTGGCGGGGATGTTCCTGAACGAACCGGCGCGTCGACGGTTCATGGTCATGGACGGTCAGCGCCTGATCGGCGTGGTAACGCGCAAGGACGTCCTACGCGCTGTCCATGCGCGCCTCGCGGGCAGCTGACCACCGCTACTGCCGCCGGATGGCCGATCCGCCCCGTGGTGGCCCGGACAACTGCAGGGCCGCGGGCATGCCGGAAGGACCGAGGCCTCGGGCACCCGGCCGTTCGTCGCACGGTTCGGGCGATTCGACGCAATGGCACCCCCCGGCAGACGACGTTCTGCGAGCCTCGCAACCACGCCGCACGGCGGACGGGCGATCGTGGTCCGGACCACGGAGGCAAGCCGATGCTCTCATTGCGCGCCATACCGCTTTTTTCAGTTCTGTTGCTGCTGGGACTCCCGTATTCGGTCTTCGGGGCCGCGACGCTGAACGGCGATCTGCCACGACAGGCCGACCTGGGGTTCTCGACGTCCACCGAGAGTGGCCGGCTCGAGGTGGTCAAGGTCGTCGCCGGCGGGCCCGCCGCGCGGGCCGGGCTCGCGGTCGGCGACCGGATCCTGGAGATCAATCGCGACTCGTTTGCCAAGCCGTATCACGGAGCGGCGGCGTTGCAACGACTCGACGGCGGCAAACGCCTCACGCTCGCAGTGAGCCGCGACGACGTCACGCGAACGATTGCCTACACCCCTCCCGCGCGGCCACTCGAGGACGTGCCGGGCCTCGAGAGTTCTTACGACGTGGTCACGACGCCGGACGGTGCACGACTGCGCACGATCGTCACGCGCCCGCCCGGCAGCACCACGCGCTCGCCGGTGATCTTCTTCACGCAGTGGGTCAGCTGCGGCAGCCTCGAGTTCACGTCAGGTGGCCTGTCGCGCGAGATCCTCAAGCAACTCGCGCTGCAGTCCGGGGCCGCGCTGATCCGCGTCGAGCGGGCCGGCAGCGGCGACAGCGAAGGCCCGGCCTGTCACGAACTCGATTACGACACCGAGCTCTCCCACTACCGTCACGCACTCGACGCAACGCTCGCACGCTACGACTGGCTCGACCGCGACCGCATCGTCGTCTACGGCTCGAGCCTGGGCGCCACGATGGCGCCGCTCGTGGCGCAGGGCCGCAAGGTCGCCGGCGTGATCGTGCAAGGCGGCGGCGCGGTCACTTACCTCGAACGGATGATCGCGTTCGATCGGCAACAGCTCGAACGCACGGACGTTCCGCTCGCAGACATCCACGAGCGGATGCAGCGCCAGATCGCGTTCCACGTCGAGTATCTCGTGCGCGCGCGCGACCCGGACGCAATCGCGAAGGACGGTCCCGAGATGGCTGCGGCTCGCGCCTCGATCCGCGGCCTCGGCGACGGGGAGCATTACGGTCGACCGTACGCCTGGCACCAGCAGGCCGCGCGCCACGACTTCCTGGAAGCCTGGTCGACGATCGACGCGCCCGTGCTCGTGATTCATGGCGAGTACGACCAGTTCGAGAGCCGGCATGGGCACGAACTGATCGCGACCGCGGTCAATCGACGTCACCCCGGCCGTGCGACGTTCCTCGGGATTCCACGCATGGACCACGAGGGCGACGTATACGACACCATCGAAGACGCTTACGGCTGGGAACATCCGGTGACCGGTCCGCCGGAAGCCGCGGCGCGACTGCAGACCGGGCCGATGCTGCGCTGGCTGCGGGACGTCGTCGGCGTCACGCCCGCCGGCCCGACGGCCGCCCCGCCGCGCTGAAGTCCGCGGACTGCCGGCGCGTCCGCCCGGATGACTATCTGGAAATGGTCGCGGCGGTCTCGACGATGTCCGCCGCGTCGCGCGGTGTCGCCACGTGCACGGTCATGCCCAGGAGCATGAGCGACAAGGTGGTCACGACGAGCCAATACACCCGCATGCCCACGCTCTGGGGGGTGCGGACCGGCTCATCCTCGTAGCCGAACGTCGTTTGCTGCGCCATCCCGGTTCCTCCATGCCTTGGGGCGAGGATGAACCGCGCTAGAGCCGTGGCGCAGCGGACGACGGCGCACCGCACTGGGGATGGGAGCGGAGACCCAAGCGCTGACTGGGGGTCGTCGTCTTGTGGGACGGCCGGCAGGGGGTCGGTCAGCCGGATACACCCGTTGCAGAAAAGCCGCGCTCAGTCACGCGACTTGGCCAGCAGGCGCAGGATCTCCAGATACAGCCACACGAGCGTCACGAGCAGGCCGAAGGCGCCGTACCATTCCATGTACTTCGGCGCACCCTGCTCGGCGCCCTGCTCGATGAAATCGAAGTCGAGCACGAGGTTCAACGCCGCGATGGTCACGACGAAGACGGAAAACAGCATGCCGACGGTGCCGCTTTCGTGGATGAACCCCATGCCCGTGCCGCCGAATAACCGGATCACCATCTGCACGACATAGAGCAGGAAGATCGCGCCAGTGGCGGCCATGACGCCGAGGCGGAAGTTCTGCGTGACCTTGATGAGCCCCGCCTTGTAGAGGCCGAGCAGGCACAGCAGCGTGCCGAACGTCAGGCCGACCGCCTGGATCACGATGCCTGGATAGCGCGCCTCCATCACGGCCGAGATACCGCCGATGGCCAGGCCCTCGAGCCCGGCGTAGGCCGGAGCGGTGTACGGCGAGAGGTGGGCCTTGAATGCCGTCACGAGTGCGAGCACGAGGCCGCCGAGGATGCCGACCCACATCAGCGTGGAAATCGCAGCGACCGACTGCGTGGCGAAGAACCGTCCCCAGGTCCAGGCCGCCGCGACGAAGCATATCGTCAACAGAATCATGGTCTTGTTGACCGTGCCATCGAGCGTCATCCGGTCGGTGCCGCCGATCGCCCGACCGAAGGCCTTGTCGTTGAGTACGGGGTTGCCTGTGCGCATGCGTGTGTCCTCCCGGCAACAAGTGTACGACAGCATCGATCGCGATCGGGATCAGCTATCTCGCAACGTCGGGCGAGTACTGCCGGAGCTTGAGATCCGCGGCAAGAACACGGCGCAGGCCGGGGCTCGCCTGTCATGCGCAGGGTGGCGCGTGGCGCGTGCGGATCCGCGAGTCGATCTCACCCGACCCCGCGGCGAACACGAACCTGTGGCAGGCGACGATCGTGGGCGAGGCATTGGACGCGAACGCCGAAGCCGCCGCGCGTGACGCGGGGTGGGAGTCGCCACCGGGCCGTTGAGCTTAAGCCGTCAGGGGTGACTCAGACGCACGTTCGCCTCCGACGGCGTCCCGTGCCGGTGGCCACTTTTGGGTGGCTGTCTGATAGGCATGGTGCGCTGCGCCGGGAACGCTGCGTGTCCGAAAGGTTCTTCCGAGGACGCCCATGGCCTGGAGCCGCAAGCGAATGGTCCTGGCCGCCCTGG
>DASUMQ010000238.1:0-18180 GCA_036277615.1 Steroidobacteraceae bacterium
GAGCTGGCGCGCGATCGCGACCGCCGCCTCGAGGTTCGTGCGATAGATCGTTTCCTCGAGGTTGCGGTGGCCGACGTAGGCGCCCGTGTTGACGTCGATCGTCGTGAGCGCCTCGGTCTGGTCGATGATCAGGTAACCGCCGGACTTGAGCGGCACCTTGCGATCGAGCGAGCGCTGGATCTCCTCCTCGACGCCGTGCAGGTCGAAGATCGGGCGGCTGCCCGTGTAGCGCTCGACGCGCGCACCGAGGGCCGGCATGAACGTCGTCGCGAATTCCTGCATGCGCTCGCAGGTGCGCTCGTGATCGACCAGCACGCGATCGACGCCTTCGCCGACGAGGTCCCGCATGAGTCGCAAGGGCAGCGGCAAGTCCTCGTGCACGAGCGTGCCGGCCCGGGTCCCGGCCGCCTTCTGCGACAGCACCTCCCAGAGCTTGCGCAGGAACAGCATGTCGGCCCGCAGCGCTTCGCCGGCCGCGGCCTCGGCCGCGGTGCGCACGATGTAGCCGCCCGACTCGCCGGGCGTGACGAACGACTGCATGAGCTCGCGCAGCCGGGTCCGCTCTTCCTCGGTCTCGATGCGCGCGGAAATGCCCACGCCGTGCCCGAACGGCATATAGACCAGGTAGCGCGAAGGGATCGTGATGAACGTGGTCAGGCGGGCACCCTTGGTCCCGAGCGGATCCTTGAGTACCTGAACGAGAATGTCCCCGCCTTCGTTGACGAGTTCGCGGATGTTTTCGGTACGGGGCGCCTCGTCGGAATCCTCGGCGTCGGCCGGCTGCACGATGTCGGAGACGTGCAGGAAGGCCGTGCGCTCGAGCCCGATGTCGATGAAGGCCGCCTGCATGCCGGGCAGTACGCGCGAGACGCGGCCCTTGTACAGGTTGCCGGTCAGGCCCATGCGGCTCGCGCGCTCGACGAACAGCTCCTGCAGCACGCCGTTCTCGAGCAGCGCCGCGCGCGTCTCGCGCGGGCTGACGTTGACGATCATCTCCGTGGTCATGCGCCGCCCCGGTCAATCAGACCGAGCACCGGGGCGAGCAGTTCCCAGGTCTCGTAGAGCGGCAAGCCCATGACGCCCGAGTAACTGCCGGAGAGGTGGCGGACGAAGATGGCACCGTGCCCCTGCACGGCATAGGCCCCGGCCTTGTCCGCGGGCTCACCGGTGCGCCAGTACCAGTCGATCTCGGCTTCGCTGAGTTCGCGGAACGAGACCGTGCTCGTGCTCACGCGTGCCCCCGCGCCGCCCTCGTGGAGCAGCGCGACGGCCGTGTGGACCTCGTGATCGCGGCCCGACAGCCGGCTGAGGATCCGGGTTGCGTCGTCCCGATCGGCCGGCTTGCCCAGGATTTCGTCGCCGAGCGCAACCGTGGTGTCGGCCGCGAGCACGGGCTTGCGATCACCCGCATGCAGCGTCGCCCGCAGCGCGCGTGCCTTCTCCTGCGCAAGCCGCAGCGCATACCGCGCCGGCGACTCGCCCGGGTGCGGGGTCTCGTCGATGTCGACCGGGCGCACTTCGTGCGGCACGTCGATCTGCTGCAAGAGTGCGCTGCGCCGGGGCGACGCGGACGCGAGGTAGATCACGGGCCGGTCCCTCGGCGCGCGGCCGTCACGCGACGACGACGGTGGGATTGACCCGCCGCTGCGCGACGAGCGAATTGCTGATCAGGCAGACCTGTTCGGCCTTCTCCATGAGCTTCTTCGCGCGCTCCTCGTCGGTGCCCGCCGGTACCCGCAGCGTCGCCTGGACGACGATCTCGGTGAACCGACTCTTACCCTCGACACGGTCGAGCTTGCCTTCGACGCTGGCCTCGAGCGAATGCCACTCGAGCCTGGACGCACGGGCGACGGACCGGAAGCTCAGGACGAAGCAATCGACGACCGCGGCGCACAGCAGCGTCTCCGGCGACCAGCGGTCCCCGGGTCCGTCGAATTCGGCCGGCGGCGCGGTCTGGAGTGTCGGCAGGCCCTCGGCGCCGAGGGCCACGTCGCTCGTGGCGTCGGCCTGGGCGCGGACGGTGTAGTGATGGGGATAAGGGTGCATGAAACCTCGCAGGCAATGAGCCCCGGAAACCCGACTGAGAGAGCCCGGAAACCCGACTGACGGGATTGAAGCCTGCCGGGACCGGCCTGTCCATGACGGAAAGCTGGGAGTGGTCAGGGCCTGTGGTACGGCAAGCCCTTGATCAGGCTGACCGCGCGGTACAGCGCCTCCGCCACGACGATACGCGCCAGGCCGTGCGGCAGCGTGAGTGCCGACAGCGACCACCGCAAGCGCGCCCGGGCGTCGACCTCGGTGGCGAGCCCGTCGGGTCCGCCGATGCAGAAGACCGGCACGTCGCCGTCGCGGGCGCGGTCCTCGAGCCAGCGTGAGAGCTGCTCGGTCGTGAGCGAACGGCCGCCGACCTGCAGCGCCACGAGGTGACAGCGCTCGCCGGCCGCCGCGAGCATCCGGCGGCCCTCGGCGTCGACGGCGCGGCGAACGTCGCCGCTGCCCCGTTCGCCCAGGGGAATCTCGGTCAGTTCGAGCCGGTAATCGCCCCGCAGACGACCGGCGTAGTCGGCGAACCCCGCGTCGACCCAGTCGGGCATCCGGGTGCCCGCGGCCAGGAGTCGCATGCGCATGCGTCGTCTCCGGGAAATCCAGCCGGGCTCCTGCCCCGGTCGGTCACATCCGGTTCAGGCGCGTCGCTCGACGCTGCCCTCCCAGAGCTTTTCGAGCGCGTAGAACTCGCGCACGCGCGGCAACATCACGTGCAGCACGAGGTCCTGCAGGTCGAGCAGCACCCACTCGCCGTCGCGCTCGCCTTCGAGGCCGTACGGACGAAAGCCCGCTTCCTTGCATCGCTGCAGCACGCGGTCCGCGATCGACTTGACGTGCCGGTCCGAGGTGCCGCTCGCCACCACCATGGTGTCGGTGATGTCGGTGATGCCGCGCACGTCCATCGCCCTGACGTCCACCGCCTTCATGTCCTCGAGCGCATCGAGCACGACCTGCTGCAGCGTTGCACGGGCGCGCGTCTTGCTCGCCTTGGCCGTCTTCGCGTGTGTCGGCTTCGGCGCACCGGTCGTGCGCGGCGCGCGCGCGGCCGTCTTCTTCGGCGCCTTGGCTTTCGTGGCCGGTCGGCGGACCGCTGCCGGCTTGCCCGCGGTCGCGGCGCGTGGAGGACGTGTCGTCGTTGCCGACGATGATTTCGACGTTGGATGCGACGATCGCTTGACGGCCATGCTCACCTCGTGGGTTGGGACGCAGAATAGCAATCCGTCCGGCGGACCAGTTCGCGGACGGTGTCGGGCACCAGATAGCGCGGGTCGCGGCCTGCCGCGAGCAGCTCGCGCAGTTCCGACGACGAAATCTCCAGTTGCGTCACGGGCTGGACGTAGATCCGGCCCGACGCTCGCTCGTGCAGCGCCTCGACGCTCGCAACACGACGCGACACGAGCAGTTCGCCGAGCGGGCCTTCCCTCGGCGCATCCCAGCCGGGACGCGGCGCGACGACGACGTGGGCCAGTTCGAGCAATTCCTGCCAGCGGTGCCAGGTGGGCAAGCCGCGAAACGCATCCATGCCCACGATCAGGCAGAGCGGCGTGGACGGCATTTCGGCACGCAACTCGCCCAGCGTGAGCACCGTGTACGACGGCCCGGCACGACGCACCTCGCGGTCGTCCACGACGAAGCCCGGCTGGTCCGCCGTCGCGGCACGCACCAGCTCGAGCCGGATCGCGGCATCGACGCGGGGCGGGTCGCGATGCGGCGGATCGCCCGCTGGAACGAAGCGCACCTCGCGCAGTCGCAGCGCCTGCAGCACCTCGTACGCCGTGCGCAGGTGTCCGTAATGGATCGGGTCGAACGTACCGCCGAAGACGCCGATCGGAGCAGGTGGATGCCCGCCCGTCATGCCGCCGCGAGGCGCACGCCCGCAATGCGGGCCACGAGGCCGGTGATCTCGACCCATGCGTCGCCGCGCAGGCTGCCCTTGGCAACGCGGTCGGCGCGGGCCGCCGCCGTGATCAGCGAGTCGATCTCGGCGCGCGTCAGGCGCTGGACGGCCGTGCGCAGCGGACCCTGCCGGGTGCCCCAGACCTGTTCCGCGCGGAAGATGCCATCGAGGTTACGCTCGTCCGGCCCGTGCTGCAGCACGCGCGACAGTGCGCGCAGGTCGTTGAGCAGCGCCCAGAGGATCAGCGGCGGCTCGCGCCCTTCGCCACGCAGGCCGTCGAGGATGCGCAGCGCCCGCGGCGCGTTGCCGAGGAACGCAGCGCTCGCGAGCTCGAAGACGTCGTAACGCGCGTTGTCGGCGACGAGCTCGGCCACGGCGTCGGGATCGAGCTTGGCCCCGGGCCTGAGCAACGCGATGCGCTCGATTTCCTGTTGCGCCGCGAGCAGGTTGCCTTCGACGCGATCGGCGAGCAGCTCGGCCGCCTCGCGCGCGATCGACACGCCGTGCCGCTTGAGCCGGCGCGCGATCCACTCCGGGAGCTGCTCACGCGTCAGTTCCGCCGCGACGACCACGAGGCCCTGGCGCTCGAACTCGGTGACCCACGCCGACTTCCACGATTTCGGCTCGAGTTCGCCGGTCACGAGCAGCAGCGTGTCCTGCGGCGGCGCGGCCGCGAGCTTCGCGAGGTGCTTGCCGGCGGCCGCATCGGGCGCGGTGCGAAACTTGAGCTCGATCAGGCGCAGGGTCGCGAACAGCGACATGCTCGCCGCGTCCATCATCAGCGCGTCCCAGTCGAAGCCCCTTTCGACGAAGTGCACCTCGCGCTCGCCGTAACCGACCTCGCGCGCCTTCGCACGCAGCAGCGTGCAGGCTTCGTCGATCAGCAGGGGTTCCACACCGGTCACGAGGCACGCTCGTGGCAGCGCGCCCTTGGCGAGCACTGCCGCGAGGGAGTCCGGTGTCGTCCTCACCGGGTGCGGTGACCTTCGTGGCGATCCCGCGGCGCGCGGGCGGCTCTGGGCTGGGTCGGCATGTGGCTCGGATTATGCCCACTCGACCCGCGGTGCACCACCGGCCGCTACAATCGCGCCATGGCCACCCCACGCAACAAGAAAACCGATCCTTCGCGCCCCGCGACCCGTCGCGGGCTCTACCCCGAAATCGAGCCGTACCGCAGCGGCCGGCTGCGCGTCTCCCCCGTCCACGAGGTCTATTGGGAAGAAAGCGGCAACCCGAACGGCAAGCCCGCCCTCTTCGTGCACGGTGGCCCCGGCGCCGGCGCCGACGTGCGCTCGCGCCGGTTCTTCGACCCGCGCCGTTACCGGATCGTCCTGTTCGACCAGCGCGGCTGCGGCCGCAGCCGCCCGCACGCGAGCCTCGAGGACAACACCACCTGGCACCTCGTCGCCGACATCGAGGCGCTGCGCAAGCACCTCGGCATCGAGCGTTGGCTCGTGTTCGGCGGGTCCTGGGGCTCCACGCTGTCGCTCGCCTACGCCCAGGCCCACCCGAAGCGGGTGACCGAACTCGTCCTGCGCGGCATCTTCATGCTGCGCGACTGGGAGATCCACTGGTTCTACCAGCACGGCGCGAACGCGCTCTTCCCCGACCGCTGGGAACATTACCTCGCGGCGATCCCGAAGGCGGAGCGCCACGACCTCGTGCAGGCGTTCTACAAGCGGCTCACGAGCCGCAATCGTGCGACGCAACTCAAGGCGGCGAAGGCGTGGGCGGTCTGGGAAGGCTCGACCAGCTACCTGCACGTCAACGAGAAGAACATCGAGAACTGGAACGCGGACGACTTCGCGATCGCGGTGGCGCGCATCGAGTGTCACTACTTCGTCAACCAGGGGTTCTTCGAGCGGGAGGACCAGCTGCTGCGCGGCGTCCGCAGGATCCGGCACATCCCGGCCGTCATCGTGCAGGGCCGCTACGACGTGGTCTGCCCGATGCGCAGCGCCTGGGACCTGCACCGTGCCTGGCCCGAGGCGGACCTACGCGTCGTGCCGGACGCAGGTCACTCGGCGCTCGAGCCCGGCAACACGCACGAGCTCGTCTCGGCGACGGATCGGTTCGCGAGGTAACGGGCGCCGTCAGAAGATCCAGGTGATCGCCCGGTACAGAATGAACGCGAGCACGACGTACGTGATCACCATCACGGTCACTTCCAGCACCCGGTAGAGGATCACGAGCGGGCGCTTCAAGGTGCGCTGCCCTGCGATTCGCCGGCGGCGGTCGTGGCCGTTTCGGGGATCGACTCGAGCCGGCGCACGACGAGCATCGCGAGGTCGCGCGCCATCGCGTCGCGCAGGATGGCCTCCTCGCGGTCCTTGGCCAGCAACTGTGATTCCTCGAAGCTCAGGTTGCGGATGAGCTCGAGCGGCTGGCGCTCGACGACTTCCTGGCCGCCGCGGTCCACCGTGTACTCGACGTTGTAGAACACCTCGTATTCCTGCGGCGTGTTGCGTGCGGACACGGACAACACGCGTCGGCCGCTGCGGTCCCTCTGGATCCGCACGACGAGGTCGGCCGCGCCGGACCCGCGCGCGATCGTGCCGCCGGCGCGCTCGATCGCGCGGCGCAGCTCGACCGCGAACGGCGTGAGTTCGTCCGCGGTCGCGATGAACACGCGCCGGGTGTCCTCCGGCAACTGGCCCGACCCCTGCAGGTGAAAGCCGCAACCGCCGAGCGCCACCAGTGCGAGCAACGCGAGCACGCACGCGGCCGGTACGGCCTCTTCCAGAGCGCTCCGGAAGACCGTCACGAGCCATGGATGGCGAGTGCGAGCCCCCAGGGACGGGTTCACGGCGTGTCTTCCGGGGCGCTCTGGAAGGGGCCGGGCCGGTCGTAGCCGACGCTGCCTTCCGGGGGGGGCTGAGCAAACCGTTCGCATTGCCAGCGCTGGCGTCGCACGCTTACACCACGACGTTCGCGAGCTTGCCGCGCACGTAGACGAACTTCCGGATCGGCTTGCCGTCGGTGTACTTCTGCACGCCCTCGTCGGCGAGCGCCGCTTCGCGCACCTGCGCCTCGTCGGCGTTCGCGGGCACGGTCACGCGACCGCGCAGCTTGCCGTTCACCTGCACGACGACCTCGATCGCCTCGCGCACCAGCGCCGCCGGATCGACCGTCGGCCAGCGCTCGTCGATGACGGCACGCTCGTGGCCGAGCGATTTCCAGAGTGCGTGACAGGCGTGCGGCACCACCGGCGACAGCCCGAGCACGACGATCTCGAGCGCCTCCTGCATCACGGCCCGGCCCTGGACGCTCCTGTCGTCGAACTTCGCGAGCGCGTTCATCAGTTCCATGACGGCCGCAATCGCGGTGTTGAAGGTGCGGCGCCGGCCGATGTCGTTGGTGATCTTGGCGAGCGTCTCGTGCACCTGCCGGCGAATCTCGCGCTGCGCCGGCGACAGCGCGTGCGTGTTCAGCGGCTCGACTCCCGCGCCGCCCTGCACGTGGGCGTGCACGGCCCTCCAGAGGCGCTTCATGAAGCGGAAGGCACCCTCGACCCCCTCGTCGCTCCATTCGAGCGTCTGCTCGGGCGGCGCCGCGAACATCATGAAGAGCCGGGCGGTGTCAGCACCGTACTGCTCGACCAGCGCCTGCGGGTCGACGCCGTTGTTCTTCGATTTCGACATCGTGCCGATGCCTGCCGATTCGACCGGCTGCCCGTCGGCGCGCAGCACGGCGCCGACGCGCGCGCCTTTTTCGTCGACCTGCACGTCGACGTCGGCCGGGTTGAAATACACGACGCGGCCTTCCGCAGGTTTGCGGAGGTAGATCTCGTTCAGGACCATGCCCTGCGTGAGCAGGTTCTGGAACGGCTCGTCGACCGCCGTAAGGCCGAGGTCGCGCATCACGCGCGTCCAGAAACGCGAGTAGAGCAGGTGCAGGATCGCGTGCTCGATGCCGCCGGTGTACTGGTCCACCGGCATCCAGTAGTTCGCGCGGCCGTCGACCATGGCGCGCTCGTTGCCGGCGCTCGCGAAGCGGAAGAAGTACCAGCTCGAGTCGACGAACGTGTCCATGGTGTCCGTCTCGCGCCGCGCGGGCCTGCCGCACTTCGGGCACCGGCACTCGAGGAACTTCGCGTGCCGGTTCAGCGGGTTGCCGCTGCCGTCCGGCACGAGTTCCTCGGGCAGCACGACCGGCAGCTCGTCGTCGGGCACCGGCTGCACACCGCAGTCGGCGCAATGGATCAGCGGAATGGGGCAGCCCCAGTAGCGCTGCCGCGAGATGCCCCAGTCGCGCAACCGGAAATTCACGCGACGACGGCCCCGGCCCTGTGCTTCGAACAGCTTCGCGAACGCGTCGAAGGCTTCGTCGAAGTCGAGCCCGTCGAACTGGCCCGAGTTGATCAGCACGCCGTGCTCGAGATAGGCCTCCTCGTCCAGTTTCGCCAGCGAGCCGTCGGCGGGCCGGATCACCTGGTGGATGCGCAGCCCGTAGCGACGAGCGAACTCGTAGTCACGCTGGTCGTGCGCGGGCACCGCCATGACCGCACCGGTGCCGTAGCTCATCAGCACGAAATTCGCGACCCAGACCGGCACGCGCTCGCCGGTGATCGGGTGGATCGCGTGGATGCCGAGCGGCATGCCGCGCTTTTCCATGGTCTCGAGCACGGCCTCGGTCACGCCGGTGCGCTGGCACTCCGCGATGAACGCCTGCAGGTCCGGGTTGTGCCGGGCCGCCCGCTGCGCGAGCGGGTGCTCGGCCGCAACGGCCATGTAGGTGACGCCACAGAGCGTGTCGGGGCGCGTCGTGTAGACGCCGAGCGTGCCGCCGCCTTCGACTTCGAACTCGATCTCGAGGCCTTCCGAGCGGCCGATCCAGTTCTCCTGCATCAGCTTGACGCGCTCGGGCCAGCCCGGCAGGTCGCGGAGCGCGCCGAGCAGGTCCTCGGCGTAGCGCGTGATCGCGAGGTAGTACATCGGGATCTCGCGCTTTTCGACCAGCGCGCCCGTGCGCCAGCCGCGCCCGTCGATCACCTGTTCGTTCGCGAGCACCGTCTGGTCGACGGGGTCCCAGTTGACGACGCCGGTCGTGCGGTAGGCGATGCCCTGCTCGAGCATGCGCAGGAACAGCCACTGGTTCCAGCGGTAGTAGTCCGGCCTGCAGGTCGTGACTTCGCGCGTCCAGTCGATGCCGAAGCCGAGCGACTTCAGCTGCTGCTTCATGTACGCGATGTTGTCGTAGGTCCATTTCGCGGGCGGCACGCCGTTTGCCATCGCCGCGTTCTCGGCCGGCAGCCCGAACGCGTCCCAGCCCATCGGCTGCAGCACGTTGTGGCCCTGCATGCGCATGTAGCGCGTCAGTACGTCGCCGATCGTGTAGTTGCGGACGTGCCCCATGTGCAGGCGACCGCTCGGGTACGGAAACATGCAGAGGCAGTAGTACTTGGGGCGCGACGGGTCCTCGCCGACGGCAAAGCTGCCGTTGTCGTCCCAGAACTTCTGGGCCGCGGGCTCGAGGATGGACGGTTCGTATCGTTCCTGCATGGGCGGTCGATCGGCAGCGTAGGCGGACTGCACAGGATACTGGACCGGCCGCGCCGCCGAAAATCGGGGTCATGCCCCGGCGGGCATCTCCAGACCGGGGTCGGTCGCGGATTGACGCGAGTCGACGAAGGCGACCCTGCCGGCATCGTCGATCCGCCGCTCGACGGCGCCGTCGTGCCACAGGTAGTTCAGGTGCGCGACCGTCTCCCCGACGGCGAGGTAGCGATGAAAGCCGCGCAAGGGCCGGCCATACATCACGGGAAGCAATTCGTAGGCCGAGGTGGGCGACCGGCACGCAGCCCGCAGGGCCTCGAGCTGCTGCAGGTGGTGTGAGCGCAGCACCTCGATCCGTCGGTGCAACCCGCGGAACGGTCGCCCGTGCGACGGCAGCACGAGCGTGTCGGGCGGGCACTGTCGCTCGAGCCGCGCGATCGATTCGAGGTACTCGGCGAGCGGATTCGCGTCGGGACGCGACGCGAGCACGCTCACGTTGGGCGAGATCGTGGGCAGCACCTGGTCGCCGGTGATCAGGACGTCGTTCGCCGCGTCGTGGAGGCACAGGTGTCCGCGGCAGTGACCGCTGGTCTCGATGACCTGCCACGTGCGCCCGCCGGCTTCGACGCGATCGCCGTCCGCGACCGCACGCGCGAGCGGGGGCACGTCGCCGTACCAGCGACCGTGCTCGGAGCCCCCGGAGCGGCGGACGGCCTCCTGCGAAACGTCCATGCCGTGGGAGGTCACGAAGCGCAGCCGCCGCGCATCGATCTCGTCGCCGGACGCGGCGAGGAACTCGAGCGTGGAGGCGTGACCGACCGGGGACATCCAGAGCGGCGCACCGTGGTGACGCCGATGCAGCCAGCCCGCCAGTCCCATGTGATCGGGGTGATCGTGCGTGACGAAAATGCGTCGCAGCGGCCGGCCCTGCAGCAGCGTCTGCTCGAGCGAGACCCAGGCCTCGCGACAGACGTCCTCGGCCATGCCGGTGTCGACGAGCAGCCAGCCGTCGTCGTCCTCGAGCAGCCACACGTTGATGTGGTTGAGTTCCATCGGCAGCGGGATGCGCGCCCAGTAGAGACCTCCGCCGAGCGGCACCGCGTGTCCAGGCGCCGGCGGTTCGGCCTCGAGGTAGTCGAGCCCGCGTCGCGGCGAAGGATAGAGTTCGCCCTCGCTCGTGATCGCACCGCGGTGCTCCGTCACGGTCGTGTCGCCTTCGCCCGCCGACGCGCCCCTGCAGCAGCCACGGCTGCGGCGGCGAGTGCCGCGGACAGCAGCAGGATCACCGGCAGGTTGCCGGCCCGCACGTACGGCGTCAGTCCGGCGCGCGGTTGCACCGTGCCGGTCAGCACACCCGGCTCGAACTGCGGCAGGCGTCCCGTGACCGCGCCGTCGTGGTCGATCAGCGCCGTCACGCCGTCGTTGGTCGCACGCAGCATTGCGCGGCCGCTCTCGAGCGAGCGCATGCGGCTGATGTCGAGGTGCTGGTGCGGTGCCGTCGAGTCGCCGAACCACGCGTCGTTGGTGACGTTGACCAGCAGCGACGATGCGCGCACGAGCGCGAGTTGCTCCGAGCCGTACGCGTCCTCGTAGCACACGGTGGGCGCCAGGCCGTGTCCGCCGGCGCGCAACGGCGCCTGGCGCTCGCTGCCCGGCTTGAAATCGGAGTACGGCAGGTTCATCAGTCGCAACCAGTTGCGCACCGCCTGCGGCACGGGAAAGAACTCGCCGAACGGCACGAGCCGGCGCTTGTCGTACCACTGCTGGTGGGGCACGTCGCGGCTCCAGCCCGAAATCGAATTGAAATACGAGCCCGTGGCCGGGTCGCGCCGGATCAACCCCATGACCAGCGACGAACCCCGCGCATTCGCGGCGCCGGACACCTGCGCCAGGTAGGGCCGCACGTATTCCTCGAGCGAGGGCACGGCCGACTCGGGCCAGACCACGATGTCGGCACCGAGATGCGGCGCCGTGAGATCGACGTAGAGCTGCATCGTGTGCTCGCGCTGGCCGGGCTGCCACTTGAGCGACTGCGGGACCGCGCCCTGCACGAGCGCGACACTCACGGGTGTCCCGCTCGGCTGCGTCCACGAGACGTGTGCGAGCGAGGCGCCCGCAAGCCACACGGAGGTCGCGACCGCACCTGCGACGATCCGCTCGCGGCGGGTGCCGAGCACGAGCACGGCGAGCGCGCCCGCGGTCACGGCGACTGCGAGACTCACGCCGTACACGCCGAGCACGGGCGCGTAGCCGCGCAACGGCGTGGCGAGTTGCGTGTAGCCGAGCGCAAGCCACGGAAACCCGCTCATGAGCCACCCACGCAGCCACTCCGCCAGCACCCAGAGCGCGGGCAGCACGAGCAGCCAGCGTGCCAGGCCGCGCGGCGCGAACCAGCGCGCGGCGACGTAGCCCACCAGCGCGCTGTACGCGCCCATGATGGCGACGAGGCCCAGCATCAGGAACAGCGCGAGCCAGACCGGCGCCTGCCCGACGAGGTGGATGCTGTGATAGAGCCAGTACGTACCCGCCAGGAACGTGCCGCCCGTGAACAGGAAGCCGCGCCACGCGGCTTCACGCGGCGGCGCCTCGTGCCAGAGCAGGAACAGCGTTGCGGGACAAATGAAAGCGAGCGGGACGAAATCGGCCGGCGCGAAGGCGGCCGCGAGCGCGAGCCCGAGCGGCAGCGCGAGCCAGCGCCCGCGCGCGAGCACGCGTCGGAGCCGATCCGCCGCGCCCACCGCGTTCAGCCGCGTTCTGGTGGCGACGACGATGTCGGTCGCGCCTCTGACGTCATCGTCACGCGCAGCGTCTCGATGCGTCGGCGGTCCGCGCGCGTGACCTTGAGCTCCATGCCGCCGATCTGCACGGCCTCGCCCCGGCGCGGCATGCGGCCGAGCTCGTGCAGGACGAGCCCGCCGATCGTGTCCGCCTCCTCGTCCGAGAAACGCGTGCCGAAGGTCTCGTTGAATTCCTCGATACGCGTGAGCGCGGGCACGGTCCAGGTGCGGTCGGCCTCCTTGCGAATGCCTTCCGCCTCGTCGACGTCGTACTCGTCGCCGATGTCGCCCACGATCTGCTCGAGCACGTCCTCGATCGTGAGCAGGCCCGAGACGCCGCCGTACTCGTCCACCACGATCGCCATGTGGTTGTGCGTGAGGCGGAATTCCTTGAGCAGCACGTTCAGGCGCTTGCTCTCCGGGATGAACACCGCGGGACGCAGGCACTCGCGGATGTTGAAGTCGTCCTTGTCGTCCTCGACGAAGAACCGCAGCAGGTCCTTCGCGAGCAGGATGCCGGCCACCTCGTCGCGATCCTCGCCGACGACGGGGAAGCGCGAGTGGCCGGACTCGATCACGACGGGCAGGATCTTCTCGACCGGTTCGTCGCGGTTGATCACGACCATCTGCGAACGCGGCACCATCACGTCGCGCACCTGGATCTCGGAGACTTCGAGCACGGATTCGAGCATCTCGAGCACGTCCGCGTCGATCAGCCCGCGCTCGCGCGCATCGGCGAGCACGTCGGCGAGCTGATGGAGATCGCGCGGCTCGCCCGTGATCGATTCGGCGATGCGGCGCAACCAGCCGCGTGAGTTCGGGGACGAACCGGTGTGCGCGTTGCTACTCATACCCTTCCGTGCGTGACCCGGCGATAGGGGTCATGAAACCCCAAACCCTGCAGGATTTCCACTTCGAGGAACTCCATGGCCCTCGCGGCGCGGGTCCGCTCGTGGTCGTAACCCAGCAGGTGCAGCGCGCCGTGCACGACCATGTGTGCCCAGTGCGCCGACAGCGTCTTGCCCTGCTCGCGCGCCTCCTGCGCCACCACCGGTGCGCAGATCACGAGGTCGCCGAGTGCGCCGTCGATGACCTGCTCCGCCGGCGACGCCGGGAACGACAGCACGTTGGTCGGCTTGTCCCTGCCGCGAAACCCGAGATTGAGCCGGTGGCTCTCGGCCCGGCCCACCACGCGCACTGTCAGCGTGCGTACGGCACCTTCCGCGCGCTTAGCCGTGCGCGCCGACA
Source organism: Steroidobacteraceae bacterium (assembly GCA_036277615.1). Lineage (GTDB taxonomy): Bacteria > Pseudomonadota > Gammaproteobacteria > Steroidobacterales > Steroidobacteraceae > RPQJ01. Next base: position 13,464 of record DASUMQ010000238.1, read on the forward strand.
GCGCCGCGACGCCCGCCACGTGCGCCGCGCGCGCCCAACGACGCAGCATGACCGGTCCCGGCACGCCGTTCGGCCGCTGCGCGTACTGCACCTCCACGCGCAGAAGCGCGGAGCGCGCTGAACGAGCGGCAGCACGACCACTCCCCGGCTCGTTCGCAGAGCAGTCCACGGTACTCGAGGAGGCGCGTGCAGCCGATGCACCGGCGCGCGATAGCGCGCCCCCGGCGCCGACACGGTCAATTCCGGACTGCTTCTCAAGGCCGTCCGCGGCATGGACGCCGCGGCCGGAGCCCCCACGGATGGGTTTACGGCGTCCTTGAGAAGCAGTCCGGAGTTGGCCGGGGCGGCGCGCTGAAGGACCTCGCGTCAGCTCACATTTCAAAACTCGCTCGCGCGCAGGGGGAGGTTTCGCAGATAGTCGAGTGCTCACGCGCATCAACGTTCCGGCGAGTCGTCCGGATCCGTGCTGCGCTCGTACGCCTGCACGATGCGCTGCACCAGCGGATGACGCACGACGTCGCGCGCGTTGAAGAACGTGAACGCGACGCCGTCGACGCCGCGCAGCACCTCGATCGCGTGCCGCAGGCCCGAGCGCTGCTGCCGCGGCAGGTCCACCTGCGTGATGTCGCCCGTGACGACCGCCTTCGAGCCGAAGCCGAGGCGCGTCAGGAACATTTTCATCTGCTCGACCGAGGTGTTCTGCGCTTCGTCGAGAATGATGAACGAATCGTTCAGCGAACGACCGCGCATGAACGCGAGCGGCGCGACTTCGATCACCTGCCGCTCGATGTTCCGCGCGACGCGGTCGAAACCCATCATCTCGTAGAGCGCGTCGTACATCGGTCGCAGGTACGGGTCGACCTTCTGCGCCATGTCGCCCGGCAGGAACCCGAGCCGCTCGCCCGCTTCGACTGCCGGCCGCACCAGCACGATGCGACGCACACTGCCCGACTGCAGTGCCTCCACCGCGCTCGCGACCGCGAGGTACGTCTTGCCCGTACCGGCCGGGCCGATGCCGAACGTGAGGTCGTTGAGCCGGATCTGGTCGAGGTACAGGCGCTGGTTCGGTCCGCGCCCGCGGATGCCGCCACGCTGCGTCTGCACGACGACTTCACGTCCCGATTCAGCCGCGCTGCCCTCCGCCGCGGGCGCCGTCGGCTGCGGGAACCCGTATTCCTGCACGCACAGGTGCACGAGGTCGGGCGAGAGCGTCTCGGTCGCCGAGAGCTCGAACATGCGCCTCAACACCGTCTCCGCGTTCGCGACGGGCTCCGCGGGGCCGAGCACCTGCAACCGGTGGCCGCGGCGTCGCACCTCGACGCCGAGCCGCTCCTCGACGTGACGCAGGTTCTGCTCCATCGGACCTGCGAAATTCGCGAGGCGCTGGTTGTCCGCGCCGTCGAGCGACACGTCGCGCGCCTCGATCATCGTCGTCGGCGTCGGCGGAGTGGTGGGGGTCGGCGTCGGCACGCTGCTGCTGCTGTTACTGCTTCCGCCGCCCATCAGGCGGCGTTCCCGGCCGCCGCCGACGTCGCCAGCGCAGTTGCTGCGCGCGACGACGGCGCCGCGACCACGAGCCTTCCCCGCAGCGAGTTCGGCATCGCTTCGGTGATCGACACTTCGACAAACCGGTCGATCAGCGTGGACGGTCCGTCGAAATTGACCCAGCGGTTATTCTCCGTGCGTCCGGCGAGCTGTCGCGCGTCCTTCCTCGACGGACGTTCGACCAGTACGCGCTGCACCGTGCCGACCATCCGTAAGCTGATCGCGTCGGCCTGCTCCCGCAGCCGCGCCTGCAGGCGTTCGAGTCGCGCCTGCTTGACCTCGTGCGGCACCTCGTCGGGCAGCGACGCGGCCGGCGTGCCCGGTCGAGGGCTGTAGATGAAGCTGAAGCTCTGGTCGAAACCGATCTCGCGCACGAGGTCGAGCGTGCTCTCGAAATCGCGCTCCGTCTCGCCGGGGAAACCCACGATCAGGTCGGTCGACAGGCTGATGTCCGGTCGGACTTGCCTGAGCCTGCGAATCTTCTGCTTGTACTCGAGCACCGTGTGTCCACGCTTCATCAGTGCGAGCACGCGGTCCGAGCCGCTCTGCACGGGCAGGTGCAGGTAATTGACGAGCTTCGGCACGTCGCGATACGCCTCGATCAGGCTGTCGCGGAACTCGACCGGGTGCGAGGTCGTGAAACGGACGCGCTCGATGCCGGGCACCTCGGCGACGAAATAGATCAGCGCCGCCAGGTCCGCGTGGCCGCCCGCGGCCATGGGGCCGCGGTAGGCGTTCACGTTCTGGCCGAGCAGGGTCACTTCGCGCACGCCCTGCGCGGCAAGTGCGCGCACTTCGTGCATGACCTGCTCGAGCGGCCGGCTCACTTCCTCGCCGCGCGTGTACGGCACGACGCAGAAGGTGCAGTACTTGCTGCAGCCTTCCATGATCGAGACGAACGCCGTGGCGCCCTCTGCGCGCGGCTCGGGGAGGCGGTCGAACTTCTCGATCTCGGGGAAACTCACGTCGACGACCGCGCGTCCATGACGCCTGAGCTCGGCGAGCATCTCGGGGAGTCGGTGGATCGTCTGCGGGCCGAACACGAGGTCGACGAACGGCGCGCGCTCGGTGATGCCGTCGCCCTCCTGGCTTGCAACGCAGCCGCCCACGCCGATGATCACCTGTGGCCGCGCGGCCTTGAGTTCGCGCCAGCGCCCGAGCTGCGAGAACACCTTTTCCTGCGCCTTCTCACGCACCGAGCAGGTGTTGAGCAGCAGCAGGTCCGCCTGGGCGGGGTCCTCGGTCGGCTCGTAGCCGCCCGATGCACGCAGCACGTCCGCCATGCGGGCGGAGTCGTACTCGTTCATCTGGCAGCCGAAGGTCTTGAGGTATACGCGCGGCATCGTCGCTCGCTCGTCGTGTGTGGGACGGACGCGGGCCCGCTCGCTCAGAACGGGATGTCGTCGTCGAACGGCGATTCCTCGGCGGGCGCACGGCCGGCGCTGCCCGCGCCTGCCGGGGCCGCACGCGAGGGCGCGTCGCTGCCACCCCTGGAGTAATCGCCGCCCCCGCCGCCGCCGGCACTGCCGCCCGGCCGGCCGCCGAGCATCTGCATCTCGTTGGCGTTGATCTCGGTCGTGTAGCGGTCGCGGCCTTCCTTGTCCTGCCACTTGCGCGTGCGGAGTTTCCCCTCGATGTACACCTGCGAGCCCTTCTTGAGGTACTCGGCGGCGATCTCCGCGAGGCGGTCGTACATGACGATCGTGTGCCACTCGGTCTGCTCGCGTTGCTCGCCCGTCTGCTTGTCCTTCCAGCTTTCGGACGTCGCCACGCGCAGGTTGGTGACCGCCTTGCCGTTGGGCATGTAGCGGGTTTCGGGGTCCTGCCCGACGTTGCCGATCAGGATGACTTTGTTGACGCCGCGTGCCATGAGGGAGCCTTGTAGGGGGTTGGGGTTTTTTCGGGAAAGGTCGGCTATTTTACGGCAACCCGCGGCTCGCCGCGTCGCCCCTGATAAGGGCCGGTTTCAGCCGGAAACGGACGCTTCGGGCGCCGGTTCGCCGGAACGGCCGGCGAACAGCACCCAGGCCAGGGCCATCCCCGCGCACCCCCAGAAGACGCCCGAGATCCCGAACTGACGCAACAGGAGGCCGCCGACCGTGCCGCCGAAGAACGCCCCGAGAAACTGCGCGGTGGCAAAGACCCCGAGCGCAGCGCCCCGGTCGGCCGTCGGGGCCGCCTGGGTCAGCAGGGCCGGCAGCCGGGCCTCGAGGTAGTTGAACGCGGCGAAGAACAGCGTCAGGGCGCCCAGCACCACCCAGAGGTGGGCGTGGTCGAGCCCCAGGATGGCCTGTGACAGGCCCGCCAGCGCGACCGACAGCACCAGCAGGGCTCCCCCTGCGCCCGGCCCGCTGCGCTCCGTGGCGAGCACGAGCGGCACCGTTCCGGCGATCGAAACCACGAAGACACCCAGGTAGACCTGCCAGTGTTCGGCGCTCGGCAGGCCGAGATCGTCCAGCAGCACCTGCGGCACCGACAGGAAGGTCGCGGTCATGATCGCGTGCAGCGCGAACATGCCGAAGTAGAGCGGCCGCAGCTGCGATCGGCGGACGAGCTCGAGCAGACCCGAGAGCTTGCGCCCCTCGGGCCCGCCGTGGCGCGGCGGCTCGCGCGGCACGGCGAAGTGCAGCAGTGCGACGCCGAGCAACGCCATCGCGAGCATGACACCGAAGATGCCCGGAACGCCGATCGCGGCGTCGAGCGCCGGCGCGGCAATCAGCGCGAGCACGAACGAGAGCCCGATGCTGATGCCGACGACGGCCATCGCGCGCGTGCGCACTTCACTGCGCGTGAGGTCCGCCATCAGGGCCGTGACCGATGCAGACACGGCACCCGCGCCCTGCACGGCCCGGGCGATCGCCAGCAGGACCACGGACTGCGCGAACACGCCGAGCAGTGAACCGACGGCATAGAAAGCCAAACCGAGCGTGATCAACGGCTTGCGGCCGTAGCGGTCCGACCAGCGGCCGAAGGGAATCTGCAGCAGCGCCTGCGTGAGGCCGTACGCACCCATCGCCAGGCCGAGCAGCACCGGCGAATAGTCGGGCAGCGAGCGGGCATACAGGGCCAGCACCGGCAGCAGCAGGAACATGCCCAGCATGCGCGAGGCGTAGATCGCGGCGAGCGCGCCGACCGACCGGCGTTCGACAGCGTTCATCGCCGGCCTCTGGAC
>DASUMQ010000239.1:0-2071 GCA_036277615.1 Steroidobacteraceae bacterium
GCTGCGCAACGTCGCGGTCCGGGTGGCCGAGGGCAAGGCCACGTCGGTCCGGATCGCGCCCGACGACGTGCGCGAGATCCTCGGGCCCCCGCGGTTCGAAAACGAGGTCGCGATGCGCGTGAGCGTGCCGGGCGTGGCGACGGGACTCGCGTGGACGCCGGTCGGCGGCGACATCCTCTTCATCGAAGCGACGCGCGTGCCCGGCAGCGGCAAGTTGATCCTCACCGGCCAGCTCGGCGAAGTCATGAAGGAGAGTGCCCAGGCGGCGTTGAGCCTGCTCAAGTCGCAGGCGGAGTCGCTTGGGGTCGACTCCACGCGGTTCGAGAAGGCGGACGTCCACGTGCACGTGCCGGCCGGCGCGATCCCCAAGGACGGTCCCAGCGCGGGCGTCGCGCTCTACACCGCGCTCGTCTCGCTGATGACGGGCAAGACGGTCCGCAACGACGTCGCCATGACCGGCGAGATCAGCCTGCGCGGGCTGGTGCTGCCGGTGGGCGGCATCAAGGAAAAGACGGTCGCGGCGCATCGTGCCGGCATCCGCACCGTGATGCTTCCGGCGCGCAACCGGCGCGACTACGAGGAGATCCCGCAGACCGTGCGCAACGACATCGAGTTCGTCTGGCTCGAGCGCGTCGAGGACGCCATCGCGCACGCGATCGACGGCGCCGTGCCGAAGGCGGCGTGAGGCAGCTGGGCCCGCCATGTTCCTGAACGGGCCGCGCTCAGTGCTCGCCGTCGTTGCGGCGGCGCTGTGGCTGACGTCCTGGACGGCGACGGCCACCGATTCGCACACGGTCGATGGCCGCGTCCGCGCCCACCTCGCCTCGCTGCGCGGAGACCTCGATCCGCGCGCGGTCGCGACGCTCGACCGCGTCGACGGCCTCGGTCGGCAGCTGTTGGCAGCGCGATCGTACCTGCGCGCCGGAGCCGCGCTCGGCGAGCGCTGGGGCTGGTCGCAAGCGCAGATCGACCGGTACGAGGGGTCGGCGCTGCAGCGCGCGCTGGAGTCGGAGATCGCGCGGGTACGCGCGGCGTTCGAGGCAGAGAATCCCGGTTACACGCTCTGGGTGAACCCGCAGGTGCGCAGCGTCGAACGCCAGGTCGAGCGCTGGAACGAGAACCCCTCCGTCGCGGCGTCGGCCGAGGCGATGCTGGCCGTGATCCGGCGCGAGGTCGCCATGTCGAAGGCCCCCAGGCCCGGCAGCGCCGCGGCGCGCGAATGGTTTTCCACGCAGCTGCGATCCGCCGTGCCGACGCCCACGCCGACGCTCGCCGCGCCGGGGCTCTCGCGGCACGGCCGCATGCAGGCCGTGGACTTCCAGGTGAAGCAGGGCGAGCGCCTCGTCGCCGGCCCGAGCCAGGCCGACATCGCGCCGGTGTGGGAAGCGCAGGGCTGGTGCGAACGACTCGTGCGCGCGGTGCGCCTGACGAGCGCCCGGTTCGAGGGCCCGCTCGTGACGCCCAACGAGCCCTGGCACTACGAGTATGAGGCGCCGGCCGACGTGGCCGTCGCCCGGACCGGTCCCTAGATTCGAATCCTCCGCCACGCGTTCGACCGCCAGCGCAGGAACAGCGCGCTGCCGAGCAGCACGACGTAGACCAGCAGCGCAGTCCAGCCGCCAACCGCGCCGAACCCGAACTGCGGCAGCCCGTCTATCCAGCCCTGCCCCGGCCCGAACGACAACACGTGGGCGAGCGGCACGAACACGCCCCACGACAGCACGAAGAACAAGACCGCCGGCCGGCGCACGTCGCCCGCTCCCCGCAGCGAGAAGCCGCTGCCGAGGTTCAGTCCGTCGAAGATCTGGTACCCGGCCGCGATCCAGAGCAGCACGACGCCGAGTCCGACGACCGCCGCGGCATCCGGGTCGCCCGGACTCAGGAAGGTGGGCAGCAGCCACGGCCCCGCCAGCGCCAGCAGTACGCCGAGCGTGCCCATGAACCCGGTCGTCGACACGATCACGGCGTTGCCGAGCCTGCGCGCCCACTCGCGGTCGCCCGCGCCGATCGACTGGCCGACCAGCGTCGTTCCGGCGAGGGCGATGCCGATGCCTGGCATGTACACGGTCGA
>DASUMQ010000240.1:0-9014 GCA_036277615.1 Steroidobacteraceae bacterium
CGCGCGGTGGCCTGTCGCACTACGTCGTGATCGAGGACGCCAAGATCGCGAACTACCAGTGTGTCGTGCCGACGACGTGGAACGCGGGTCCGCGTGACGCCGAAGGCAAGCCGGGCGCCTACGAGGCGGCGCTGCAGGGTCACAAGATGCACGACCCGCACCTGCCGATCGAGATCCTGCGCACCATCCACAGCTTCGATCCGTGCATCGCGTGCGCCGTGCACGTGACCGATCCGGACGGCGAGGAGCTGGTGCAGGTGACGGTCAGCCCGAGCAGCGGCGGCTGACACCGCTCGCTGCAGCGGATAGCGGATAGCGGATAGTAGGAAGGGCCGGCTGCGACGCCGGCCCTCTTCTTTGCCGCACTAACCGCTAACCGCTATCCGCTATCCCCTGGATCATGACATCCTTCCCCGCCCTGCCCGCGGGGGCATTCACACGGAGCATTCCCGACGATGACGATCACGAAATTCGCCTTGCCGGCCCTGCTTGCGCTCGCCCTCGTCGCTGCATGCTCCGGCAAGCAGGAGCCTGCGGCCGGAGCCGCCACGGACGTCGAGGAAGAGGAAAGCGCCGGCACGCCGGCGCCCCCCGCGCCCGAACCCTCGAGGGACTACGCCAGGATGGCGCAGGGGATGATGTCGTTGCTGGCCGACGCGCCCGAGTGCCAGAGTTACCGCGACGAACTGCAGGCCATCGTCGACGCCCCTGCCGGCGCCGCGCCTGTCCGCGAGCCCTCGCACGTCGTGGCCGCGGCCCACGACGCGGGTTGCTCGAAGAAATCGCGAGGCGAATGACCGGCGACGGTCAACGAGGGCCGGATGCTGCTCGCCTCGACTTGAGCGATCCGAGCAGCAGCGTGCCGAGCGCCAGCACGATCTCGTCGTAGAACGGGATCATGTCCGGCACGAGGAAGTCGAGCACGAACAACGCCGCCACGACCTTGAACAGCGTGGGATACCTGAGTCCCGCGGCGAACTGCCGGACCAGCCTGCCGATCATACTGGGCCTCAACGCCCTCCGGGCGTCGCGACCTCGATGGCGAGCGTGAACGTCCTCGCTTCGGCGGGTCGCAATGCGCCGACGCCAACCACCTGGCGCGAGATGACCTCGCCGCGCTCGTTGCGGATCTGGAGCACGACGGAATACTCCCAGTCGCCGCCGTTCTCCGAATGCCGCAGCGTGCCCTCGACGTTGAACGCCTGGAAACCCGGCGTCGCGTCGGCGGCACGGGCGGCCGCACCGTGCTTCAGGTGGTGACGGCACTGCGGGCAGATCGCCGCGCTTTCGAGGATCGTCGCCTTGCAGTGCGGGCAGGACCGCGTCCTGCCCACCGTGCCCGACGACGAGCGCCCCGGGAGCATGGCTGGCGCCCGGCGCGCTTACTTGGCCTGGTCGGGCCAGCCGAAGTCGGCGTTGCCGCGCATGCGCGAACCCGCCGCGACGGTCAGCACGGCGGCCTTCACGTCGCCGTTGATGGCGCCGGTCTCGAGCAGCTCGACGCGCGAGCTCGCGTTGACGTTGCCGTGGACCTCACCGCTCACGATCACGGTCGCCGCGAAGATCTGGCCGGTCACGTGCGCGCCCTGCTCGATCGTCACGTTGCCCTGCACGTTCACGTCGCCCTTGAAGCGGCCCGCGATGCGGACGTGGCCCGCGCCCTCGATCTTGCCCTCGATCGTGACGTCCGCCGCGATCAGGGACTCCTTCGCCGGGCCGGCGACCACGCGCTCGACCGGACGGCGCGTCTCCACGACCGGTGAAGGGACGGGTCGCACCACGGGTTCGGGCGCCACGGCCGTCGCCGTGTCGGAGCCGGTCAGGGACATATCTTTGCTCGTCGGGTCTTTCCAGAGCGCCATGGGCATTCCTTCTGTCAAAAGCGCGGTGCCGATCATTCGCACACGTCACCGCAGGATGGTGCCGGCTGAGGGATTCGAACCCCCGACCCCCTGATTACAAATCAGGTGCACTACCAGCTGTGCTAAGCCGGCACGGTTTGTGCCGAATGCGGTCGATGATACCTCACCCTGCCGCACCGACTTCCGCGGGGTCCGTCACGGTCTCCTCGACCGGGGCCGACGGACAGACGCGCAGTTCGAGCGGCAGGCCACCCTCGGGCGCCGGACCGACGTCGTCGAGTTCGGGGATGCCGCCATTGGCCTGACGATCCACGTCGAGCCAGAACACGTCGAGCGCGCGCACGCGGTCGGTCGTCTGCGGCGTGAATCCGGTACTCGCGACCGTCCTGGCGACTTCGGCCGCGCGCCGGGGATCGGCGAAGACGCCGATCGACACGACATTGCCGGGCGCTTCGTCGGTGATCACATAGGCGTCGGTGAGCCCCGCGGCCTGCAAGGCGGCAAGCGCGTTCGTGGCGTCCGCCGGCGTCGCGAGATCGGGTACGCGTACCCAGTGGCCGACGCGCACCTCGTCGGTGGCCGCGCGCAGCCGCGCCGTGAACCCGAGCCGCTGCAGCGACGACGACGCGACGTCGGCCTGGGCTTGCTCGAGGAACGGCCCCACGCTCACGCACGACGCCGCAGCGACGTCCTCACCCTGTGAGCCGACGCCTCTGCCCCCGGCGCCGCCGGTTCCGCCTGCGGCTTCCTGCTGCAGCCTGATCGGTCGCAACGGTGTCGACGCCTGCGGCGTCGCCTGGCTCGCGCCGGGGGCGGGCGGCGCAACCCAGCGCGTCCAGGCGAGGAACAGCAGGTTGGCCAGCAGCAGCAGCAGGAACGGGACGCGCACGGCACCGACCGGGTAATCGCGAGGCGCCGAATGGTAGCAAACCGGAAAAACGAAAAGGCCCGGCCGCTGCGCGGCCGGGCCCTGGCAGGTCGGCAATCGGCGGGGCTTACTTGCCCGCAGCCATGTAGGCCGCGACGTCGGCGATCTCCGCGTCCGTCAGCTTGAGCGCGGACTTGTGCTTCTGCTGGCCGGCGACGATCTTCTTCAGGGTGGCGGAAAGCGCGGCCGCGTCTTCGCCTGCGAAATCGCCGACTTCATGACATTCGGCGCAGTCGGCCGTGAACTTCGCTTTACCCGCGGCCGCGTCGGCACTGGCGACGCCGCTGAATCCCGCGAGGCCGAGCGTCGCGATGGCGACGGCGAAAATACGCGTAACTTTCATCGAACCCTCCTTAAGGGGCCGGCCCGGACTCGGGCCGGAATGCGCTCGCATGTTAGCGGAGGGCGCGCGAAATTCGGACCGGGATTACCACGATGGAGCGCGGCAAAAAGGCCCGGATCCTCGCGAATCCGGGCCTTCTCATTCGCAGAAATGAGAACGGTGTTCGATTACTTTCCGCCGGCCGCCATGAACGCGGCGACGTCGCTGATTTCCTGGTCCGTGAGCTTCAGCGCCTTCTTGTGCTTGACCGTGCCGCCCACGATCCCCTTGACCGTCGTTGCCACTTCCTGCGGGTCTTCGCCGTCGAAATCGCCGGCTTCGTGGCATTCCGCGCAAACCTTCTCGAACGTGGCCTTGCCCGCGGCGGCGTCGGCGTATGCCGTGGAGCCGAAGGCGGCGAGACCGGCAACCGCGCTAGCGATGGCGACCAGACGACTGATTTTCATCCTGTTGACTCCTGATGGTCCGGCCGTCGGCCTTGCGGCCGGGGCGCGTCGACGTTGTTGTGGCAGGACATTCCCTGCCGCGCCATTGGACAACGGCCGGCCGGCCGGGTTCAAGGGCCCAACCGCGCCAGCCGCGAGAGGCCATGCAACACGAGGTCCGGCACGTGTTCAACGGGGGCTAGTACGTACGGCAACACCTCCCCGGCCGCACCCCCCGTCAGGACCAGCGCGCTGTCGGCCGCGGCGACGCGGACGAGCTCGGCGTACGCGCGGTCGACCAGGGCGCCGAGGGTGAGCCGGCAGCCACGCTCGATGGCCTCCCGCGTGTTGTCGGCGAACGCGGCGGTCGCGCCGGCCCGGCTCGCGGCGCTGTGGGCCGCCAGGTCGCTGGTGCCGGTCAGCAATGAACGCACCATCAGGTGCGGCCCCGGCACGATGAATCCTCCGAGGTGCGCACCGTCCGCCATGACTGCATCGACGGTTGCCGCGGTCCCGACGTCGACGACGCAGCACGCACGCGGGCCCCGCAGGTGGTAAGCGCCGATCATGGCGACCCAGCGATCGACGCCGAGCAGCTGCGGGTCACGATACGCATTGCGCACGCCGCACGCGGCGGTAGCCGAGGTCGCGAAGCGCACGTCGGTAATGCCGCGGCGTGAAGCGGCCTCGACCAGCGCGTGCCTGGTTTGAGCGCCCGCCACCGAGGCAGCCATCACGCGCTCGATGCCCGGGCTCGCGAAGAGTGCTCGCTCCCAGTCGTGAACGTCCCAGCCGGCATGCTCGGCGGCACGTTGGGGCGCCCGCCGCCCCTCGGCGTCGCACGTGGTCCACTTGACGCGCGTATTACCGACGTCGACGAGCAGCCAGGTCACGACGGAACCCCGGCGCCTGCGTGCGCGCGCCGCAGGCTCACGTCGCCCGCATGGACGCGCTCGATCCGACCCGCCGTCGTCTCGACCAGCAGCGCGCCTTCGGCGTCGGCACCTCGCGCGATGCCGTCGAGCGCACCGTCGTGACGCAGCACTGTGACGGCCGAATCGCGCAACGAGTCGTACGCGGACCACTCTCTGGCGAACCGCGCAAAGCCGTCGCGTGCGAAGTATTCGAGTCCTTCGAGCATGCGTCCCGCCGTGTGTGCGGCGACGGTTACACGGCGCGGCAGCGCGCCGCCGCAAGCCTCGGCCAGGTCCGTCACCGGTGTCGCCGCGGGCCCCGCGATCCCGGCACGGACCGGCTCGGGCATGCGCAGGTTCAGGCCCAGCCCCACGACGACGTACGCAGGTCCGCCGGCTTCGGAGCGCATCTGCAACAGCAGGCCGCCGAGCTTGCGGTGCGCGTGCACGATGTCGTTTGGCCACTTGAGCTGCACGGACGGTGCGCCGAGCGCTCGCAACGCGCGCACCACGCACACCCCCATTGCGAGACCCAACGCCGACAGGTCCGCCGGCATCTCGGCGAAGGTCCAGCCGATCGAGAACGTGAGCCCCGAACCGAACGGCGCGACCCAGCCACGACCACGACGGCCGCGTCCCGCCGTCTGCAATTCCGCGAAGAGCAGTCGCGGTGCGCCCGGCGGCGGTGCCACGGCTGCATGCAGGTATTCGTTGGTCGAGTCGATCTCGAACGCCACGTCGCAGTGCTCCGGCCAGCCGAGCCCGGCCGACATCGCCGCGCCGCGCAGCGACCTCGCGTCGAGCAACTCGACCGGCGCGTCCAGTCGATACCCGCGGCGCTCGTGGCTCACTACCTCGATGCCGTGCGCACGAAGCTCGCCGACCATCTTCCAGACGGCCGCGCGCGTGACGCCGAGCGCGTCGGCGAGCCGCGCGCCGGAGTGCAATTCGCCGTCAGCCAGCAGTCGCACGAGCCGCGTGGCCGTCTCGTTCATCACCTGGGCCGCAGCAGCCACAGCCGACGCGCACGGTTCTCGTTGCCGGCGCGCATGCGACGCACGTTCGAGCGATGCGTGTAGACGATGAACGCCGCCATCACGACGCCGAATACGAGGAACGGCGTGCGGCCGGGCGCGGTGAGCGCAAAATACACGGGCAGCGTCGCGCTGCCGAGCATGGTGCCGAGACCGACGTACCCGGTCAGCATGACCGTGAGCAGCCACACCCCGAGGATCGGCACCAGCGCCAGCGGCGCGAGGACGAGCACGGTCCCGACCAATGTCGCCGCGCCCTTGCCGCCCCGAAACTGGTACCAGACCGGGTAGACGTGACCGGCGACGACCGCCGTCGCGCACGCCACCGCCAGCCAGTCGCGGTCGACGGCCGGGTCGGGGTGCAGCAGGGGCAGGTCGGCCGAAGGCAGCCAGCCGACCGCGATCAGCGCCTTGCCGACGTCGACCAGGATCACGCCGAGCGCAAACGCCCACCCCTGCGTGCGCAGCGCATTCGTGCCACCCGCGTTGCCGCTGCCCTGCGTGCGGATGTCGACACCCTTGAGTTGCCCGAGCAGCAGGCTGCCGATCACCGACCCGAGCAGGTAGGCGATGAGCGTCTTGAAGCCGAGTTCGATCAAGCTGCCTCCACTGCGCGCCGCGGCGCGATTCTAGCATCGGCCTGCAGCCCGCCCGCCCGCGACCGTACACTCCGCGATCCCGAGTCGAGTACGACGGAGACGACATGGGCAAGCTCGAGCAGGAATTCGCGGCCTACCGGGAGCGCATGAACGCGCGCATCCTCGAGGAGGACAACCGCGTCATCAAGCGCGTGTATTCGGTCGACTCGCTCGCATACGCGGCAGACGCGGGCGAGCTGTCGAAGCAGACGCGCGAGCTGCTCGGGCTCGTCGCCTCGCTCGTGCTGCGCTGTGACGACTGCGTGAAGTACCACCTCGTGGAGGCACGCAAGGCGGGCAACTCGCGCCAGGCCATGGTCGAGGCGATGAGCATCGGGCTCGTGGTCGGCGGCACGATCGTCGTGCCGCACCTGCGGCGTGCGATCGAATTCCTCGACGATCTGGAAACGCCCGGACAATAGCCATAGTCAGCGCGGCAGGAAGACCTCCGCGAGCATGCAGCGGACGGAGCCGCCGCCAAGCGTCTCGATCGTCGGGATCGGCGCGGCGACGACGCGGTCGACGTGGCGTCGCACCGCGTCGAGGTGCACGGGCCCGAACGCCGCCTCGGCCGCCTGCGACATCGCGAGCACGCGGGCGCCGTCGCCCGCGCGCAGTTCGAGCACGTTGCCCGCGAAGGCCGCCATCGCGACCGCGTCGATGACGATGACGTCACGGCCCGTATCGCGCAGCCGGTCGAGCAGTTCGTCGCGAGCATCCGGCGCGACCGCCTCGACCGCCACCACGGCGAAGCCGGTGCCGATCGCAAGCATCACGTTGGTGTGATAGATCGCCACGCCCGCCGCATCGACCGCGCGAAACACACAAGGCCGGTAGCCGAGTTCCGCGCACAGTTCATCGAGCGGCGTCTCGTGTGTGCGCGGCGACGCCGCCGCGTAGGCGACTCGCGCGAGGTGGTCGAAGACGATGCTGCCGGTGCCCTCGAGGTACCGGCCGTGGATCTCGTGATGGGTCAGGTCGAGGAGTCGATGCACGCGGCGACCGGTCTCGCGCTCGAGCTGCCAGAGGTGCTCGGGTCGTCGCTCACGTCGCCGGCTCGGTGCGAGCATCGGATACAGCACAGCCGTGCCGTCGGCGTGCAGGCTGACCCAGTTGTTCGGAAAGATCGCGTCCGGACACACCGGTACGGGTTCGTCCTCGGCCACCACGGTCGCCACGCCGGCCGCGCGCAGTGCCGCGACGAGCCCGTCGAACTCCTGTCGCGCGCGCCGCTGTGCCGTCGCGGCGAGAGCCGCGTCGTTGCGCTGGAACCGGTTGCTCTGCCCGGTCTCGGCGTTGAAGCCAAAGCTCGCGGGCCGCACCATGAGCACGGCCTCGGCAGCCTGCGCGCTCGGCTCTGCGCGCGATGTCTTCGGGTCGAACATGTCACCACGATTGTAGGGACGCCGCCCGCGGATTGGGTGGCTGCCGCGTCGTTCTTCCGGCGTTGCCGGATTACATATGCTCATGTTTTTATTAACATAATGCTCGTGGGGCGCACCGATGGGCGCGGTGGAAGCCTCACTGTTGCGGGAAACCGGGCACCGATCCGTGTTTACCGTATTGCGAATCAATCTCATTAAGAACAGACTGCAGGCCTTCCTTCAACCTGCGTCCTACAGCGAATGTCCCCCGTCAGTCTTGCCACGCTGCGCAAAGGCGCCCGGGGCGTGGTCGTCGACGTGCGCGACGATGCCCAGAGCCTGGGTGACGAAGCCCAGTCGACGGTCAGCCGACGCTTGCTCGAGCTCGGTTTCGTGCCCGGCGAATCCTTCGAAGTCGTCGAAGAGGTCTGGCCCGGCGGCGACCCGATGGCCGTGAGGCTGGGCAACACGACCTTTGCGCTGCGGCGCCGCGAAGCAAATGCAGTGATCGTCGAGCCCGAGACCGCCTGAGGACACGATGAGCATCCACGCCGCCACCATCGATCCCATGCGCCTGGCGCTCGTCGGCGTGCCGAACAGCGGCAAGACGGCGCTCTTCAACCGGCTGACAGGCAGTCGGCAGCGCGTTGCGAACTACGCGGGCGTGACGGTCGAGCGCAAGGAAGGCCAGTTCGTCGGTCCCGCGAAGCAGCGCCTGTACAAGGTGCTCGACCTGCCGGGTGCCTACAGCCTCACGCCGACCACGCTCGACGAGGCCATCACGCGCGATTTCCTGCTCGGCCGTCTCGCCGACGAGCCGCCCCCGGAGTTCGTCGTGTGCGTCGTCGACGCGACCAACCTGAGGCTCAACCTGCGCCTGGTGCTCGAACTGCGCGACCTCGGCGTGCCGATGGTCGTTGCGCTCAACATGAGCGACCTCGCGATCGAGCGCGGCTACGAGGTCGACCGTGCAGCACTCGAGCGCGAGCTCGGCGTGACGGTGGTCGAGACCGTCGCGGTCGAGCACGGCGGCGTGCGCCACCTCGTCGAGCGGCTCGAGGCCCTGCCCCACCCGGGCTCGCGCGGGCCCGTGCAGTGGCGCGAGCCGTCCTTCGACCAGATCCAGCAGACGCAGCGCGAGGTACGTCGCATCCTGCGCGCGATCGGCTACGTCGAGCCCTTGCGCAAGCAGGCGCTGGCGCGGCTCGACGCACTGGTCATGCATCCGGTGGCCGGTCCAGCAATTCTGGCGTTCGTGCTGTTTTTCGTGTTCCAGGCGGTTTTCAGCTGGGCCGCCGCGCCGATGGAGCTCATCGACGGGACCATCGGACAGCTAGGCGCGCTGGTGCAGGGCGCGCTGCCCGACGGGGCCCTGCGCAGCCTGCTCGTGGACGGCGTGATCGCCGGCGTCGGCAGCGTGCTGGTATTCCTGCCGCAGATCCTGATCCTGTTCTTCTTCATCCTGGCGCTCGAGGACAGCGGCTACCTGCCGCGCGCGGCGTACCT
>DASUMQ010000241.1:0-13634 GCA_036277615.1 Steroidobacteraceae bacterium
GACCTGCGCGCTCAGATTGCCTCACATAGCGTACACCGAATCGGTCAGATCCTTCCAGGTGCCGGCGACGCCCGGCACGATCGCCTGGCCGCCGAGCTTGCCCTCGGTGCCGACCTCGCGCGCCACGCGCGTCACTTCGGAGGCGAACGAGCGCAGCTGGTCGACCATCGTATTGATGGCTTCCTTCAGCTGCAGGATCTCGCCGCGCACGTCGACGGTGATCTTTCGCGAGAGGTCGCCGTTGGCCACGGCGATCGTCACGTCGGCGATGTTGCGGACCTGGGCGGTGAGGTTCGACGCCATCGAGTTCACCGAATCGGTCAGGTCCTTCCAGGTGCCGGCGACGCCCGGCACGACCGCCTGGCCACCGAGACGGCCGTCAGTGCCGACCTCGCGCGCGACGCGAGTGACCTCGGACGCGAACGATCGCAACTGCTCGACCATCGTGTTGGTCGCTTCCTTCAGCTGCAGGATCTCGCCGCGCACGTCGACCGTGATCTTTTTCGAGAGGTCGCCGTTGGCGACCGCAATCGTCACCTCGGCAATGTTGCGCACCTGCGCCGTCAGGTTGCCCGCCATCTGGTTGACCGAATCCGTAAGTTCCTTCCAGACGCCCGACACGCCACGGACCTTGGCCTGGCCGCCGAGCTTGCCCTCGGTGCCGACCTCGCGCGCGACGCGCGTCACTTCGGACGTGAACACGGCGAGCTGCTCGATCATCGAGTTGACCAGCTTGGCCGAACGCAGGAACTCGCCCTTGAGGGGTCGACCGTCGACCTCGAGGTCCATCGACTGGCTGAGGTCGCCCTTGGCGACGGCGCCGATCGTGCGGGCAATCTCGGTCGTCGGGCGAACGAGATCGTCGATCAGCGTGTTGAGCGAATCGACCGTCGTGGCCCAGCCTCCCATGACGCCCGGCAACGACATGCGCTGTTGCAGACGCCCCTCGCGCCCGACGGTCGACGACAGCCGTCCGACCTCGCTGAGCAGGCGTTGCTTGTGACCGATCGCCTGGTTGAAGGCTTCGGCGATGCGGCCGTCTACGCCCGGCCAGTCCGCCGGCAGCCGCGCGGTGAAGTCACCGTCACGAAACGCCATGAAGGCCGAGAGGATCTGGCGCTGGCGCGCGTCCGCAGCGAGGCGTTCGGCTCGCAGGTCGACCAGCTCTTCGAACGCGGGAACGGGAGCCTGCAAGCCGGCGGCAGCGAGCTCGGGGGCACGTTGCATGGTTGTCCTGTCCGTCTAGGGCGGGATGGAGTGCGACGATGATTTTTCGCCACAAATAACAAACCTGAATCGTTTAAGGGACCTCTGTAGGACAGGAACCCTTTGCGTAGGACAGCCCGCCCGGACACCGCTGTGCACGGTCCGTTTCGCCGACCCGGGAAACGAATGATTTTTCCGGTGGATAAAGGCCTTGCAGTCGACAACCGGAGCGCAGACTCAGGCGCTGCGTAAGGATCGGCTGACACGCGAATTCGCCAAGGGCGCGCGCGGCCGATGGGCCCGAACGAGACTTCCTGAACCTCCCGCGCGCGTCCCAGGACCCGACGGTCACCGGTATATTGGCGGTCGTTTTGCGGCAAGGACGAGGCCCTCATGGACCGTCGCCACTTCCTGTGCGCATCGGCATTGGCCGGGGGCGTCGGCCTGCTCGAACTGCTCGCGCCGCGTGCTCGCGCGGTCGAGGCTACGGCCGATGACGCGCTGCGAGCTCTGCTCGATGCTTGCTTCGACGAGGACCTCGTCGAACGGCCGCAGTCGGCCACGATGTGGGGGCTCGACACCGGCGCGAAGGCGTACCTGCGTACGCGGCTCAACGATTATTCGACCGCCGGGCGCGAGCGCACCGTCGCGCACCACCGAGCCCGCCTCGAGCAGCTTCGCCGCATCCCGCGCGAACGTCTCTCCTCGTCGTCACAGGTCGACCGTGACGTGATCGAATGGTCTTCCACCCAGGTCGTGGAGTGGGGTGCCCGCTTCCCGTTCGGTGAATCCACGTGGACGCCGTACGCGGTCAGCCAGTTGTCCGGCCCGTACCAGCACGTGCCCGATTTCCTCGCGTCGAACCATCCGGTTCAGGCGACCGGCGACGCCGAGGCTTATCTGCAACGCCTCTCCGGGTTCGCCCGCGCATTGGAGGAATCGACGGCGATGCTCGAGCAGGACGCGGCTCGCGGCGTGATCGCCCCGGACTTCGCTCTCGATACGACGCTCGCGCAACTCGAGAAACTTCGATCGCCGCACCCCGTTCACAGCAACCTCGCGACTTCGCTCTCGACGCGGGCCGCGTCGGCGGGGCTTCCCGGCGACTGGCAGGCCCGCGCTGCAGACCACATCGCCCGGCAGGTGTACCCGGCCCTCGCACGCCAGCTCGACGCCGTCCGCAAGGTGCGTGCGCGCGCTTCAGCCGAGGCCGGCGTCTGGAAACTGAAAGACGGGGACGCGTTCTATGCCGGCGCGCTCGCGTACCAGACCTCCACCCGCAAGGCACCCGATGAAGTGCATCGCTTCGGGCGCGAGAAGGTGGCCGAGCTCACCGCGCGGCTCGACGGACTGTTGCGCAAGCAAGGCATGACCCGGGGCACCGTTGCCGCGCGCATCGATGCGCTGTCGCGGCGACCGGACCAGCTCTACCCGAACACCGATCCCGGACGCGCCGAGCTGCTCGCGGCGCTGAACCGACAGGCTGCCGCGATGCGCGCGAAGTTGCCGCTGGCCTTCCGCACGCAGCCCGCCTCGCCGTTCGAAATCGTCCGTGTGCCGCCGGAAATCGAGGACGGGGCCCCCAACGGCTATGCGCGCGGCGCCTCGCTCGATGGCACGCGGCCGAGTCGTTATTACATCAACCTGAAGGACACGAGCGACTGGCCGAAATTCTCGTTGCCCACGCTGACCTATCACGAGGCCTTGCCGGGTCACGTCTGGCAAGGTTCGATCGCACGCGAATCGACCCGGATCCCGCTGATCCGCCGGCTCGGCGGCGGTTTCGCGGCCTACGGCGAGGGCTGGGCGCTCTACGCCGAGCAGCTCGCCGACGAACTCGGCATGTACGAGGACGACCCGCTCGGTCGAGTCGGCTATCTGCAGTCCCTGCTCTTTCGCGCCGTGCGCCTGGTGGTCGACACCGGCCTGCACGCGCAGCGCTGGAGCCGCCGCCAGGCGACCGACTACATGGTCGACGCGACGGCCATGCCGCGGCCGCGCGTGCAACGTGAAATCGACCGTTACTGTGTCTGGCCGGGCCAGGCCTGCAGCTATGCGATCGGCTACGCCGAATGGGTCCGGCTGCGCGACGAATCGCGGCAGCGCGCGGGCCATCGTTTCGACCTTCGCGCGTTCCACGACGTGCTGCTGCAGGGTCGCATGCCGCTGGTCGTGCTCGAGCGCGTGCTCACGACGACGCCGGCCGTCGCCACCTGACCCGCAGGTGCCGCAGCGCGACACGCGCGGTCGCGTGCGGGTGTCGGGTGCGTACTGCTCCCGATTGACGGCTCGCGACGCCCGGGACGAGAGTCGCTCCGGGCATCGATCGCGCAGTCGCGCGCGACCATTGGCCGACGGGGGACTGCGGCGCCGCGCCCGGGACGCTCGCAGGGATGCACATGACGGACACCACACCGATCCCGATGCTCGACCTGATGTTTCTCCTCACGGAGAGCGTCGACAATCCGCGGCACGTCGGCGCCGTGCTGCTCTTCCGCAAACCGGAGCGTGGCGGCGGCGCGGTCGTTCGACAGATCGTCGAGGCGTACCGCGCGGCAAAGCCGCAGGCGCCGTTCAACCGCGTACCGGTGTTCCGCAAGACCGGCATGCCCCGTTGGCGCGAGGTCCAGCACGTCGACGCCGGCCAGCACGTGCTGCATCTGGCGCTGCCGGCGCCCGGCAGTGACCGGCAGTTGCACGAACTGCTCGCCGACCTGCACGCGCCCATGCTCGATCGGCACCGGCCGGGCTGGAAGGTGTACGTGATCGACGGGCTCGAGGGTGATCGCTTCGCCGTCTACCACAAGTGCCACCACTCGCTGGTCGACGGCGAGTCGGGCATGGAAATCCTGCGCCGCTCGCTCTCCGAGTCGGCGTCCGATCGCACGATTCGCGCCACCGTGGCGCTCGCGCACGCGTCGCGCCCACGGCCGGCGCCGCACGACCTGCGACAGGCGCTCGAGCGCGAGGCGCGCGTGCTGGCGCGGCGCACTTACTCGATCGGGCTCGGCTCGCTGTACCTCGTCGAGCAGACGCTCGCCGGCCTGCGCGGCTACACGCCGGAGGCCGCACGGGCGTTCACCGCGCCGCACACGCCGATGAACGAGCCGATTCTCAACGCGCGCTCGATCGCGCACACGGTGCTGCCACTCGACGGGATGCAGCGGGTCGCCCGCCGCACCGGCGCGACGCTCAACGACGTCGCGCTCTGCGTGCTCGACGCCGCGATGCATCGCTACCTGGGTGGTCGCGACGTGGCGCTCGCTCACCCGCTCGTGGCGCTCTGTCCGGTCTCGCTGCGCGACGACGCGGCGCGACAGGCCACCACGAACGTTTCGGCGATCTGGCCGCCACTCGGGCCCGTGAACGCGCGCATCGACCGGCGCCTGCAGGCAATCGCCGAGAACACTCGCAGTGCGAAGGTCGAGCTGGGGAGCCTGGGCAAGGACGTCGCGTACGCTTATGCCGTGATGGCTTTCGCATTGTCCGAGACACTCGCAGTGGCGAAGCCGGAGCGTTTCGGAATGCGGCCGGCCAACATGCTGGTGTCGAACGTACGCGGCCCCGCAGGCCCGCTGTACCTCAACGGCGCACGCCTCGAGGCGCTCTTTCCGATTTCGACGCTGATCGGCGGCATCGGGCTCAACGTCACGCTGATGTCGTACGCGGGCCAGGTCGTGTTCGGATTCACGGCCAACGGCTCCGCCCTGCCGGAAGTGGAAAGCCTCGCGGTCGACGTCCGCCAGGCGTTCGATCGACTCGACCGGGCCACGCGCCAGGATCGCACGCCGCCACGCGCGCAGACTCGGGCGGACGATCGTACCCCGCACCCGACCGCGCGGCCTACGCGCCGTGAAGTGGCGCGCCGACGGGAGCTGTCGATCCGGTGAGCCTGCCGCCGACTTTACGGTCCTGCATCCTTTGCCAGGAGGATCGACGACCTGGGAGTGCAAGCGATGACCGGCACCGAATTCTGGGCGCTGGGTTATCTCAGCGGCATGCTCGTGGCGTGGCTCATGCGCAAGACGGAGCGTCCGCCGCGCGCCAACCGTTGACGCGTCGCCGCCGGGTCGCGCTGCACCCTGACCGCTGCGACAATGCCGGCACCCTCGCCGTGCGGAGGCGCGCGTGGCCACCGATCTCGAGTTCGTCGAGTACGTCTGCGACCAGTTGCGGCGGGCGGGCCCGATCACGTTCCGTCGGATGTTCGGCGAGTACGCGCTCTACGCCGACGGCAAGGTGGTCGCGTTGCTCTGCGACAACCAGTTCTTCCTCAAGCCCACGGCCGAGGGCCGCGCGCTGCTCGCGGCGCCGAAGGAAGGCTTGCCGTACCCCGGGGCCCGCCCGCACCTGCTGATCGACGAGGCGCTCGAGGACGCGGAGTTGATGACGCGGCTCGTGACGGAGACCGCCCGCGTCCTGCCGCCACCGAAGCAGAAGAACCCGCAGCGCCCGTCCAGGCCCGCGCGGAGGCGCCGCGCTCAGCGCGGTTGACCGCCTGGCTGCGCGACGATTTCGGCGACCTTCGCTTCGATCCAGCGCTGTGCTCGCTCGTTGACTTCGCGTGGCGTGAGTCCCGTCGGGTCGATCGGCGGGCCGATCACGACGCGAATCGTGCCCGGCTTCTTCAGGAGGCCGCGACGACGCCAGAAGTAGCCCGAGTTGTGCGCGATCGGCACGATCGGCGCGCCGGTCTCGCAGGCGAGCAGCGCGCCGCTGATGCCGTACTTGCGCGTGTGGCCCGGTGCGACGCGCGTCCCTTCCGGGTACACGACGACGCCCATGCCGGCGGCGAGACGCTCGCGGCCCTGCGCCACGACCTGGTTGACGGCCGAGTGTCCCGCGCTGCGATTGATCGCGATCGGTTTGTAGGTGCGCACGGCCCAGCCGACGATCGGGATCCAGATCACCTCGCGCTTGAGCAGCCAGGAGGCCGGCGGGACGACGAACATCTGCGCCATCGTTTCCCAGGCCGAGGAGTGCTTCCAGAGCGAGATGAAGGGCCGGGTCGGCAGGTTCTCGTGCCCTTCGATCGTGTAGCCGAGACCGCAGACGACGCCGGCGAGCCAGGTGAGCACGCGACCCCAGGCGCGCGGGATCGCGTACCGCTGCTCGAACGAGAGCGGCAGGCACGCGCCGATGAGCACGATGACCCCGAACACGGCGGTCACGAGGAACAACAGGCAGGTGTAGAGGAGCGAGCGAATCCACTGCATGCGCCGTCGTGCTCCCCTTGCGTTGTCGTGATCGCGGCCGCCGCGGGACGGTCGAGCTCAGCCCGGCAGTCGCGACAAGTCGGCCGCCCGCATGAACAGGCCACGCATGCGATTGAGCAACGCAAGGCGGTTCGAACGCAAGGACGCGTCGTCGGTCATGACCATGACCGAATCGAAGAAAGCGTCCACCGCCGGGCGCAGCGCGGCGAGCTGCTGCAGTCCCGGCGCGTAATCGCGTGCCGCAAAGCGGGGTTCCACGACCCGCGCGATCGCGTCGACCTGCTCGGCCAGGATCTGCTCCGCCGGATCGACCAGGCGCTCCGCGTCGACGGTGGTGCCCACGGCCTCGTCGGTCTTGCGGAGGATGTTTGCGATGCGCTTGTTCGCGGCCGCGAGACTCGCGGCGTCGGGCAGTTGCAGGAACTGCACGAGTGCCCGCAGCCGTGCGTCGAAATCGAGCGGCGAGGTGGGGCGTGTCGTCAGCACGGCGTCGAACATCTCGGGCGTGACCTCGAGACCCGTGTCGCCCTCGACGTAGTAGGCGCGCAGGCGCTCGATCACGTAGTCGTAGACCTCGTTGCGCAGCGCATCGAGGTCTGCGGGGGGCACGGTCTTGCCCTGCGTCGCGGCGATGGACTCCATGTCGTCACGCGCGGCAGCCACCGCCTGCGTGAGCAACTGCGGCAGGTCGAGGTCGAGCCGGCGTTCGATCGCCGTGCGCAGCAGCCCCAGCGCCGCGCGCCGCAGCCCGAACGGATCGCGCGTGCCCGAGGGCTTCTGGCCCGTCGCATAGATGCCCGCAATGGTGTCGAGCTTGTCCGCGATCGACAGTGCCATGCCCGACGGCGTCGCTGGCAGCTCGTCGCCGGCAAAACGCGGCAGGTACTGCTCGCGCAGCGCCTCGGCCACGTCTGAAGCCTCGCCGTCGTGCTGCGCGTAGTAGCGACCCATCAGGCCCTGCAGTTCCGGGAACTCGCCCACCATGTCCGTGAGCAGGTCGCACTTCGCGAGCTGGGCGGCGCGGTCGGCCAGCTGCGGGTCGGCACCGATCGCGGAGGCGACCGCGCGCGCAAGGATCCGCACACGTTCGGTTTTCTGGTGCAGCGAGCCGAGCTGCGTCTGGTACGTCACGCGCTTGAGCCCGTCGACGTGCGCATCGAGCCGCCGCTGTCGGTCGGTGGCGTAGAAGAACGCCGCGTCGGACAGGCGTGGACGCACGACTCGCTCGTTGCCCGCGATCACCTGTGCCGGGTCGAGGCTCTCGATGTTGGCGACCGTCACGAACCACGGCATCAGCCGTCCCTGCGGGTCGCGCACGGGGAAGTAGCGCTGGTGGTCCTGCATCGTCGCAATCGGCACCTCCGGCGGCAGCTCGAGGTATTTCGCGTCGAAACGGCCCGCCAGCGGCACCGGCCACTCGACCAGGCCGGTCACCTCGTCGAGCAGCGCGTCCGCGATCACGGCGACGCCGCCGAGCTGCTCCGCCGCACCGGTGACACCACGACGAATCGCCTCGCGCCGCGCGTCGACGTCGACGAGGACGCGGCCGCGCTTCTGCAACTGCCGCACGTACGCCATCGGCGTGGCCAGGCGGATCGCCTTGGGCGCCATGAAGCGGTGGCCGTAGGTGAGGTTCGAGGCGCGGATACCGAGGATGTCGGCCGTCACGGTCTCGCGGCCGAACAGCATCACGACCCAGTGCACCGGGCGCACGAACTCTGCCTCGCCGTCGCCCCAGCGCATGCGTTTCGCGATCGGCAGCGCATCGAGCGCGGCCGCTACGATCGCGGGCAGCAGGTCGACCGTGCGCGCGCCCGGCTCGACGCCGCGATGCACGAGCCACTGCCCCTTGGGCGTGTCGAGCCGCTCGAGCGCGGTCACCTCGACCCCGCAGCCACGCGCGAACGCGAGTGCGGCCTGGGTGGGATTGCCGCTCGCGTCAAAGGCCGCCTTGACCGGCGGGCCGCGTTTTTCCAGGGGCCGGTCCGGCTGCTGCTCGGCGAGCCGGCGCACGCGCACGGCCAGGCGCCGCGGCGTCGCGAAGCGCTCGACCGCGCCGAAGCGCAGTCCGGCCTGCCGCAGTCCCTGCTCCACGCCCTGCGCAAACGAAGCGCTCAGCGCGAGCAGCGACTTCGGGGGCAACTCTTCGGTGCCGATCTCGACCAGGAAGTCACGGACGGCACTCACGCGAGGCCTCCCGTCTTGAGTCCCTTTTCCGGCAGCGGCGGGTCGATACCTCGAACGGGGGACAGTCCCCGATTTCCTTCAGAAATAGGGGACAGCCCCCCACCCAGCATCGGGAACCCGAGCGCCTCGCGACTCGCGTAGTAAGCCTCGGCCACGCCGCGGGCGAGCGTGCGCACGCGCAGGATGTAGCGCTGGCGCTCGGTCACGGAGATCGCCTTGCGCGCATCGAGCAGGTTGAAGGTGTGCGAGGTCTTGAGCATGCGCTCGTAGGCCGGCAGCGCCAGCTTCGCCTCGAGGAGCGCCAGGCATTCACGCTCGTGTGCATCGAACTGACGGAACAGCTCGTCAATGTCGGCCAGCTCGAAGTTGAACTTCGATTGCTCGACCTCGTTCTGGTGATACACGTCGCCGTACGTGACACGCCCGAGCGGCCCGTCGGTCCAGACCAGGTCGAAGACGCTTTCGACGCCCTGCAGGTACATCGCGAGTCGCTCGAGGCCGTAGGTGATCTCGCCCATCACGGGGCGGCAGTCGAGCCCGCCCACCTGCTGAAAGTACGTGAACTGCGTGACCTCCATGCCGTTGAGCCAGACCTCCCAACCCAGGCCCCACGCCCCGAGCGTCGGCGATTCCCAGTTGTCTTCGACGAAGCGGATGTCGTGCACGAGGGGGTCGATGCCCACGGCGCGCAGCGAGCCGAGGTACAGGTCGATGAAGTCGACGGGCGAGGGCTTGATGACGACTTGATACTGATAGTAGTGCTGCAGGCGGAAAGGATTCTCGCCGTAGCGGCCATCGGCCGGGCGACGCGAAGGCTGCACGTATGCAGCACTCCAGCGCTCGGGCCCGACCGCGCGCAGGAACGTCGCAGTGTGGAACGTGCCCGCGCCGACCTCCATGTCGTACGGCTGCATGATCACGCAGCCCCGTTCGGCCCAGTAACGTTGCAATGCGAGGATCAGGTCCTGGAAGGTGCGGGGGACCGGGACGGCCGCTTTGGGCATGGGAGGCTCGCGAGTCGCGCAAAAGCGCGAGTATACCAACGCGGCGCAGCGGCACGGTCGCGGCCCCGCGACCCGACCCAAGCTAGCGCTCGCTCGACGTGGTTCGGGGCGACCACTGGTCGCCACGTCCGCGCGAAAAATCCAAGCTCTACTCAGATTTGTAGGACACTTGTACCTGCCGCCGACCCGCGCCGGGAGCGATACTTGCGCGGCAGGCGGCACTATCTGGTTTTACGGAGCGGCATGATGGCAGCAGGTTCGAGCAAGCAGGCGCGCAGGCAGATGAATCGAGGTGTCCGGGTCCGGTCGTCGACGCGCGTGCCGCGTCGGACCAAGGGAGCCGAGCTCGACTTGCGCCGCACGCCGATGCAGGCGCGCGGGCAGGCGACGTTCGAGCGCATCCTCGATGCGACGGCCGAATTGCTCGACAAGGTCGGCACCGAGGCGCTGACGACCAACCTGATATCGCGGACGGCCGACGTGAACGTCGCGACGCTCTACCAGTATTTCCCCAACAAGCAGGCCGTCCTGCTCGCGCTGTTCAAGCGGCAGAACGAGACCCGCGTCGAGATCGGCAAGCAGATGATCAGCGGCCTGGCGCACTCGCCCGACTGGCGCCGGATGATTGGCAACGGCGTGCAGGCGGTGGCCGAGGCGCGTCGGCGTGCGGGCGGCGCCACGGCGCTGCGGCTCGCGATGCGTTCCTCGCCCGACCTGCTCGAGCACGATCGCCAGCAGTCCGTCGAAATCGCCGGCACGCTCTCGCGGGAGCTGGTGGACGCAGGGCTCAGGCCGGACAAGGCGTTGCTGATCGCACGCTGCACGATCGAGGCGCTGACGGCGGTGCTGGACCTGTGGTCGATCGAATCGGGCGGCAAGGACGATCGCATCCTCGAGCAGGCCAAGGTGCTCGTGTGTGGATACCTTGCACCGTACTTCGAGGCGGCCGGCAAGACTGGTCGCGGCGCCGGACGCGGACGACGCGCAACCCGCGCGCGTCGATGACGCCGCCAGGGGCCTAGGTGTACGCCTTGTACTTGTCGAGGTAGCGCACGGGCTTCGACAGCGCGTCACGCCGGAACGGGTCGCCGAGTTCCTGCGTCACCATCATCTCGAGCACGGTGCAGGTGCCGTCGGCCTGTGCCTGCTCGGCTTGCCGCAGCGCGGGGCCGACGTCGGCCAGCGTGTCCACCGTCACGCCGGCACATCCGAACGCCTGCGCGACCTTGGCCCAGCTCGGGCTCACGAGGTTCACGCCGAGGAAGCGTCGTGAATAGAAGTCGACGTGATTCTTCTTCTCGGCACCCCACTGGCCGTTGTTGAACACGACGACCGTCACGCCGATCTTCTCGCGTACACACGTCAGCAGCTCGTTCAGGCTGATGCCCCACGCGCCGTCGCCGACGTACGCGACCGCAGGCCGTTCGGGCGCGGCGACCTTCGCGCCGCAGGCGACCGGAAACGCGTAGCCGCAATTGCCGAAGCTCATGGCGGCGAACATCGAGCGGGGCCGGTCGAATCGCAGGTACGAATTCGCGACCGAGCAGATGTTGCCGATGTCGGTCGACACCATCGCGTCCCGTGGCATCGCCTGCTCGAGCTCACGGAGCACCTGGCGTGGATGCAGGAGGTCCGAGTTCCTCGCGACTTCGAGTGAGAACGGGTCGCGCTCGTGGGTCCACTCGGTGAGCTCCCGTTCCCACGCTTCCTTTTCGTGGGCGATGCGGCGCGCACGCTCCTCGCGGTTGGCGGTGCAGGCGAGATCGCGCCCGCGCAGGCGCTCGATCAACGCAGCCGCGGCGGCCTTCGCGTCCCCGTGAATGCCGACCGAGATCGGTTTGACGAGGCCGAGCACCTTCGCGTCGGCGTCGACCTGGACGATCTTCGCGTCGGTGGGCCAGTAGTCGAGGCCGTGCTGCGGCAGCGTCCCGAACGGCCCGAGCCGCGTGCCGAGCGCGAGCACGACGTCGGCCTGCGCGATCAGTCGCATCGCGGCCTTCGAGCCCTGGTAGCCGAGCGGCCCGCACCAGAGCGGGTGCGAGGCCGGGAACGAATCGTTGTGCAGGTAACTGTTGCAGACCGGCGCATGCATCAGTTCTGCGAGCGCCATGGCTTCGGTGGAGCCGTCCGCCAGGATCACGCCGCCGCCGGCCAGGATCACCGGGAACGTCGCAGCCGCCAGCAGCACGGCGGCGTCGTCGAGTGCCGCGGCGTCCCCCGCACCGCGGCCGAATCGCATCGGCGGCGGCACCGTCGCGACGCATTCCCCGTAGAAATGATCGCGCGGAACGTTGAGCTGCGCGGGTCCCATTTCGAGCATCGCGCGGTCGAAGCAACGCCCGGCGAGCTCGGCCATGCGCTGCGGGTTGTTCACGTGACCCTGGAACTTCGTGATCCTGGAGAAGATCGGCAACTGCTCCGTTTCCTGGAATCCGCCGAGGCCGATCGTCATCGAGCCCGTCTCGGGCGTGATGAACACGACCGGCGAATGCGCCCAGTAGGCCGCCGCGATCGCCGTCACGAAGTTGGTGACACCGGGGCCGTTCTGCGCGATGCAGACGCCGTGCCGGCCCGAGGCGCGCGCATAGCCGTCGGCCATGTGTGCCGCACCTTGTTCGTGCGCGACCGGCACGAAGCGGATCCCGGCCGCCGGGAACAGGTCGAGCGCGTCCATATACGCGGACCCGACGATGCCGAAGACGTGACGGACGCCGTTGGCCACCATGGTTTCGACCAGTGCTTCGGACGGCGTCATGCGCTGAAGTGCGGCGTTCATCGACGGTGATGCTCCCTGGGATCGGCAGATCATGCTGCGCGCGGGCGTCGTCGGGGTCGATCGTGGACTGCCGCGACGTGCCTGCCGCGCGGTCCACCGACGAGCGCTGCGAACTCGAGCGCGTTGCGCACGGCACCTCCGCCGGCGGTGTTGTCGAACACGCACCAGGCGTCGGTCCGACGCGGCAACGCGAGCGCAGCGGCGGCCCAGCGTCGCAGGCGCTCGGTGTCGTAGACGGACCAGTATTTGCGGGGCGAGCCGTGCAACCGCCAGTAGGCGACGCCGGGCCAACCGCCGGGGCGGGCTGCCGCCGGCACCGTCGCGGGATCGGCCGCGACGCGTCCGACGCGATGCTCGACCAGCACCGCCTCCGCACGCTCGGTGAACCAGCTCTGGTGTCGCGGCTCACACACGACCGGCCCGTCGTGCATCTGCCTCAGCATGCCGAAGAAGCGTCGCGCGATGCGAGATTCGAATTCGAGCGACGGTGGCAGCTGCACCAGCAGCGGCCCCAGCCGCCTGCCGAGCCCCCGCGTTTCGGCGAGGAAAGACTCGAGCGGCCTGCGCGAGCGTCGCAGTCGTTCCTCGTGCGTGATCTCCTGCGGCAGCTTGACCGCGAACCGGAAGCGTCGCGGCGTGCAGGCGGCCCACTTCGCGTAGGTTGTCGGCGAGTGCGACCGGTAGAACGAGCTGTTGACCTCGACCGCCGGCAGTACGGCCGCGTAGCGCTCGAGGATCGTGCCGGCGACCGGGAATGCGTCGGCGGCCCTGTACAGGGTCCAACCCGCGGTGCCGACGTAGATCATGAAGCCCGCGAACGCTTTCGCGCCGCCGTGGTTCCCCGGGCGCCCGGCGCGCGCGTCACTCGGCAGCGCCCTGGCCGCCGCGGGTCGCGCGCTCGGTGCTTCGCTCCAATGGCGGTTCGGCTCGGGCCACCGGGCGCCGACCGCCCTTGCGGGCGTCTGCTACCGTCCTGGCGGCCACACGCGCCTGGGCTGGCGTTGCGTACAGCTTCTGGTCGTGCGCGCAAAAGAAGGTCCGTCGATCGGTTTCGCCGAGGTAAGCGCGCACGAGCTTGCGTCCGCAACGCGCGCAGGTGCCCTTGTTGTGCGCGAGCCAGTGCTGGCGCAGGACGAACTGCTTCTTCCACTCGAGGAACTCGAAGCTGTATTCGCGAGCCTGGCGCACGAGCTCGCGCAACTTCGCGGGTGGCAGGGCGCCGACCCGCGAGAGCGGGTGCACGCG
>DASUMQ010000242.1:0-4744 GCA_036277615.1 Steroidobacteraceae bacterium
GGGACTCGGGATCGACTCGGTTGAATCGCTGCCCCAGAGCGCTTACGACTTTGCCCTCGAGGACGACGCCACCTGGCTGCAACGTGCACAGGAGAACAATCCCGACCTGCGGCTGCGGGACCTGGAGACGCGGATCGCCACGGCCGACGAACGCGAGACACGACTGGCGGGTCGGCCCACGATCGACCTGGTCGTCGCGTTCGAGGAACAGCAACGCGACGGCGGGGCTCCTTCCCTGGTGGACCCGGACCGGTCCACGGTCAAGTCGACGGGACTGCAGTTCCGCATGCCACTGTTTGCCGGCGGGGCGCTGGCGTCGCGACACCGCGCGGCCGTGCTGCGCCTGCGCGAAGCGGAACAGCGTCGCGAGGCGACGCGACGTGAAGTGGCGCTGATCGTCGCCGACACGCTGGCCGACGTCCGCGACGGCATGTTGCGCGTCGCGGCACTGGAGCAGGCGCTCTCCTCGGCGCGACTGTCGCTGCAGGCCGGGGAACTCGGCGCCACGGTCGGCAACCGCACCAACCTCGACGTACTGACGTTGCGTCAACAAGTCTTTGACGCCGAGCGTGCATTGTCGGGGGCCCGGCATGGCGTCGTGCTCTCGCACCTGCAGTTACAGGCGCTGGTCGGCGGTTTGAACGAGGCCGCGTTGAGCCGTACCGCCGGAGTCGGAACGTCCTCCTGACCCGACGACAATTGAGTTTAACTAATGGGTCTATCAATTTGAAAAATAATAACTAACCGCGAAGTCGAAGATTGTCGGGGTCGTAGGGCGTCGCCTCGGCAACGACCGCCGCCCGTCGCTCGCCGAGGATCTCGACGTCGACCGCCGTGCCTGGTCGTGCGAGGTCCGCGCGGAGGAAGGCGAGGGCAATGCTGCGACCGATGCGGTAGCCGTAACCGCCCGAGGTCACGAGGCCGACCTGCTCGTCGTCATGGAACACGATCGACACGGCTGCCGCGTCGGCGTCGCCAGCGTCGACGAGCAGGGGCACGAACCTCACCGTCGGACCGCCGCGGGCGCGTTCCCTTTGCAGGGCCGGCTGGCCGACGAAGCCGCCGGGTTTGTCGAGTCGGACGAAACGGTCGAGCGACGCCATGGCGGGCGTGTACTCGGTCGTCAGGTCGGCCTTCCAGGCGCGATAGCCTTTCTCGAGCCGCAGGCTGTCCATCGCGTACAGCCCGAAATCGGCGATTCCGAGCGATTCACCGGCGCTGCCGAGCAGATCGTAGACAGGCAGTACGTCATCGACTGGAACATGAAGTTCCCACCCTAACTCCCCGACGTAATTGACCCTGATCGCAACGCACTTCGCAGGACCGACCTCGATCTCTCGCGCCGCCAGCCAGGGGAACGCCGCGTTCGAAAAGTCGGCCGGGCTGAGCCGCGACAGCAATTCCCTGGACCGCGGTCCGACGACGATCAGCGTGCCACGGTCGGTCGTGAGGTTGTCGACGCGCACGGACGTGTCGTCCGGCAGGTGCGCACGCAGCCAGTGCTCGTCGTGGCGCTCGCCGGCGGCGGCGCCGATCAGCCAGTGACGTCCGTCGCCGAGGTTCGTGAGCGTCATTTCGGTGACGATGCCGCCGCGATCGTCGAGCAGGTAATTGAGCGCCGTGCGGCCGGGCATGGGCACGACCCCTGCGACCATGTGATCGAGCCACGTGGCGGCCGCGGACCCGCGCACCTCGAACCGCGTGAAGCCGGGCAGGTCCAGCACCGCCACTCGGTTCTGCACCGCGTCGCATTCGCGCTGTACCGCTGCGTGCCAGGCGGGGCGGCGGAACGACAGCTCCGGCTCCGTCGGGTCGTCCGGCCGCGGAAAATAGACGGCACGCTCCCAGCCGCCGCGCGCGCCGAAGCGGGCGCCCTTGGCTGCGAGCCGCGAGTAGGCCGGCGAGGTCTTCGCGGGTCGCCCGGCGGGCCGCTCTTCGACGGGATAGCCGACACCGTACTCGTGCCGGTACGTCTCGACCGCCTTGGCGAGCACGAACGCGTCGTCTGCATAGTCGTGGTAGCGCCGGGAATCGAGCGGCCACACGTCCCACTCGGGCGTGCCGTGCACTACCCACTCGGCGACGACCTTGCCGGCGCCGCCGGCTTGCGCGATGCCGAACGTGAACGCGCAGCAATGGAAGAACCCGGGCAGCCCCGGTGCGGGACCGATCAACGGGTTGCCGTCGGGCGCATAGGGGATCGGACCGTTGATGACGCGCCGGATGCCGGCCGTGCCCAGGATCGGCACGCGTGCGTACGCGGCCTCGATGTAGGACTCGAGACGCCCGAGGTCGTCGTCGAAGAGCTGGTGCGCGAAGGCCTCCGGGATGCCCTGCAGCCAATGCGCCTGCGGTCGACCCTCGTACGGCCCGAGGATGAAGCCGTGGCGTTCCTGGCGCAGGTAGTAACTGACGTCGGGGTCGCGCAGCAGCGGCAACCGCCGCTGTCCGCGTGCGACGAGCTCAGGCAGGGCCTCGGTGACGAGATACTGGTGCGACATGGTCACGATCGGCAGGTATGCGCCGACCATCGCGGCGACCTCGCCGCCGCGATACCCGGCGGCATTGACGACCGATCCGGCGCGGATGTCGCCCTGGTTCGTGCGCAGCAGCCACTCGCCCGACGACTGCCTTTCGATCGCCGTGACCTTGGTGCCGCGATAAATCACGGCGCCCGCGTCTCGGGATCCCTTGGCGAGCGCCTGGGTGAGCTGCGCCGGATCGATGTCCCCGTCGTACGGATCGTAGAGCCCCGCCAGGATGTCGTGCGTCTCGACGAACGGGTGGCGCTCGACGATCTCGGCCGGGCTCAGCAGTTCGAATTCGATGCCCTGGGCGCGGGCCTGCGAGGCGACGTGACGGAACTCGTCGACGCGGTCGCGTGTGTGTGCCAGACGAACGCTGCCGGTGACGTGGTAGTCGATGTCGTAGCCCACCGTCCGCGCCAGCGAGGCGTAGAGCCGCGTGCTGTGGCGCTGCAGCTTGAGCACGTTCCAGGACGTCGAAAAGTTCGGGCAGTTGCCGGCCGCGTGCCAGGTCGAGCCAGCGGTCAGTTCATCGCGCTCGAGCAGCACGGCGTCCGTGACGCCGAGTTGCGTCAGGTGGTAGAGCGCGCTGCAGCCGACGGCGCCGCCCCCGATCACCACGACCTGCGCATGCGTCTTCAAGGGCTGCTCAACTCCGGATCCGTTCGTTTGCGGCGTCGTACCACGGGCGCAACTGCACCCGACAGGGATGGCGACGGTTGGCGACCTCCACTGCCCAGCGTCCACGCGCGAGCCACTCGGGGGTCACGCCGGCGTCGCAGCCCACATAACCCATGCCGAGCGAGCGCTCGACCCGGTGTCCCCACGCGCCCGAGCGGATCGAGCCCACGATGACGTCGTCGCGCACGAGCGGCTCCTCGTGGTAGAGCAGAGGCGCATCGGCAGTAGGGTCGTCCACCATGACCTGGACGAGTCGCCGAGTGAGACTCCGACGCTCGCGCTGGACCAGCAGCGCGTCGCGCCCGAGGAAGCCGCCGGGCTTGTCCCAGGCGACGGTAAAACCGAGGCCCGCCTCGAGCGGCGTGTCTTCGCTGCCGATGTCGTGGCTCCAGTGCCGGTAGCCTTTCTCGACGCGGCAGGCGGCCATCGCGTGATACCCGGCGTGGCGCAGGCCGAACTGCGCGCCGGCCTCGATCAGTCGCTCGTAGACGTGCAGGCACTGTTCGGTCGGCACGTAGAGTTCCCAGCCGAGTTCGCCGACGTACGTGATGCGGCTCGCGCGGACCCGCGCGTAACCGATCTCGATGTCGCGCGCGAAGCCGAACGGATGGGCTTCGTTCGAGAGGTCGGCGCCCGAGAGGCGGTGCAGCAGTTCGCGGCTGCGCGGGCCCATCACGCCCAGCATCGCGAAGCCTGAGCTCACGTCCGTGACGCTGCAGCGCGCCTCGGGCCGTTGCGCGAGGTGTCGTTCGAGCCAGGCGAAGTCGCGCGTCTGGCAGATCGCAGACGTCACGACCATGAAGGCCTTGTCCGCGAGGCGCGTGATCGTGAGGTCGGCCTCGATGCCGCCGCGATCGTTCAGCCACTGCGTATAGACGATGCGGCCGGGCGTGACGTCGACGTCCGCCGTGGACAGTTCGTTCAGCACAGTGCAGGCATCGGCGCCCTGCACCAGGAACTTCGGAAAACAGCACTGATCGAACAACGCCACGTCGTGCTGCACGGCGCGGCACTCGACCGCGCAGGCAGGGAACCAGTTCTGCCGTCCGTACGAATATTCGTAGGCCGGAGAGGTGCCCGGCTCGCCGAACCAGTTGGGTCGTTCCCAGCCGGCGGTTTCGCCCATGCAGGCGCCCGCCGCGAGCAGCCGGTCGTGCAGGGGCGAACGACGCGCGCCGCGTGCCGTGCGGTACTGGTAATGCGGCCAGTGCATCGCGTAGAGCAGGCCGGGCGTTTCGACCGTTCGGTCGCGGAGATAGCGACGACTGGCCTGGAAAGGCATCACGCGTCGGATGTCGACGTCCGCGAGGTCCAGCGGCGGGCGCCGGTGCAGGATCCACTCGGCGAGCACCTTGCCCGCGCCGCCGCTCGCGGCGATGCCGACGGAATTGAAACCCGCAGCGACGAAGAGATCGCGCACCTCCGGCGTCTCTCCCAGGTAATAGCGGTCGTCCGGCGTGAAGCTCTCGGGACCGTTGAAAAAGAGCTGGATGCCCGCCCGTCCGAGCGCCGGCACACGGCGCACGGCCGCCTCGAGG
>DASUMQ010000243.1:0-8353 GCA_036277615.1 Steroidobacteraceae bacterium
TAGCGCTTCGCTGAGCGTGGCGCTGCCGGCCGCGCCGACGCTGAAGGCAGTCGGACTCATCGTGACGCTCTGGCCGCTGACCGTCGCCGTGGCGCCGGAAGGATATGGAATGTCCTTCTGCGCGAGCGCAGATGCCGAGAAGAGCACTCCGGCCCCCAGGACGGTCAGTGCGCGCAGGCTCGAACCAGTGACTTGCATACCGATGCTCCCGAAAGTTGTTGTGTCCGTTGCGCGCAGGGATTACCACTGCACGCGACTCGGCAACGGCGCTTGTTTCGGGAACCCGGCTTTCATCCCTTGACGGGAGAACCGTGGCTTTGCGGCCCTGCCTCACGACAGGTGTGCGTTTTCGCTCAGGCCAATCCGTGGTCTGGGCATCGTTGTATGCAGCCTCAACATCGGTTTGGGACGCTATGGACATAACTCGCCGACTCCCACCGCACATTGGGAGGCGGGTCACACATTGCCGGTGTCGCCCCGCGTCGATTGAGTGAATGTCGTGCTTGGGCGCTCCGCGAACGCACGGGAGCTGTCGGCTTTCCGCTCGCCACCGCGGAAGAAGCGTTCGCAGTCAGCCGAAGACTCTACGCGCCAGCTGGCGACTCAGCTTCGGCCGCCCGGCACCGGGGTTGACGTGGTTGATGTCGAGGAAGTCGGCGTCCTCGAGTTCGAAGCGGTCGGGCGCGATCAACTCGACGCCATCCAACGCCGAGATCCGCCGCAGCACGGCTTCGAACCGCTCGCCGCGGAACCGCGCCGGCAGCTCGCCCATCATCGCCGCGTTGACCGGGTGTATGAACACCATCACGCGATCTGTCACGCCCTGCAGTGCGTGCAGGCCCGCGAGCCAGGCGTCGATGGCGCCGGGCACGAACGGCACGTCACCGGCGTAGATGCGCGCAACTTCGGTGTCGCGCTCCTTTTCCCAGTTGGCCCGGCGCTTGACCGTCGTCGCCGGCAGATCGTGCACCCACGCGCCGCGGTCTGCGGCCGACCATTCGAAGTCGGGCGTGAACCGGCCGTCGGGAAACGGTTCGAGCTCGCCGTTGAAAAACGCGTCCGGCAGTTGCGCATCGCCACGTCCCGGCAGGACGCTCACCTGCGCAGGGTCCAGTTCGTACAGCACGACCGCCGGTCGTACACCCGTGCGCTCGCACGTGCGCGCGATCCATTTGGCGAGTCGCGCGATGCCACTGACGCTGATCGCGGCCATGCCGACGTTGAGGCACTCGATGTCGCGGCCCAGCCGCCGCGCTTCGGCGGCGAAGTCTTCGGGCGCCAGCGCGCGGAACATGCCCGACGATCCGATGCCGAGCACGAGCGGCTTTCGCGCGTTCTCGAGTACGGCCGGGAACCGCTGGATGAACTGCAGCACCCGGTTGGTCCGGCGATTCAGGCCCTCCCCGCGTGAGCGGCGGGTCAGCAACCGCTCGAACCATCGCCTGAGGCCGCGCTTCGAGTCCCGTCGACCCTCGAGGTGCGTGACGATGTCGTCGAACGACAGCAACGAGAGCCTGACGACCTCCTCCTGGTCGAGCGTTCGACCGTAGAGCCGCTCGATCTCCGCGGTGAGGCTGATGAAGCTCAGCGAGTCCATGCCGGCGGCCATCAGCGTCTCCGCCTCGACCGCGACTTGCGGGGACAGCGTCGGCGAGACGGTGAGCACCGCGTTCATCAGGCGGCGAGCCGCCGGCGACAGGTGCGAGAGGTCGACGTCCTGCGTGGCGCTGCGCAGCAAGGTCTCGACACGCCGCGCGATCTCCTTGCGATCGGCCTTGCCACTCGCGTTGACGGGAAACGAAGGCAGGCAGATCACCTGCGCCGGCACCATGTACTCGGGCAGCGCTTGCGACGCTGCCGCAAGCACTGCGGCCTCGTCGACCACGCTCGTCTCGAGCGCCGCGACCACGAAACGCCCCGACGGGTCCTGCGGCGGCCAGGACATCGCGATCGCATTCGCACCGCCCGAGGCCTCGCGCAGCACCGCCTCGACCTCGTTCAGCTCGATGCGAAAGCCGCGGACCTTGACCTGGTTGTCGAGGCGCCCCAGGAATCGCACCGGGCCGCCCGGCTCGCGCACCGCGCGATCGCCGGTGCGATACGCGACCGTGTCATCGCCCGGCAGCCGCACGAACACTTGGGCGTTGCGCTCCGGATCGTCGAGATAACCCTCCGACAATTGCCGTCCCCGGAGCAACAGCTCACCGGGCGTGCCGTCCGGCACCGGTGCGAGGTCCGGGGCGTGAATCGACAGCGTCATGCCGTCGAATGCGTCGCCGATCGGCGCAAGGTCGTGCGAGGGCGTGACACCCGGCTCCGGTCGCGGCATCACGTAGCGCGCGCAGGCGATGGTGGCCTCGGTCGGCCCGTACCAGTTCTCGACCACGCTGTTCGGCGCCGCGCCGGCCCATTCGTCCGCGAGCAAGGTCGGAAGGGCTTCGCCGCAGAACAGCGATGTCCGGAGACTCGGGAATGCGCCGCGCGCGAGGTCGCCCTGGAGCCGCATCTGGTAGGCGAGCGACGGCACCGAGAACCAGCGCGTGATGGCGTGCCGGCGCACGTAGTCGGCGGGTTTCGCGAGTTCGGCGCGCGTCGGCACGACCAGGTGCGCGCCCGCGATCCAGCACATCAGCAGGTCATGGATCGAGAGGTCGAAGGTGAGCTCGAACGTCTGCGAATACCGGTCGTCCGGCCCCGTCGGCATCAACCGCGATGCTGCTTCCAGGTAACCCGTCAGCGCGCGATGCGTGATCGGCACGCCCTTGGGCTCGCCAGTGCTGCCGGACGTGAACAGGACGTAGGCACGGCGCGTGGCCGCAACCTCCGCCGCCGGTGCAACCACGGCGCCGCCACGGGTGGCGTCCGCTTTCCGGTCCGGAGCGGCGACGACATCGAGTGCGAGACCGGGCGCCGCCGCACGCATGCGAGCGAGCGCCTCGGCGGCGTGTGACCCGCAAATCATCCACTTCGCCCCCGACTTGCGCAGCACCGTCAGGTTGCGCCGGTCGGGATGGTCGACGTTGACCGGCACCCACGCGTGGTCGCGCACGAGGCACGCCAGGATCGCCGCGTACGACGAGAGATGCCTGTGCGCCATCAGCGCCGTCACGGGCGCCGGCCCGTCTGGGGGCGCTGCGGGCAGCTGCGCGGCCAGGTGCGACGCGAGTCCCCAGAGCTCCGCGTAACTGAGCGTCTCACCGTCGACCGTCACCGCCGGCCGCGATGGCTGCGCCGCCGCCCGGTCCGCGATCCGGCGCGCGATGCTCCAGACGACGGACACGCTCAATGACCCTTCGTCGACGCGTCGTACGGCAGGGTCAGCGGTGCCGCGACGTTCCGCAACCGACGCAGCAGTCGCTTCTGGCCCGACAGGTAGAACGGCTCGGTCTCACGGTTGACCAGGCGCTCGAACGGTTCCGTCCATTGCGGCCACAGTGCGTGCAGCTTGCGCACCTCACCGCGCCTGACGTGGTCACGCTCGTAGCCGAATCGATCCATGAGGTCGCCCAGCCAGGTCTCCACCACGCGGATCTTGCGGCGCGGGAGCTGCTTTCGATACTTGCCGAAGTTGGAACGCATCAGCGGTCGGGCCACGTTGGCCCGTGCCGCGTCGCTGGCGCCGCGCCGGGCCGCATGTTCCGAGGCGTGAAAATCGAGTATGTCCTCCTCGAACGGCAGGCCGAGGAACGTGCAGAGCGGATCCAGCACCTCGCGTGGACGACTGACGAGGTCCTCATAACGTTGGAGGTAGACGCGCTCGGGACCGAGCAGGCCGAGCACCTGCAACCCCCCGAGCTGGTCGGCGCGCCAGACCT
Organism: Steroidobacteraceae bacterium; assembly: GCA_036277615.1. Lineage (GTDB taxonomy): Bacteria > Pseudomonadota > Gammaproteobacteria > Steroidobacterales > Steroidobacteraceae > RPQJ01. Next base: position 3,816 of record DASUMQ010000243.1, read on the forward strand.
CGAGCGCATGACGCAACGAACCGAACTTGTTGCCGGCCCAGAAACCGCGTCGCGCCTCGGCCGACACCAGGTAATCCCGCGGATCGCGCACCTGGAAGACGAATTTCGCGGCGGGAAAGCAGTCCAGCACGAAGAACAACAACCGATGCAGGTTGTTTTCCTTCACGAAGACGGTCGTCGCGCCGGGCTTCCGCTCCAGTCCCGCGTAGACGAAACGGGCGAACTCCGCCGCCGACGCCTGCGGATGTTCGTCCATCCACGCGGCCAGTGTCGCGGCGGCGGCCGGCGAGCTTTGCGTGCGTACCCGTTCGAGCAGTTGGTCGCGGACGACGTCCCAGCCCGGGCGGCTGTCGCGCAGGTGCAGGTTCAGGATCACGTCGCGGCCGAAGTGATACGGTGGGGGCGACTGGATCTGCGAGTGCGCGCCGAGGATCGTGGCGATGAGGTTGGAACCACAACGCTCCGAACAGATGAGAAAGACGTACCGCGCGTCTTCCCCGCCGCTGTCTGCTGTCACGTCACTCGGACCTCGGTTGCCAGCACGATTCCAAAAGCGGTAGCGTCGCCGGTCAGGAACCCTGACCGCATCGGCAGCCCATGACCCGCAGGAAAATCGTCGCCATCTCAGGGTCCGGACGCACGGGAAGCACGCTGCTGTCCCTGCTCTTGTCGCAGCATAAGTCCATCCTCAACCTCGGACAACTTCGTGACCTGTGGGGCGCGTGGTCCATCGATGCGCCGTGCACGTGCGGTCATCCGCTGAGTCGCTGTCCGGTGTACTCCGTCGTGATCCCCGAGACATTCGGCACGACCCCGGCCGAGGGAGTCCACGAGATGCGCCGGTCGCTGAAGGCATTCTTCCGGGACGCGGCCGACGTCCGCGACTGGAGCTCGACCGACGCGGTCCGACGCCTGGCGACGCGACACGCCGGATTCATCGCGCGGCTGGATTCGGTGCTCGACTCGTTGCAGCGCGTGACCGGCGCGAGCGACTTCGTCGATGCATCGAAGTCGCCGGAGATGGCCCTGGCGCTCGGACTGACCGACGGAACGGACCTCCGCGTGCTGAACCTCGTGCGCGACCCGCGCGCGATCGCGGTGAGCTGGCGCAAGCGGCGCGGACAGGCGCTTGCCGGCTGGGAGTTCAGTCGGGTCTGGGCGAAACGACAGCAGGCATTGTCGCGCTGGTCGCAGGGGCTCGGCGACCGTTTCACTGAGGTGCGATACGAGGCGTTCGCATCCGACGCGCGCGCGACGGTCGAGCGCATCCAGGCCTGGGCCGGACTCGCCTCGAGCGCGGCAACCTTCGAGACCAGGGACCGTGCGGTGATTTCGTGGTCGCACCAGCACCTCTATCCGCCCGCCAACGAGCGGATCCTCGCCGAGCGCGCCGCGATCGTGACGATCGCTCCGGCGGACGAGTGGCGTGACAGGCGCTATTGGTTGCAACACACCCTGGCGCTGCTCGCCACGCATCCCGAGGGCATGCGCTATGCGCGCAGCGCAGACGCGGGAGAGCGGACATGACCGAATGGCTGTTCCAGCAGGATGCTTACCTCAGGCGTTGCGCCGCGCGCGTGCTCGAGGCGTCGCCCGACGGCGTCGTGCTGGACCGGACCGTGTTCTATCCGCTCGGCGGCGGCCAGCCCGGCGACACCGGCGTGCTCGAGGCGACCGACGGTCGCCGCTGGCCGGTCGTCGATGCCCGCAAGGCCGACGGCGGCCGCATCCTGCACCGGCTGGCGGAAGGCTCCACGCTGCCTGCGCCCGGCGACGAAGTCGAGGCCAGCGTCGACTGGACCCGCCGCCACTTGCACATGCGCATGCACACCGGCCTGCACCTGCTCGGGTCCGTGCTGCGGTTCGGCGTCACGGGCGGCCAGGTCGCGGCCGACCGCAGCCGACTGGATTTCGACACGCAGGACGAGATCGACCCCGCGCAGGTCAACCAGGCGCTGCAGGTCCTGGTCCAGGCAGACCGCGCCGTGAGCTGCCGCTGGATCACCGACGAGGAACTCGACGCCCAACCTGACCTGGTGCGCACGCTGTCGGTGCAGCCCCCGCGCGGCGCCGGCCGCATCCGGCTGCTCGAGATCGCCGGCGTCGACCTGCAACCCTGCGGCGGGACGCACGTGCGCTCGACCGGCGAGGTCGGACGCCTCGTCGTGACCAAGGTCGAGAACAAGGGACGCCACAACAAGCGCGTCTATGTCGCCTTCGCCTGAAAAAGGTAGGGCGCACGTTCGGCCGCGGAACCGGCGCGTCGCGAGTGCAGTCAAAAGCGAGACGGCCCCGCCCGGACCGGCGAAGCACTGGGTGACGACGATGCGCCGATGGATTCTCACGTTCGCTGCGGTCACGTTCGCGACCCTCGCGGGTAGCGCCGTGGCCTATGCAGGACCCGCGACCGTGGACCTGCGGGATGCCGCGGCGCTCGAGCAACTCCGCGACCGCAATCCGGCGCACTTCGCGACGATCCAGCGGATCCTGGCCGGGCTCGCCGAGAAACCCGAGCGGGTCGAAGGCGACTGGCTGCGGACGACGTTCGACGCGCGCGACGTGGAGCTGTCGCGGCTGTTGCTCAAGACCAGCCATCCGCCGCGCCAGCAACTGCGTTTCACGCTCGACGACACACGCTACACGCTGCACGTCGTGCGTAGCGACCTCGCCGCCGAGCCGCAGGTGCTGCGCTAGCTCGAACCCTGCGCTAGTCCTGCCCTCCGGACGGCTTCAGCACGAGCATCGGGTCTTCCATCTCCGCGAGCGGCAGCACTTCGTAGTGCGCGAAGTTGTAGACCGGGGCCATCGCGAGCAGCCGCTCGAGTTCTTCGTTCGAGGCGACGTCGTAGATCCACGCCCCGCCGTGGCGACCGACGATGTGATACCGCGCGACGAGCTTGCGGTCCTTGAACAACCGCTCCGCGTACTGCGGCATCCGTGCGATCGCCGGGATCACCTCGGCCCGCAAGCCGGCCAGTTCGAACCTCCACAGCACCAGGAACTTCATCGGGGCTCCTCCGTCGTGGACACACCTGATCGGGCGCCGGCCGATGGTAACAAACCCGGCGGACCCGGCACTCGCGCGTCGATCGCGGCGGGCGATCGCCCCGCCCGTCGAGTTTGTGTCGCGGGCCGTGCCGTCGTATGGTCGGCGCATCCGGGCGACCGGGTGCCGAAGAAAAAACGACCCACAGACAAGCGAGGGGAATCATGCGAAGGATGATCGTGTCCGCGGCCGTCGCGTTGCTGACGGTTGCTCCCGGTGCGCAGGCCGCACCGGCATCGAGCCAGGCCAAGTACGTCGAGTTGCGCGTGCTGTCGAGCCCGCCTAACTACGTGTCCGGCGGCGACGCCCGCATCGAGGTTCGCGCAGCCCCGGGTTTGCACGACAAGCTCGAGCTCTACCTCAACGGCAGCCGGCTGAACGCGCCGCTGCAGGCGAGAGGCACGCACCGCGTGGAAGCGGTGATCGACGGCCTGCAGGTCGGTGAAAACCGGCTCGAGGTCTACGTGAAGGGCCAGTCGCTGCGCGACACGCTCGAGCTCACCAACTACCCGATCACCGGGCCGATGTTCTCGGGTCCCCAGCAGCAGCCGTTCGTGTGTACGACGATACAGGGCGCCGTGGGTCGACAACCCCTCGTCGATTCCGCGTCGCCTCCCGGTTACAAGGTGACGGACGGCACGGGCGCGACGATCGGCTACAGCCGCCAGTGCTCGATCGACACGTACGTGAGCTATTCCTACCGCAGCACGGCGACTGGCGGCCTGAAGGCGCTCGCCGCCGGCATGCCGCGGCCGGCCGACATGGACACCGTGACGCTCGCCGATGGACGGACGGTCGACTTCGTCGTGCGGCGCGAGATCGGCTCGATCAACCGGTTCCTCTACAGCATCGCCATGCTTGCACCGGCGCCCGACGCCGACACCGCGCGCCAGGACGACACGAGTCGCTGGAACGGTCGACTGCTCTTCTGGTTCCAGGGCGGCGTCGCGATCGGTCACACGCAGGGCACGGTGCACGGCGGCTCGATGAACCTCGACATCCTGAGGCAGGGCTACGCGATCGTGCACTCGAGTGGCAACAATACCGGCACGCATTACAACCTCGAGCTCGCCGGCGAAACCGCGATGATGACCAAGGAACGCTTCATCGAACGCTACGGCGTGCCGGGCTACACGGTCGGGCTCGGTGGATCCGGCGGCGCCATCCAGCAGTACGTCATCGGGCAGAACCAGCCGGGCGTGCTGGATGCGTTGCTGCCCGTGCAGTCGTACCCCGACATGGTCACGCAGACGATCCACGTCGGTGACTGCGAGTTGCTCGAGTACTACATGGACGCGACGGACAAGACGAACGCCAGGTGGCGGGTCACGAAGAATCGCAGCCTGCTGGTTGGTTTCAACGCCGAGGAGAATCCACCGGGCGGGGTCAACACGAGGGTCAACGATCCGCTCGCCCCGCTCAAGGTCGCGCTGGGCTACAGCACCGCGATCGGTTCGAGCGAATGCATCCCGGCGTGGCGCGGCCTGACGCC
>DASUMQ010000244.1:0-6408 GCA_036277615.1 Steroidobacteraceae bacterium
CGGAATAACTCAACACGAGATTGCCGAGCGGATCGATGACCCAGAGGCGGCCGGCATCCGTGGCTGGCACACCGTCGAGGGCCGGGAACTCTGCCAGCAGCGCGCGCGCATCCGCGTCGCTGCCGAGCGCGATAACTTCGAGGTCGGGGTGCTCCGACTGCAGGAATGCCCGGTCGCAACACGTGCCGGTCGCGAGGAAGACACGCTGCACGCGGTCGATGTCCTTGCTCAGCGCGATCCGCGACTGGCGCGACAGGTACAGCGCCTTGCGGCAGCGCTCGTCACAGCTGCCGGGACCCAGGTACGCGATCGTCCATTTGCCGCGCAGGGCGACGGGCGAGGCGCTCGCGCCGTCGGCCTGCACCAGTGCGACCGCGGGCAGGAGCACCGCGGGATGGATCAGGTCGCCCTGGTTCGTGCCGCCCGCCGGACGCCACGCGCCCGGGCCGTAGTAAAGCCAGAACGCGACGACGAGCGGGACGAAAAAGATGGCCGCGAGGATCAGCAGCTGCCGGCGGCCGCGGCGCCGTCGGTCCTCGACATCGCTGCTGGCGGTCACGGTCGTGGTGGCGCGAGTCATGCCGTGGGCTCGGGACGTCGTCCGCCCGTGTCACCGGGCGCCGGCACGCGCTGCAGGCTCAGCGCGATGAACAGCACGAGTGCGACGATCGCGAGCGCGAACCACTGGATCGCGTAGCCCAGGTGGCGCTCGGGCCCGAAGTTCATCGCCGGCCGCCAGACGCGCTCGTAGCCGTCCGGCGCAGCCGGGTCGAGCAGCACGATGCGCGATTCGACGGGTTGGCCGAACGCCTGCTCGAGGTCCCGAGGCAGCGGGAAGTTCAGCACGCGCGGCCAGCGCTCGTCGCCCGGCACACCGGCCGCGCCCACGCGCACGCCCGGCGCCGGTAGCTGATCGAGGCGGCCGGACACCGCGCGATGCTCCGGCGCGACGTCGATTCGTGGCAGCGCGTCGCGCGATTCGCCGAGCGGCAGCCAGCCGCGGTCGACGAGCAGCAGCCGTTCGCTGCCCGCGCGGACGAACGGCGTGAGCACGCGGTAGCCGGGTCGCCCGGCCTGGGACGGCATGTTGTCGATCAGGACCTGGCGCGTGGAGTCGTAGCGACCTTCGGCGCGCACGTGCTGGTAGCGCGGCAGTTCGTCGACGGTGACGTCGTCGACGAGCGCGACGCTGGTCTGTGTTCCGCGCGCGAATGATTCGACGAGGGCCTGCTTGTCGCGCCCCCGGCCGATCTGCCACCACCCGGCCGACACGAATGTCGCCAGCGCCACGGCGGTCAGCAGCACCGCCCACGCGCGCGGCGCGAACACGCGGTTGGCGATCCGCAGCCTCATTTATACTGTGCCCCCGCCGCGCCGGCCCGCCCGCCCCCAGCAATGCTGATCAAGATCCTCATCGTCGCCGTGCTGATCGCGATCGTCGCGAGCCTCGGTTCGGGCCTGTTCCACCTGGTCAAGGACGAGAAGCACTCGAAGAGGATGGTCAATGCGCTGACCGTCCGCATCGCGCTGTCCGTCGCGTTGTTCATTCTACTTTTCATCGCCTGGCAGCAGGGACTGATCACGCCGCACCACGTGCGGTAGCGGATAGCGAATAGCGGGTAGCGGATAGCAAGAAGGCCGGCATTGCCGGCCTTCTTCCTTGTACTAGCCGATGCGGTCAATTTGGGCGTTCCTACTAACCGCTATCCGCTAACCGCTAGTCACCTTCCTCGCTTCAGAGCCAGTAGACGAAGATGAACAGGCCCAGCCACACCACGTCGACGAAGTGCCAGTACCAGGCCACGCCCTCGAACGCGAAGTGGTGGTGCGGCGTGAAGTGACCCTTCATGACCCGTAGCCAGATCACGACGAGCATGATCGCGCCGAGCGTCACGTGCAGGCCGTGGAACCCCGTCAGCATGAAGAACGTCGAGCCGTAGACGCCGCTGCCGAGCGTCAGGTTCAGCTCCTGGTAGGCGTGCATGTACTCCTCGGCCTGCAGGCCGACGAACACGAACCCCAGCAGGAACGTCGACGCGAGGAAGATCTTGAGGACGGCGCGGTTGCCGGCCTTGAGCGCGTGGTGAGCGATCGTGATCGTGACGCCCGAGGTGAGCAGGATCGCCGTGTTGATCGCGGGCAGGCCGAACGCCGGGATGGTTTCGAACGCGCCCCCGACCGATGCCGGGCCGTTGGTGGGCCACGCGGGTTCGTACTGCTTCCAGAGGAACATATTGGTGAGGAACTTGCTGCCCTCGCCGCCGAGCCACGGCACCGACAGCTGCCGCGCGTAGTAGAGCGCGCCGAAGAACGCGCCGAAGAACATGACCTCGGAGAAGATGAACCACATCATTCCCATGCGGAACGACCGGTCCACGCCCTCGTTGTAGAGGCCCGCCTGGTTCTCGCCGATCACGGTGCTGAACCAGCCGTAGAACATGAACAGCACCGCGAGGAAGCCGCCCCAGAAGATGAAGGGCGCGATGTCGACGCCGTTCAGCAAGGCCGCGGCGCCGAGCATCATCGTGAACAGCGAGACCGAGCCGACGATCGGCCACTTGCTGCCGTGCGGGATGTAGTACTTCCCCGCGTCGTGGTGCGCGGTGGGTGCTGCGTGGGCCATGGGGCGGTAGCCTCGTTATGTAGTCGTAGTCATCAATCCAGCGGATAGCGGATAGCGGGTAGCGGATAGTAAGAAGCCGGCGTCGCCGCGTCTGTCCCTGCTATCCGCTGATCACTAACCGCTATCCGCTTCCACCTGGTACATCGAATACGCCAGCGTCATCCGGTCGACGTGCCTCGGCAGGTCGGGTGCCACGATGAAGCGAACCGTGAATTCGCGTTCCTCCGAGGCCGCAAACGTCTGCGGCGTGAAGCAGAAGCACTCCGTCTTCTGCAGGTATTTCGCCGTGGTCGCCGGGGCCACGCTCGGCACCGCCTGCGCGACGACGGGCACGGTCGCGTTGTTGCGGATCCGGAACCTGGCCTCGTAGAGCTTCCCGGGCTGCAGCGTCATCGATCGGCTCGCGGGCACGAGTTCGAACGCGCCGCCCTCCGGCACCATCGAGACGAACTCGAGCGTGACCGCGCGGCCTGCGCCCGCATCGGATGCCTGGATCGCAGACGGCGCGGCGTTGACGCGGATCCCCGCCGCCTCGCAGATCACGTCGTAGAGCGGCACGAGCGCGAACCCGAACGCGAAGCTGCCCGCGACCATCAGCACGAGGCTGCGGGTCAGCGATCGGTCAGGCTTGCGAACGGCGGGATCGCTCATGGCGCGCTCACACTACAGGACGCTCGAGACGATGAAGCCGACGTAAATGCCGAGCGCCACCAGCGCCAGCAGGATCGTCGTCCTGCGGATGCGGCGGCGCTGGGTTTCGGTCAGGTCGTCCCTGGTCATGTCGCGCGAAGCCATGTCGCCGTCACTTCACGAGCGGCGGTTCGTCGAACGTGTGATAGGGCGCCGGGGACGGCACCGTCCACTCGAGGCCCTGCGGGTTGGCTTCGTTCCAGACCGCGGCCGTCGCCTTCTCGCCGCCCTTCGCGCACTTGTAGATGATGTACACGAAAAGCAGTTGCGAGAGTCCGAAGCCGAAGCCGCCGATCGACGAAACCATGTTCCAGTCGGCGAACTGCGTCGAATAGTCGGGGATGCGTCGCGGCATGCCCGCGAGGCCGAGGAAGTGCTGCGGAAAGAACAGCACGTTGACGAAGATCGCCGACAACCAGAAATGCAGCTTGGCGAGCTTCTCGTCGTACATGTGGCCGGTCCATTTCGGCATCCAGTAGTACACGGCCGCCATGATCGCGAACACGGCGCCCGGCACCAGCACGTAGTGGAAGTGCGCCACGATGAAGTAGGTGTCGTGGTACTGGAAATCGACCGGCGCGATGGCCATCATCAGGCCGGAGAAGCCGCCGATCGTGAACAGGAACAGGAACGCGAGCGCGAACAGCATCGGCGTCTCGAAGGTCAGCGAGCCCTTCCACATCGTCGCGGTCCAGTTGAACACCTTCACGCCGGTGGGCACCGCGATCAGCATGGTCGAGAGCATGAAGAACATCTCGCCGGCGAGCGGCATGCCGACCGTGAACATGTGGTGCGCCCAGACGATGAACGACAGGAACGCGATCGACGCGGTCGCGTACACCATCGCGTCGTAGCCGAACAGGCGCTTGCGCGAGAACGTCGGGATGATCTCGGACACGATCCCGAACGCCGGCAGGATCATGATGTAGACCTCGGGGTGGCCGAAGAACCAGAAGATGTGCTGGTAGAGCACCGGGTCGCCGCCGCCGGAGGCCGCGAAGAACGTCGTGCCGAAGAAGTGGTCCGTGAGCAGCATGGTCACCGCGCCCGCGAACACCGGCATCACCGCGATCAGCAGGTAGGCGGTGATCAGCCATGTCCAGGTGAAGAGCGGCATCTTGAGCAGCGACATGCCCGGTGCGCGCAGGTTCATGATGGTCACGATGATGTTGATCGAGCCCATGATCGACGAGGCACCCGCCAGGTGGATCGCGAAGATCGCGAGCGGCAGCGCGTCGCCGGTCTGCAGCACGAGGGGCGGATAAAGCGTCCAGCCTGCCGCCGGGCCGCCGCCGGGCATGAACAGCGAGAGGATCAGCAGCGAGAAGGCCGACACCAGCAGCCAGAAGCTGAAGTTGTTCATGCGCGGCAGCGCCATGTCGGGCGCGCCGATCTGCAGCGGGATCATCCAGTTCGCGAGGCCGACCGTCGCGGGCATCACCGCGCCGAACACCATGACCAGCGCGTGCACCGTCGTCATGGTATTGAAGAACTGCGGGTCGACCAGCTGCATGCCGGGCATGAACAGCTCGGCCCGGACGACGAGCGCCATCGTGCCGCCGACCAGGAACATGACCAGGCTGAAGACAAGGTACATCGTGCCGATGTCCTTGTGATTGGTCGTCGTCAGCCAGCGGCTGATGCCCCTGGCCGGACCGTGGTCGTCGTGGTGGCCCTGGGCGGCCACCTCGACGTCGTGGTAGGTGCGGCTCAGGACGTCGGGATGGGTCTGGATCTCGCTCATTTCGCTTACTCCGCGTCCGCGACGAGCACGGGCTGCGCTGGGTACTCGGGCGTGTCGGTGACGGTCGCGGCAGGGGCCGCCGCCGGCTCGGACGGCGCAGCGGGTTCGCTGGCGGGGGAGGGAGGCTGTGCGGCCGCCTGGCGCGCGGCTTTCTGGCCGGCGAGCCACGATTCGAACTCGGCGGGCTCGACCACCCTGACGACGACCGGCATGAAGCCGTGGTCGCGGCCGCAGAGTTCGGCGCACTGCCCGCGGAACGTGCCGACCCGCTCGGCGCGGAACCAGAGTTCGTTGATGTAGCCCGGAATCGCGTCCTTCTTGATGCCGAAGTCCGGCACCCACCACGCGTGCAGCACGTCGGCGGCCGTGACGAGCACGCGCACCTTCGTGCCGACCGGTACGACGAGCGGGTTGTCGACGTCCAGCAGGTAGTTGTCGACCTCGTTCACGTCCACGCCGGAGTCCACCTGCCGCGCGACGTTGTGCTCGGACGACAGCGTCGAGAAATACGCGACGCCCTGGTCGACGTAGTCGTACTGCCACTTCCACTGGTAGCCCGTGACCTTGATCGTCAGCTCCGAGCCGCTCGCGTCCTCGATCTTGACCAGCGTGCGCGCCGCGGGAATCGCCATGGCCACGAGAATGACCACGGGAATCAGCGTCCAGGTGACTTCCGCGCCCGTGCTGTGGTCGAACGTCGCCGGCACCGCGCCCTTCGACTTACGGAACGTCGCGATCGAGTAGATCATCACGCTGAACACGGCCACGGCGATCGCGACGCAGACCCACAGGATCAGCATGTGCAGGCCGTAGATCTCGCGGCTCAGCTCGGTAACACCCTCGCGCGGGTTCAGGGTCCAGGCGGCCATGGCGGGGCTGGCGCCCAGCAGCGAAAGGCCGACCACTGCCGGGGCCGCCAGGGCCCGCTTCAGCATCTTCTTTGGCACTACAAACTCCCGTGCGTGAAACCGGCGCCACCCTCATGGCCGGGGCGACTGCTGACCCGTGCTGCGTCCCCTCGCCGGGCGCCCGGCGCAGAGCACTTGCGGACCAGCCGGCGCAGGCGTGCGACCACCCCGCCGCTTCATCCTCCGTCAGAAACCGACCCGCCTTGCAGCCGTGACGGCCTGGCGACTCGAGGGAGTCGCCTCGGATGCGGCGCAGCAAGTGGGTCGCGCAGTTTAACCGTCGCTCCATGGCGTGCAAATACCAACCGGGTCGCGGCGCTAGACGACCCCGTTCGACGACGATCGATGCCTCGCGACCCCGAGGACGCGCTTCGGCGGCGCACGCCGCGAAGCCCGCGCGACTCAGCCAGGGGGGTCGTCCAGGCCGAGGGCGGCGAGCAGTT
>DASUMQ010000245.1:0-17915 GCA_036277615.1 Steroidobacteraceae bacterium
GGAGGAAGGCCTGGCGCTGCGCGGCACGTTCGTCGCCAATCCGGACGGCGTCATCAAGACGCTCGAAATCCACGACAACGCGATTGCACGCGACGTCAAGGAGACGCTGCGCAAGCTCAAGGCGGCGCAGTACGTCGCGGCGAACCCGGGCGAGGTCTGCCCGGCCAAGTGGAACGACGGTTCGAAGACCCTGAAGCCGTCGCTGCAGCTGGTCGGCAAGATCTGACGCCACCCGGGAAAGACACGCTTTCCACTCCACCCTCGCCTCTCCCGCCTCACGGCGGGAGAGGCCGATACGCAACCTGACAGAGACACCATCCATGCTCGACGCCGACCTCAAGCAGCAACTGCAGGATTACCTCGGCCGGATGACCCAGCCGATCGAAATCGTCGCGTCGCTCGACGACAGCGACGCCGCGCGCGAAATGGCCGCGCTGCTGCAGGACATTGCGCCGCTGTCGAGCCTGATCCGCTACCGGGAGCTGCGTGGCGCGGGTGTGGCCGACGACACCCGTACGCCCTCGTTCCGGATCACGCGCGCGGGCGAGGACATGGGCATCACGTTCGCCGGCATCCCGGTGGGCCACGAGTTCACGTCGCTCGTGCTCGCGTTGCTGCAGGCGGGTGGCTACCCGCCCAAGGTGGACGCTGCGGTGATCGAGCAGATCCGCGCGCTCGAGGGCGACTACACGTTCGAGGTGTTCATCTCGCTCTCCTGCCACAACTGCCCCGAGGTCGTGCAGTCGCTCAACCTGATGGCGGTGCTCAATCCGCGCGTGCGCGTCACGACGATCGACGGCGCACTGTTCCAGGACGAAGTCGAACGGCGCCAGGTCATGGCGGTGCCGTACGTGGCCCTGAACGGGCAGGTGTTCAACCAGGGCCGGATCAGCCTCGAGGAACTGCTCGCGAAGGTCGACACGCGCGCGGGCGCGCGCGCGGCCGAACAGATCAACGCTCGGAGCACGTTCGACGTGCTGGTGGTGGGCGGCGGCCCGGCCGGCTCGTCCGCCGCGATTTACGCGGCCCGCAAGGGCATCCGGACCGGTGTCGTGGCCGACCGCTACGGCGGACAGGTGCTCGACACGCTCGGTATCGAGAACTTCATTTCAGTGAAGGAAACCGAGGGTCCGAAGCTGGCCGCGGCACTCGAGGAACACGTCAAGCACTACGACGTCGACATCATGAACCTGCAGCGCGCGGCAGCGCTGGAACCTGCCGGGGCCGACGGTCTGCTGACGGTACGGCTCGAAAGCGGGGCCTCGATCAGGAGCCGCACGGTGATCGTCGCGACCGGCGCGCGCTGGCGCCAGATGAACGTGCCCGGTGAAAAGGAGTACGCCGGCAAGGGCGTCGCCTACTGCCCGCACTGCGACGGGCCGCTGTTCAAGGGCAAGCGCGTCGCGGTGATCGGCGGCGGCAACTCCGGCGTCGAGGCGGCGATCGACCTCGCCGGCATCGTCGCTCACGTCACGCTGATCGAGTACGACGGCAAGCTGCGTGCGGACGAGGTGCTGCAGCGCAAGCTGCGCAGCCTGCCCAACGTGCGCGTGATCGTCTCGGCGCAGACGACCGGGGTGCACGGTGCGGACGGCAAGGTCAACGCGCTGTCGTACAAGGACCGTGCGACGGGCGACGTGCACCGGGTGGATCTCGAGGGCGTGTTCGTGCAGATCGGCCTGCTGCCCAACACCGACTGGCTCAAGGGCACCGTGGCGCTGTCCCCGCGCGGCGAGATCGTGGTCGATGACCGGGGCCAGACGTCGGTCGCCGGCGTGTTTGCAGCCGGCGACGCGACGACCGTGCCGTACAAGCAGATCATCATCGCAATGGGCGAGGGCTCGAAGGCCGCGCTGAGCGCGTTCGACCACCTGATCCGCGTGCCGGTGGACGCGACACGCGAAGCCGCCGCGGCTTGAGCGATTGCATCTCCCCGGACGCCGTCAAGCTCGGGGTCGGTCCCGAAGACACGCCATGAACCCTTCCATGGGGGCTCGCACTCGCCATCCATGGCTCGTGACGGTCTTCGGGACCGACCCCGAACTCGACGGCGTCCTGCAATCGGTGCACGTTCGCGGGGTCTTCCGACCGAATCCGAGCTCGAGGGCGTCCTGGGCAGGTGTCGCGTCAATGCGCGCGGGACGTCTCCCGGCCAACGGGAGAGATTACCGACGTCATCCTCGAAGCGTCAGGTCCGCAACAGCTTGGTGAACGCCTCGGGCACGGCGTCGTGGAAGTTCGACTCGGCGTCGCTGTCCTCGACCGCCTTGTCGTTGTCGTACTGCACGCGCACGCGGCAGAGTTTCTCGAGGCCGCGAACGGCCTGGTCGTGCGCGTCGACGAGTTGCACCGAGATGAAGTTGATGGGACGGCGCGCAGATTGCACGAAGCGGGCGATTTCCCTGCGCACCGACTCCCGCAATGCATCCGACAGGTCGAATCCTTGCGCGGTAATGACCATCCTCATCGCGTGTCCCCCTGACCGGAAATCCGTCTCCTGCGGAGGCTGACGATAACAGCGGTGCGCGCCGGAGGCTGTGGGACAAGACCTACGCCGCAAGAAAAATTTGCAGCTCAATGCGCGGACTGCTCCGCTCGCATCACCTTCACGAAAGCTTCGGAAACGCAGTCGTGAAAGCTCGCTTCGCTGTCGCTGTCCTCGATCGCGACGCTGTCGTCGAACTCCACCCGGACGTGGCAGCGCTTGTCGAGGCCGCGCCCGGCGCACCCCCGCTCGTCGAAAAGCCGGACGGCAATATCGTTGACGGGGCGGTCGACCGATTGCACGAGACGTGCGATCTCGTGCACGACCGACTGCCGCAGGTCCTCGGTGAGGTCGAATCCGTGCGCAGCGATATGCATTCTCATGTGCGTGACCATCCTTATGTCGGATACCAGTGAATGAATCGCGCCTCCACCGGCACCATCGCGTCCGGGTGCGCGGCGATCACGCGCGGCGTGTAGTGTTGCGGCGGCCGCTCGCCCGGGACTTCGCCCACGTAGACGTAGCCGCCGGTCGCATCGGCCATCGCGGCGTCGCGATGCAGCGGGTACGCGACACCGCCCTGCCCGGCCTGCGGCTCGAGGTACAACTGCACGGCGACGGCGTCCGGGGGAATCTCGCCGAGGTAGACCTGTACCGCGAACGCATGGCGACCCGCGCCGCCCGTCGCGAACTCCTTCGTGCCCCAATGGATCCCCGGCCAGTGGCGGGCCAGTGCGACCTTCCACGACTGCAGTTCGTGGGCGAGCTGCGTCCCGTGCGCGCGCCGGCGGCGGAAGTGCCCGGCTGCCGGCAGGTAGAGCCGCTCGAGATACTCTGCCAGCATGCGCGTGCTGCTGAAACGCGGCGTCAGGCGCGAGAGGCTGGCGCGGATGCGCGTAACCCATCCCCGCGGCACGCCGTTCGCATCGCGGTCGTAGAACTCGGGTACGACCTGCTGCTCGAGCAAGGCATAGAGCTGCTCGACTTCCCGTGCGTCCCAATCGGCGCCCGGGCTGTCGCGGCCGTCGCCGAGCGCCCAGCCGACGTCGGGCGCATACGCCTCGGCCCACCAGCCGTCGAGTTCCGACAGGTTCAGGCCGCCGTTGACCAGGACTTTCATGCCGCTCGTGCCACTCGCTTCCCAAGGACGGCGCGGCGTGTTGATCCAGACGTCGACCCCTTGCACGAGCTGTTCGGCGAGCGAGAGGTCGTAGTCCTCGAGGAACACGGCTCGCGCGCGCACGTCGGGCCGCTGCACGAACTGCGCCCACTGCTGCACGAACCCGCGCCCGACCTCGTCGCGTGGGTGCGCCTTGCCGGCGATGATGACCTGCACGGGCCGCCCGGCGGAGTTCAAGAGCCGGGCGAGGCGTTCGGGCTGGGCGAGCAGCATCCCGGGTCGCTTGTACTCCGTGAACCGCCGCGCGAAGCCGAGCGTCAGCGCATCCGGGTCGAGCGCGTCGCTCGCCGCGGCGACCGCCGCCTCGATCTCACCACGCTGGCTCAGTTGACGGACGAGTCGGCGTCGCGCGTAGTCGACGAGGTCGCGACGCTCAGTGGCACGGAAGTCCCAGAGCTGCCGGTCGGTCAGTTTGGCGACCGCCTCGGACAGCCGCTCCGGCGCGCCGAGCCAGCGCTCCTTGCCGCAGGTTTCCGTCCAGAGCCGGTCAGCCCACGGCGAATCCCAGGACGACACGTGCACGGCGTTCGTCACGTGGGTGACTGGGACTTCCGGCTCGGGCCAGCGCGGAAACATCGGCGCGAAGATCTCCCGGCTGACGCGGCCGTGCAGTTCGCTGACTCCGTTCGCGCGGGCACAGCAGCGCATCGCCAGGTACGCCATGTTGAACGGTTCGTCCCGATCGGCGGCGCGGGCCCGGCCCAGCCCCAGCATCCGGCCCGGGTCCAGGCCGCAGCGCCGCGCGTACTGGCTCCCGTAGCGGTCCATCATCGCCGGTGGGAAGACGTCGAAGGCAGCCGCCACCGGCGTGTGCGTGGTGAATACATTGCCCGCGCGCGTCGCCCATAGCGCCATCATGAAGTCGCACGCGTTTTCCTCCGCGTAGCGCCGCGCGCGCTCGAGCGTGGCGAACGCGGCGTGACCCTCATTGAGATGGCAGACGTCCACGTCGTAGCCCAGCGCCTCGAGCGCCCGCCAGCCGCCGACGCCGAGCGCGATCTCCTGCGCGAGCCGCGCCTCGCCCTCGCCCGCGTACAACTTGGCCGTGATGCCCCGGTCGAACGGCGTGTTGAGCGGATCGTCGCTGTCGAGCAGGAACAGCGGCACGCGGCCCACGTCGGTGCGCCAGATCCGGAGCCGAAGGTCGCGCCCGGGCAGTTCGAGGCCGACGCGCACGGGCATGTGATCGTCGTCCGTAACGAGGCTCACCGGCAGCGACCCCGTCGAATTGACGGCATAGATCTCGTGCTGCTCGCCGTGCGCGTCGAGCATCTGCCGGAAATAACCCTCGCGATAGAAGAGGCCGACCGCGACGAGCGGCACGCCCAGGTCGCTCGCCGTCTTCAGGTGGTCGCCTGCCAGCACCCCGAGACCGCCCGAGTACAGCGGCAACGCGTCGGCAATGCCGTACTCCATGCTGAAGTAGGCGATCAGCGGCGGGGATTCCGATGGATAGGTCTGCTGGTACCAGCCCGGGCGTGTCAGGTATTCCTGCTCGTGGCGCGCGAGGTGCTCGAGCCGCCAGAGGAACTCGCCGTCATAGGCCAGCTTCTCGAGCCGGCTCCGCGGCGTGTTGCGCAACACCAGCACCGGATTGCGGGTCTGGGCCCAGACTTCGGCGTTGAGCGCAGACCACACGAAGTCCGCGCCGTGGTTCCACACCCAGTGCAGGTTGAACGCGAGCGACTCGACGGCGCGCAGCGCCTCGGGCAGGTGCATCGAGCGATCGGCCGTCGTCGACATGTGCGGCCCCGACGATTTCTCGCTGGTGCGAGTCTACCGCGGGACGCGCGGTCGCTCGATCGTGGCAAGCGCGGATGACTGCCTGCGTCGAGCCTCAGGCGAGCTCGATCAGGTGCGTTGCCACCGCGAGCACGTGCGCGACGATCAATCCCATCAGCACCCGCGCCGCGACGATGTGCACCTCGCGGCAGGCGAGCGCCTCGGCGCCGCCCTGCAGCGCAAGCCACGCTACACCCGTGACGCCCACGACGAGCAGCGCCAGCAACAGCAGGCCCTCGATCACTGCAAAGAGGCCGCCGCCCTCGGCCGACGGCAGGCGGCGACGAAGGAGCCCGCCGAGGTCGCGGGCCGCCGCGCCGACGTCGCCCGCGAGCCACGGAAAATACAGGCGCCAGCGTTCACCGCGCGTGCACGCGTAAAGGTAGGTCGAACCTGCGATCAGCGCCGCACAGCCCAGCACGACGTGCGCCCAATCGACGAGACCAGCGCCTGCGGGGATGCGCCGGAGCATCGACACCCAGGGACTCGTGAGAATGAGCCAGGCGCACAGCAGCACCGCCGCCAGGTGCAGCCGGCTCTGCAGTGTCTCGCGCGGAACGGTCATTTGAGGTCAATCAGCCGGCGACCTGCCCGGCCGTGGCACGCCCGGCCGCGAGCGCGGACAGCCGGTTCGAGAACTCGCGGACCTTGTCCCAGTCGGTGAACTCGACGTTGGTGTGCAGGTCCGTGGGGCCCTTGGTCAGCGTCATGATCAGGCGTATCGCGTAGCGGTCGAACACGCGATAGCGTTGATAGTCGAGCACGCCGCCGAAGATGCCCACCAGTTGCGGCTTCCAGGGCGACCGCGCGAGGAACTCGCGCACGTACTGGTTCGTCTCGGGTGTCTGCCGCGTCGGCTTGCGCGCGATCAGGCTCACCGAAAAGAACGCGCTGGGCTTCGAGTCGAGCAACGCTCGCCGGGTGCGCACGAACTCCACGACCTCGGCGTGGTGCTTGCCGTGGCGGATGCTCGAGCCCACGACGATCGCGTCGAAGCCGGTGGCGTCGCCCGCACCCTCCGCGAGCGGCCGCACTTCCACGACGTCGCCCCGGGCCGCTGCATCGGCCTTGATGAACTCGCTGATCTTGAGCGTGTGCCCGTACACCGACGAATAGAGCAACAGGATCCTCGACACGCTCGACACCCGGGGCCGGGCCCCATTGCAGTTGACCGTGCGGATTCTAGCGGCCGCGCCCGGTGAAACGTCCATCGGTAGTCCTCGTACGGCCCCGAGGTCGAGCGCGCCGCGGCGCACGCGAGGCTCATCCAGCGAGCCTGCCGGCAGCGAAGCTGTTCTTCCGACGGTCCCACCCGTCGGCAAGGAGCGAATCGATGAACGAAGAATCCTGCCAGGGCCCTGCCGAGGGTGCGACGTCCTCGCCGCTGCCCACGCTGCTGCTGACGCCGCGCCGGTCGGCGCTGCTCGCGGGGCACGACAATACACTCGACGTGCTCGTGCGGGTCCAGGCGCCCGATGCACCGGCCGACCTGCCGGAGCGCCAACCCCTGCACCTGTCGCTCGTCATCGATCGTTCGGGCTCGATGTGCGGCCAGCCGCTCGAGGAGGCCCGGCGCTGTGCGGAGTTCGTGCTCGACGGCCTGCAATCGACCGACCGCCTCTCGGTCGTCGTGTACGACGACACGGTGCAGACGCTCGTGGCTGCCGCGCCGATCGGCAGCGCGCGCGAGGCGATCCGCCACGCCATCCGCCAGGTCGACAGCGGCGGCTCGACCGACTTGCACGCCGGCTGGCTCGAGGGCGTGCAGACGCTCGTGCCGCACGTGTCGGCCCGGAGCGTCTCACGCGTGATCCTGCTGTCGGACGGTTGCGCCAACGCCGGCGTATGCGACCCGCAGGCGATCTGGGCGCAGTGCCAGGAGTTCGCGAGCGCCGGCATCGGCACGTCCACCTACGGGCTCGGCCGCGGCTTCAACGAAGACCTCATGATCGGCATGGCGCGGACCGGCCACGGCCGCTCGTACTACGGCGAGAAGGCCGCGGACCTGCACGATCCGTTCCGCGAGGAGTTCGACCTGCTGAACGCCTCCTGCGCACGCCGGCTCAAGCTCGAGGTCGCGGCGCCGCGGGTCGGCGTCACGACGCGAATGCTGAATGACTATGCTGCGGCGGAGGACGGCGCGTGGTGGCTGCCGGACGTTGCGTACGCGGGCGAGGCGTGGGCCGTCCTGCGACTCAAGGTGCCCGCCACGGTCCTGACGCCGCCGGCCGCGCCGACGGAGACCGGCACCGAGGGTCACGCTCACGTGGTCTCGATCGCGTTGCGCTACACGGGCACGGACGGCGAGCCGCGCGCCACCCGGCCCGTCGCGCTCGAATTGCCGGTGCTCTCCGCGGCAGCCTTTGCCGCCATCGCGGAAGACGAACTCGTCGTGCGCCGCGTAGGTGAACTCGAGGCTGCCGAACTGCAGCTCAAGGCCCGCCAGGCCGCGCTGCGTGGCGAGTGGAACACGGTGCGGTCACTGTTGCGTCGCGCGGAACAACTCGGCGTCGACAACCCCTGGATCGCGGCCGCCGTGGGCGAACTGCACAAGCTCGCCGCACGACGCGACGACGTCATGTTCGCCAAGCAATCGGCGTACGGGTCGTTGCGCATGAGCACGCGGCTCGCCGCGCGCGCGGAGTCGAGCGAATTCGACGACGCGCTGCCGGCCGCCAGTTACCTGCGGCGCAAGGCCAATCCCGGCAAGGGCGTGGAACCGCCGACGTCTCGACCGCGCGAGTAAGTGCAGTTCACGGGTGGCGCCAGGGACGGTGCCACCCTTCCACGAGTCTCGAGGTACCGTCACGGAGGGGCGGGTCACGCCCCTCCGCACCAAGGACTCAGCTCGCGGGGCTGGCCGCGACCGCGCTACCTTGCGCGGCGGGCGGCAACGGCTCGGGCACGCGGTTCTTGATGGCCGGGATCGACTGCAGGTACGTGAACAGTGCCTCGAGATCCTCGTCAGTCATGTGCTTGTACATCATGATCGGCATCGGCGGCAGCACGGGTCGGCCGCGGCCCATGTGCCGGCCGCTGCGGATCGTGTCCTTGAAATTGCGGAACGTCCACTTCCCGAGTCCCGTGTCCGGCTCCGGCGTCAGGTTCGCCGTGAAGCTCACACCCCAGGGTCCGGCGAAGCGGGTGTTGGTCGGCCCGGGCGCCGCGCCCGAGGACTCGGCCGGGGGCGTCGCGCCCAGGTGCTCCGGGTGCCCCGAGAGCATGCGACTCAGGTCGGGCTCGGGACCTGCCGGCCCCATCTTGAATGGCGTGTGGCAGTCGTTGCAGCCGGCGATCGTGGCGACGTACTTGCCGCGCGCGATCTTGCCGGCATTCGGGCCGGTCGCGGTCGACGGCGCCGAAGCGTAGGCATCCCAGGTCATCGACGCGATGTCGGTCGCAGCCGACGTCCCCGACGGCGGTGCGGCCGCCTGATCGGCGGCGCGTGCGACATCCACGGCGCCCGCGAAGAGGACGGCGATGCTCAGCGCGACCGTGGCTCCGTAGACGACTCGAGCCGTGCGGTGGCGCCGGATGAAGCGGCGGGACTCTGGGGTTTCGATGTAGCGGCCCATGACGGTTTCTCCTCCTGCTGATTGCGTTCGTTCTCGTTCAAATCCTGGTCGATCCAGCGCTCGATGAGCGCCACGGCCTGTTCGTCGGGCATCGCGGTGCCGAGCGGCGGCATCTGCACGCGGGGGTCGCGCGAGCGCATGCGCAGCGGCAGCACGCTCGCGCCGGACTGCCCGGGCACCACGAGCCGCGTCGGCACATCGGCGCCGCCGTGCGGTCGGAACCGGCTCGCCGCGTCGACCAGCGAGCCCAGCACCGATTTCGCGCTCGAGTTGCGGCGCACGACCGACTGCGCCAGCACGACGGGCACCGGCACTGACGCGCCCGACGACGACGGTGCCGAGTGACAGTGACCGCAGTTGCCGTGCAGGTAACCCAGCGCCGCGCGCTCCGTCGGCGTCCGAGCGGCGATGCGCGGCGGCGCCTCGAGCAGCGACGGCGGCAGGTTGCGCACCAGGCCCTGCGCAACGAGTGCGCGCAGGTCGATGTCCGACGGCTCGGCGTGCGGCGCGAGCGGGTCGCGATCGGGCGAGAGTTGCAGCGCGCTGAAGCCCAGCACCGGCACCGCTGCGCCTTCGTGGCAGGCACGGCAGTCGATCTCGCTCGGCACGGCGTACGACCCTCCGCGCGAGGCACGCTCGAGGGTCAGCGCGGGCAGGCCACCGGCGGGTGCAAGCGTCGCCTCGGTGCCGGCCTCGTTCCAGACGTACGTCGCGAATCGCCACGTGCCGTCCGTCACGCGCTCGATGTAACGCGTTTCGATGCGGCGGCCGAGCGCGAATTCCTTCCAGAGCCGGGTGCCGACCGGGAACACCCAGGCATCGGGATCGGACGCGTCGATGAACGTGCCGGTGGGCAGCGAGAGCCAGCGACGCTTCGTGGCGCCGTCCGACCAGAGCGGGTACTGGGGCGAGAACGGCAGTGTGCGCGGCGTGATCTCGGTGACCGAACCGGCCGTGAAGAGGCCCGTGTCGCTGAGTCGCTCGGGCAGCGGCGCAATGGCGGGTCCTGCGCTCTCGCCGGCTGCCGCTCGCGCACCGGCGGCTTGCAGCAGCAGCCACCACGCGAGCGCGATCATGACTGCAACCGTCGAACGTCCCTGTTTCATGGCGCCGCATCGTGCGCGCGCCGGCGTGTACTCCTCATGCATCCCGGGGAGCCATTCGAGGAGCCAACGTCGGATGCGACGCGCGCGGGCCACGACGCGACGCAACACCGCAGAGTGGACCGGTGGCCGACGACCCCAGCGCGAGCTTCGCATGCTGCACTGCAGCGGGCTCGCGTCCCCCCGACGCGTGGATTACCCTGCGGGGCGAGATGGACCCCGACTCGACCGCCCTGTTCCTCGCGCGGCTCCAGTTCGCCTTCACGGTGAGCTTCCACATCATCTTCCCGGCCATCTCGATCGGGCTCGCGAGCTACCTCGCCGTGCTCGAGGGCCTCTGGCTCTACACGCGCCGCACGGTCTTCCTCGACCTGTTCAATTACTGGAAGAAGCTGTTCGCGGTCGCCTTCGGCATGGGCGTGGTCTCGGGCATCGTGATGAGCTACCAGTTCGGCACGAACTGGAGCGTCTTCTCCGACAAGGCCGGACCGGTGATCGGGCCGCTGATGGGATACGAGGTGCTGACCGCGTTCTTCCTTGAGGCGGGGTTCCTCGGCGTGATGCTGTTCGGGCTTAAGCGCGTGGGACCCAGGCTGCATTTCCTCGCGACCTGCATGGTCGCGCTCGGCACGGCGCTTTCGGCGTTCTGGATTCTCTCGGTCAACAGCTGGATGCAGACGCCGCAGGGGTACGCGGTCAACGCCGCAGGCCAGTTCATCCCGACCGACTGGTGGGCGGTCGTGTTCAATCCGTCGTTCCCATACCGGCTGGTCCACATGGTGCTCGCGGCGTACCTGAGCACGGCGTTCATCGTCGGCGGCACGGCGGCGTGGCAACTGCTGCACCGGCCGACCGGTGAGGCCACGCGCATCATGCTGTCGATGGCGATGTGGATGGCGGCACTCGTCGCCCCGCTCCAGGTCGTCGTCGGCGACCTGCACGGGCTCAACACGTTCGAGCACCAGCCGGCGAAGGTCGCCGCGATGGAGGGCCACTTCGACACGCGGGCCGGTGCGCCACTGGTGCTTTTCGGCTGGCCGGACATGGAGCAGGAACGCACCCGGTACGCGGTCGAGGTGCCGAAACTCGGCAGCCTGATCCTGACGCACGCGTGGGACGGCACGGTCCGCGGGCTCAAGGAGTGGCCCGCCGAGGAACGTCCCAACGCGACCGTCGTGTTCTGGAGTTTTCGCGTGATGGTCGCGGTCGGTGTGGCGATGTTCCTGATCGGGCTCTGGAGCCTGTGGCTGCGCACGCGGCGCACGATGTACGAGCAGCGTGTGTTCCTGCGCGCGGTGGCCGCGCTCGGCCCGTCCGGGCTGGTCGCGGTGATCGCGGGCTGGATCACGACCGAGGTCGGACGCCAGCCATACACGATCTACGGCGTGCTGCGGACGGCGGACTCGGTCTCGCCGGTGGCGACCGAAGCCGTGGCGGCGTCGCTGGTCGCGTTCGTGGTCGTCTACTTCGCCGTCTTCGGCGCCGGCGCGTTTTACATGCTGCGACTGATGCGCGAACCGCCCAAGCCCGCGGAGCCCGAACTGCCGGCGCACGAACCGATGCGCGCGCAGGGCATCATGCCGGGGCCGGTGCTTGCTTCACCTCTGCCGCATGCCGCGGGAGAGGTCGGCCGCAGGCCGGGTGAGGGCCAATGAACGTCGACCTCGCACTGGTCTGGGCCGGCGTGATCGCGCTCGCCGTGATCGCGTACGTGATCCTCGACGGCTTCGACCTCGGCGTCGGCATCCTGTTTCCGTTGCTGCCCGAAGAAACCCACCGCGACCAGATGATGAACTCCGTCGCGCCGGTGTGGGACGGCAACGAGACCTGGCTCGTGCTCGGCGGCGGCGGGCTCTTCGCGGTCTTTCCGCTCGCCTACTCGATCATGATGCCGGCGTTGTACGCACCCGTGATCGCGCTGCTGCTCGGGCTCGTGTTTCGCGGCGTCGCGTTTGAATTCCGCTGGAAGACGAAGCGCGGCAAGTTCCTTTGGGACTGGGCGTTCGCGGGCGGGTCGACCGTCGCGGCGCTCGCACAGGGCATCGCGCTCGGCGCGCTCGTGCAGGGCATCCCGGTCGAAGGTCGCGCGTACGCGGGCGGCTGGTGGGACTGGCTCACGCCATTCAGCCTCGTGACCGGCGTGGCGGTCGTGATCGGTTACGCACTG
This sequence comes from Steroidobacteraceae bacterium, assembly GCA_036277615.1. GTDB lineage: Bacteria > Pseudomonadota > Gammaproteobacteria > Steroidobacterales > Steroidobacteraceae > RPQJ01. The sequence goes on from DASUMQ010000245.1 coordinate 12,293, forward strand.
CTCGGATCGACCTGGCTGATCTGGAAGACTGCGGGCGAGGTACAACGCCAGGCGTTCCGGTACGCGAAGCTCAGCGGTTACGCGACACTCGCGCTGATCGGCCTGGTGAGCCTGTGGACGCCGTTCCTCGACGCCGAGTTCATGCACCGCTGGTTCGCCTGGCCGCAGGTGCTCTTCGTCGCGCCGGTGCCCACGATGGTGGCAGTCGCGGCGTGGGTGCTGTTCCGCGGCCTGCAGCGCGGCCATGAGCGAAGTCCCTTCTTCGCCTCGCTCGCGTTGTTCGTCCTGTGCTTCGTCGGCCTGCTGATCAGCTTCTTTCCCTACCTGGTGCCGACGTCGGTCACGCTCTGGGAGGCAGCCGCGCCCGATACCAGCCTCGCGTTCCTGCTCGCCGGGGCGGCCGTGCTGGTTCCGGTCATCCTGGCGTACACGGCGTACTCGTACTGGGTGTTCCGCGGCAAAGTCGACCCGGCCGGTGGCTACCACTGAGAGGTCGCGGCATCGGCTGTCGGATTCCGCCGACAATTCTCCTTCCCGCTCGTGACGTGTGAGCGTAAGCTTTCGCTCGGGTCGTTCCTGACCCCTTCATCGATCGAATGCCGGAGCAGACCATGCCGCTCGAGTCGTTGAGCGCGATTGCGTGTCCCAGGTGCGGAACGGCGTGCATCGCGTGCGCGCCGGAACACGCAGCCGTCATGCCGGGCGGGGACGACGCCGCGATGCAACGGTTTCAGCACCGCATCCGCGCCCTGACGACAGCCGCCTGGGAACAGGGGCAGCCGGTGCGCGGGCCCGACGGCACCCTGCTGAGGACCTCGCTCCTGGTGTGGGTCGGCTTCGTAAGCTATTCCTGGGCGACGGGCGCCTATGCGTCGGTCGGCATCGTCACGTGGGTCGTGCTGCTCGCGGTGCTGGTCGGGGCCGGGGCCTGGGGCGACCGTCGCGCGGCACGCAAGCGCGGGTGGATCGACCCGATGACACGCGCAGGTGACATCGCTCGCGACGCCCTGGCACGCGAGGCGTCCGCGAAGATGTCGTTACGTGCGGGCGACGGCGAGTTGCGCGTGTGCCCGCAGTGCGGTCATCGATTCGAGGTGGCCGTCAGCGGTGAGCCGACCGCCGCCTGACCGATGAGCGAGCCGTCACCGCTCGCCAGGCGCCTGCTCTGGTTCGTGGCCCTCTGGATCGGCAGCGTCGCCGCGCTCGGGCTGGTCGCCTGGGTGCTCCGCTCCGTGCTGTTGCCCTGAACCGGATCAGCCGTTCTCGACTGCACGACGCCACGTCACGACGCGGTAGAGATACACGAGCACGATCGCCCCGACGATGGCATTCGTCATCGGGTTGAACCAGTGTTCCACCTGCTCGTAACCGTCGCGCAGTGAATGTCCCGCCAGCGCGAGCGCCGTCGACCACAGCCCGCTGCCGAGCGCGGTGAACAGCAGGAAGCGCGGCAGGCCCATGTCGAAGAGGCCCGCCGGCACCGAAATCAGCGTGCGCACGCCCGGGATCAGCCGACCAAAGAACACCGCCTTGCCGCAGTGCTGTTTGAACCACGCGTCGACGCGATCGAGATCCTTCGAGGTGAGCGTGAGCCAACGACCGTGCTTCGCCGCCCAGCGTCCGAGCCGCTCGCGCCCCAGCACCTTGCCGAGATAGAACCACGGCAAGGCGCCCACGACGCTGCCCAGCGTCCCCGCGAGGATCACCCCGAAGAGGCTCAGTTCGCCGCTCGCGGCGACGAAACCCGCCATCGGCATGATCAGTTCCGAGGGCAGCGGCGGCAGCACGTTTTCGAGCAGCATCAGCAGCGCGATGCCCGGATAGCCCGCGCTGCCGATGATGCGCTCGATGAAGCCGAACACTCAGGCGCCCTCGCCGCGGACCACGGCCGCAGGCCGCGGCAAGGGCATCACGTCAGTGCCCCGTCGGCTTGGAAATGTCCTCGAGCGACTTGCCGACCTGCTGCGGCTTCGCCTCGCGGCTCAAGTCGCCGATCGAGACGATGCCGACCAGGCGCTGCTCGGCGTCGACGACCGGCAACCGGCGGATCTGCTGATCGCCCATGTCCTTGAGGACGTCGCCGACGTTCTGGTCCTCGCGACAGCACTGCACGCCCGCGGTCATCACGTCGCCCGCGGTGCGTTGCTCGATGCCGTCGCCGTCGGCGACCGCGCGGATCACGATGTCGCGGTCGGTGACCATGCCGAGCAGCTCGCTGCCCTTGGCGACCGGCACCGAACCGATGTCCTCGTCGCGCATGATCCGGGCCACGTCGCTGAGCCGCGCGTCGGGGGGAACGGTCGTCACGTCCTTTGTCATCACGTCGCGAATCTGCTGGGCCATGTGGTGCTCCTCGCTCGCTGGAATGTGGTGGTTCGATCAGGCCGATGCAGACCGCATCGGGTCAGCCGGGCAGTACGTGCCGGCTCGAGCCGTGAAGCATAGGCAAGCCGGCTCGGGACTACGGTCAGGTGCGGGGAGCCATCCGGGTCGGACTCCTCTCACCCCGGGGTACAATGTGCGTCGCGCCTGGAAACCAACCGACCGTGTTGCCACTCCAATGCATGGAGCGTACCTTCCGGCGCACCGGACAATGACGAGGGACTTCATGACACACCGCCTGCTCTCCTCCGCTTCGATTTCCGCCACCCTGGCCGGACTGGCCCTGCTCGGCGGGCTGTCGGGCACGGCGCACGCCGACATCGTCACCGGCACCGTCACCCCTGCCAGCGCGAAGGTCGTGGTCACCAACGCGGCGGGCGAGCAGGTCGCAGAACTGAAGCCGGGCGCCTACCAGATCCAGTTGCCGGTCGGGAAATACAAGGCGCAGTGCCAGGCGCCGACGCAGAAGACGCAGGACGTGCTGGTGCTGTCCGAGCCCGTCACGGTCAACATCGACTGCACCTGATCGAGTGCGGTCGGGCCGCGGCGGACACCCTGTCGCCACGCGCTGACTGCGTTTGCACGTGACCAATCCCGACAGCCCCCAGCGCCGGACCCACGAATGGCGCGAGAACGTCAAGTTCATCGCGAGCGTCGTGCAGAGCCTCGCCGTGCCGTTGCTCACGGTGGCGGCGACGGTGGTCGGCATCTACGCGACTAACACGCTCAAGGAGCGTGAGATCGCGATCGCGACGGACACCAACGCGCAGTCGCTGCGCAACCAGCGCGAGGAGTCCGAAACGAACCTGCGCTCGGCGATGTTTCGCGAGCTCGTGGGCCCACTGCTGCAGAGCGAAACCGCGGTGGGAAGCGGCGACGTCGCGGACCTGCCCCGCGCGCAGCGGCTCGCGTTGCTCGCCGAACTGCTGGCGCTCAACTTCCACGAGCACTTCGAACTCGGCCCGCTGCTGCGCTACGTCGACACGCTGCCCGGTCAGTCGGAGGAGGCGCGGCAACGGCTGCGCAGCACCTCCAGGCGTGTGATCTCGCGTCAGCTCGCACCGCTGCTCTCCACGGCGGTCGCGGCCCAGGCACTGCGCGACCCGTCGTTCCTCGAGATCTCGCTCAATTCGGACGCGACGGAGCCGGCGGAAAAGCTGCTGTCGTGCGCGGTGCCTCCCGCCGCCGACGGCACGGCGGCCACCGGCGCGACCCCACCGTCCGGCTCGATCACGTTGACGTGTTCGAGCACGGCGGTCGGCGCGCCCCTGAGGATCGTCTCGCCCGACGGCCAGGACAGCCTGCAGGTCAACGTGCGCGCCGTCAGCTGGGCCGCGCAGACGGTCGGCATTTATTCAGTGCTGCTCGGCCCGAACAACGAGGCGCAGGCGCACACGCCGCCGATCGAGTTCACGCTCTCGCCGTACTCGTTCCCGTTCTCGGACAACACGCTGCTGCCGAGCGGCAACCGCTTCGGCATCTACCTGACGCGCATCGACGACATCCCGGACGTCGCGCGGATCATGCGACTTTCGTTCGTCTGGTTCCCCAAGGATTTCGTCCCGCCGCGCGAGCGGCCGTTCGACCTCGACGTCAGCAACCCGCCGCTGGTATTGCCGGCGGTGCCCGAGCCCGCCGCCTCGGAATCCTGACCCCGCGTCGCCTCGCGCCGACGCGGCGTGTCGATCCGGGCGTGCGTCGTTCGTCTATTGGACGACGGAGACGTCGCGGGCCACATGCCCGTCGACATCGCCCCACAACACTCACCTGCAGGAGACACGACATGCGAGTCATGGTGATCATCAAGGCGACGAACAATTCCGAAGCGGGCGTGATGCCGAGCGAGAAGCTGCTCACCGACATGGGTCGGTTCAACGAGGAGCTCGTGAACGCCGGCGTCATGGTCGCCGGTGAAGGCCTGCACCCGAGCAGCAAGGGCAAGCGCGTGCGGTTCGCGGGGGGACGCAGGACCGTGATCGACGGCCCGTTCGCCGAAACCAAGGAACTGGTCGCGGGATTCTGGCTATGGCAGGTGAAGTCGATGGACGAAGCCGTCGAATGGGTGCGTCGCTGTCCGGACCCGATGCCCGGCGAGGAGGCGGAGATCGAGATCCGGCCGGTGTTCGAGGCCGAGGATTTCGGCGAGGAATTCACGCCGGAGCTGCGCGAGCAGGAAGAGCGGCTGCGCGCCGAGATCGAACGCAAGCACGGCTAGCCGCGGCCGTGCGTCACTGACACCGCGGACCTTGCTGCGGTCCGCCAACGCCGCCACGCGGTGCCGGTCCACGAATGCATTCGTGCCGACATCCGCGCGGCGCGGAGTTAGCCTCTCCGCATGGACTCACTGGTCGCTGCCGCCGCACGCGCCCTCGCCTCCGGCGACCCGCTCGGCGCGCTGACCCGCGTCGCGCTGCGCGACGACCCGCCCGCGCTGGCCCTGCGCGGAATCGCCATGGCACAGCTGGGCGAGCATGCGCGCGCACGCGAACTGCTGCGGCACGCCGCCCGCGGTTTCGGCGCACACGAACAGGTCGCACGCGCCCGCTGCGTCGTGGCAGAGGCGGAGGTGGCGTTGGCCATGCGTGACCTGCGCGGTTCGACGCGTCCGCTCACCGCGGCGATCGCCTCGCTCGAGGCGCACGCGGACCTCGCCAATGCGCAGCAGGCACGGCTGATCCTGGCACGCCGGTTGCTGCTGCTGGGACGCCTCGGCGACGCCGACGCTGCACTCGCTCACCTCGACGGGCAGCGCCTGCCACCCGCACTGGCAACGGTGCTGGCGCTGACCTCGGCCGAGCTGGGGCTGCGCTCGTTGCGCGTCGGGCCGGCGCGTGCAGCGATGACGCGCGCGCACGAGACGGCCGCGGTCGCCGGCATACCCGCACTCATTGCCGAGGTTGCCGAGGCACGCGCGTCGCTCGACCGCCCCGCGGCGCGGCGGATCGTCGCGGGCGCCGAACACGCGTTGACGCTCGACGAAGTCGCCGACGTTCTCGCCTCGGGCGAGCTGGTCGTCGATGCCTGCCGACGTCGGCTGCAGCGAGGGACCAGTTCGCGGTCGCTCGCCCGGCGACCCATCCTGTTCGAGTTGCTGCAGGCCCTCGCCGAGGCCTCGCCCGGCGATGTCGATCGTCGCCTCCTGATCGCCCGCGTTTTTCGTACCCGTCGACCGGACGAGTCGCATCGTGCCCGTCTGCGCGTGGAACTCGGACGCCTGCGTGCGCTCGTCGACGGCCTGGCG
>DASUMQ010000246.1:0-21414 GCA_036277615.1 Steroidobacteraceae bacterium
CCGCTCGATGCGTGTGTGTGCATGGCCGTCGATTCGCCGGGCGCCAGGATCCGACGGAGCGCGCGCACGCGATCGTTCTCTAGTTCCGCCTGTCGATCGGACGCTGTCGCCTCCGAGCGACCGCCATCCCCGTCATGGTCAGGCAACAATTCGATGTACAGGTTGTGGAACGTCGACTCGCCGACGTTACGGACCCTGTGCGTCAGTGCCGCCGGCGTCGCGCCATACGCGACGGCCCCCCGACGCAGACGCAAAGTCCTGGCCTGCCCATCCTTCGGATGGTCCTCAATGGTCGCGTCTGCGAGTCGGACGGAAATTCCATCGTGCCGATGCACATGCCAGAGCGTGCTTTCGCCGCGCGGCAGCCAGACCTCGAACACGCGTACGTGCTCATTCTGCAGCACGACCCGATGTGCCGGCTCCTGCTCGATCGGCACCGCGGATTGCGCCGACGCTTTCGCGGCGCACAGCACAAGGCAGCCCAGGCAGAGCACTTCCGCGACTCGTTTCAGCATTGGTCACCTCGTCGTCCGGCTCCTGCCACCTACTTCTCGAAGCGACCCGTGGCGTCACGATCGCGCTCGTATCGTCTCGTGAGCGGAAACGGCGGCAACCACGACTCGCGACGGACGATCCAGCTTTCGTAGGTCGGCCTCAGTTGGTCAGGGGCATCCAGGGATCCCAGGTTCACTTCGATTTCGTCGTCGGTGCGTGCGAAAACAGACGAGCCGCAGCGCGGACAGAAGAACCGCCCGGCGTAGTCGCGTGTGTCGCCGTCGACCGTGACCGCATCCTCCGGGAACACCGCGGAAGCGTGAAAAAGCGCCCCGTGATGCTTGCGGCAGTCCAGGCAGTGACACAGGCCGACCCGGTATGGAGGGCCTGAGGCCACGAACCGGACGTCGCCGCAAAGGCAACCGCCCGTGTATCGATCCATGCTGCGTCTCCTCTTGATTCAAGCGGTCGGATTGATCACAACGGATCCCGTAACGCGAAGGGCCGATCGGTGAGCGATCACTCCTGCTCGAGCTCCTCGAGGTTGTCGTAGTAGGGCTTGTTCTCGTCTGACGGCACGTCCTCGAACAGGTCGCTGAAATCATCGGCGACGGGCGAGCCGCTCGGCGCCGGCGGTGCGAGCGAGGTCGGCCTCGCCGTCTCGATCCCGGCGGCCTCTGCCCGGAACAAGCGGTCGGGCAGGTACGTGGCCAGGCTCGGCACCAGCCAGATCAGCGCGAGACCGGCCATTTGCAGGCTCACGAACGGCACGACGCCACGATAGATGTCGATCGTGCGTACGAACCGGTGCGCGACGCCGCGCAGGTAAAAGAGCGCGAAGCCGAACGGCGGCGTCAGGAAGCTCGTCTGCAGGTTGAGGCCGATCATGACACCGAGCCAGACCGGGTCGACGCCGAGCTTGATCAGGGCCGGCGCGGCGATGGGCACGACGATGAAGACGATCTCGAACGTGTCGAGGAAAAAGCCGAGCACGAAGATCACGAGCATCACGGCGAGCACGGCCGAGAAGGCGCCGCCGGGCAGCGCATCGAGCGCCTCGTGCACCAGGTTCTCGCCGCCGAGCCCGCGGAAGACGAGGCTGAACACGCTGGCGCCCAGCAGGATCACGAACACCATCGACGTGATCGAGAGCGTCGTGCGCATCACGTCGTGCAGCACGCGGAACTCGAAGCGATTGCGCACGCCGGCGAGCAGCATCGCCCCGACCGCGCCGACCGAGGCCGATTCGGTCGGCGTCGCCACGCCCGCGAGGATCGAGCCGAGCACCGCGAGAATCAGCGCGAGCGGGGGCGCGAGCGCGCCGAGCGCGCGTCGCCCGAGTCCGGCCCGCTGCTCGTCGGTCATCGCGAGCGGCGGGCAGGACTTCGGGTCGAAGATGGACTTGACGAGGATCCAGCTGAGGTAGAGGCCGACGAGCACGAGTCCGGGCAGCATCGCGCCGGCGAACAGCTGACCCACCGAGATCGGTTCGGGCGACAGGTTGCCGAGCTCGAGCTGGGCCTGCTGGTTGGCGCCCTGCAGGATGTCCCCGACGAAGATCAGCACCGTCGACGGCGGGATGATCTGGCCGAGTGTGCCCGCGGCGCAGATCGTGCCGGCGGCAAGCTTCGGGTCGTAGCCCGCGCGCATCATCGCCGGCAGCGACAGCAGGCCCATCGTGACGACCGTGGCGCCCACGATGCCGGTCGAGGCCGCGAGCAGTGCGCCGACGATGACGACCGAGTAGCCCAGGCCGCCGCGCAGGGAGCCGAAGAGCTCGCCCATCGTCGTGAGCAGCGCCTCGGCGATCTTCGAACGCTCGAGCATCACGCCCATGAACACGAACAACGGCACGGCGACGAGCGTCTCGTTGGTCATCGTGCCGAAATAGCGCCCCACCAGCGCGGAGAGAATCGCGACGTCGAACACGCCGCAGGCGATGCCGAGCGTCGCGAAGAACAGGCCGACGCCTGCGAGCGTGAAAGCGACCGGATAGCCCGCCATGATCGCGAGCACGGTCCCGGCGAACATCGCGACCGACAGCACTTCGCCGATCAGCACCTCGCTCACGCGGTGTTGACCCGAGGTCGGGCGTCAGAGCCGCTCATCGCTCACCTTGTCCTGCTCAGGATCGGGCAGCGGGCGACCGGCCAGGAACAGTGCACGCCGCACGAGCAACGCGAGCCCCTGCAGGAACATCAGCGCGCAGAACACCCAGAGCGCCGACTTGAGCAGGTACAGCGCCGGCATGCCGTCCGGCGTGTTGGAGGTTTCGCGGATCGCCCACGAAGACAGCACGAACGGCGCCGAGGTCACCGCGAGCACCGCAAGCCACGGAAACAGGAACAACAACGTGCCGAGCACGTCGACCCAGGCGCGGCCGCGTGCGCTCATGCGGCCGTACACGACGTCGACGTTGACGTGGCCGCGGTGGAGCATCGTGTAGCCGGCGCCGACCATGAACACGATCGCGTGCTGCCAGACGTAGAGCTCCTGCATCCACGGGCGCCCGATGTCGAAGGCGTAGCGCAGCACGACGACCGCGAAGCAGGTGAGCACGCAGCCGAGCGTGAGCCAGGCGACGGCGCGTCCGGTCCACTCGTTGAGTGCCTCGCACGCGTGGACGAGACGCCGCAGCCACTCCATGCTCAGAACAACCCCATCTCGAGTCCGGCCGCGAGCGTCGCCCCGACCTCTTCGCAGCGCTGCAGGTCCGCGGCGTCGATGACCTTGCGAGCCAGGATGCGCTCCGGCGTCTGCGCGTGCGTGATCACGATCGTGACGGGCGCGACCGGCTTCAGTCGCCAGCCGAGCGCGATGCGCTCGACCTGTCGCGCGGCGCCTTCGCCGTCGCTGCCCGCGCAGATCAACGTCGCATAGGGTCGTCCATTGATGCGGTCGAGCGCGGCGTAGTACGTGCGGTCGAAGAAGTCTTTCATCATGCCGCTCATCGAGGCGAGGTTCTCGGGTGTCGCAAACAGGTACCCGTCGGCTGCGAGCACGTCGTCGGGCTGCGCGTCCGGCGCGCGCAAGGACCGAACCCGCACGCGCTCGCTGGCCGCGCCCGCGCCACGCACCGCAGCCTCGGCCATCTGCCGAGTGCCGTCGGTCATCGTGTGGTAGACGACGAGCAGGGTCTTGCCGGGCGCTGCCCCAGAGGTCATGGGCGCGTATTGATGACTGATGCGATGTCCGGTTTCAAGGCGAACCGGCGGACGGCGCGCGACGACGCACCTCCTGCAACACGCCCTCGAACTGTTTCTGAACCCGGTTACGCATCAGCACCGGTCCGATCAAGGGCGGCACCCAGAACGCCGTCTCAACGGCGGCGAGGTACGCGATGTTGCAGTGAGTCGCGTCGCCCGCAACGGTCCAGCTGCCGTTCATCTGGCGCAGATTGCCGGCTACGCGGTCGAACTCGATCCGCTCGGGCGGTTGCTCGCGGACTGCGAGCGTCACGTCGAGCGTGTAGTTGAAAGGGCCCGCACTCGCCTTGCCGATCTGATGCAACATGACAGGATCGCCGGGCGCACTGACGACCTCGCTCGAGATCAGGCCCGGCACGAATTCCTCGAGCCGGTCGAAGTCCGCGAGCACGGCGTAGCAGGTCGTCGCGGGCGCATCCGCGCGGAGTGTCGCGCGCACGTGCAGCACGCGCCCTTTGCGCGTCACGTCCGTCACGAGTGAGTCGTCGGCCTGCGCGCCAGCCGGCACGACCGTCACGAGGGCGAGCAGCGTTGCCGCGACCGGTCGGCTCCGGGACAATCCTGCGATGCGCATCCAGCTCCTCGGCGTGCCGACGGACGTCAACTCGTCGTACCGGCGGGGCGCCGCGCTGGGCCCCGGCGCGATCCGTCGCGCCTGGCAACGTTACCAGCAGTTCGGCAACGCGACGACCGAATGCGGGCTCGAAATCGGCCGCGACCTGTGGCTCGAGGACCTCGGCGACCTCGCGCTCGACGAAACCGAGGCCGACCATGCGCGGATCGCGGACGCCGCGGCACGCGCGGCGGCGCGGGGGCCGTTGCTGAGCCTCGGCGGCGATCACGCCGTGACGTTCCCGCTGGTCGAAGGACTCGCGCGGGTGCACGGGCCCCTAAACCTGCTGCACGTCGACGCGCACCCGGACCTGTACGACGACTACGAGGGCAACCCACGCTCGCACGCGAGCCCGTTTGCGCGGATCCTCGAGCGGGGCCTCGCCCGGCGGCTGGTGCAGGTGGGAGTGCGGACCTGGAACGCGCACAACCGGGCGCAGGCGCGACGTTTTGGGGTCGAGGCGGTGGCGTGGGACGGCTTCGACGTCGACCGCGTGCCGATTCCGGACGCGCCGCTCTACGTCACCATCGATCTCGACGGGATCGACCCGGCGTTTGCGCCGGGCGTGTCGCACCCGGAGCCCGGCGGGTTGAGCGTGCGCGACGTCGTCCGCCTGCTCGGGCGAATCCAGTCCCGGGCCGTCGGCGCGGACGTCGTGGAACTCAATCCGACGCAGGAGGCGGGCGACGCGACGGCGATCGTCGCGGTGAAGCTCCTCAAGGAACTGGCGAGCGCGATGGCGCGCGGCGGGCATTGAGACCGGCCGAACGGCTGCGTTGCGTGGGCACGACGGGTGCTCGACGTCAAATCTAGAAGCCAATTCAAGTCTAGACTCGTTTACAATCATTAGCTTACGCCAGCTGCTCTCGCCGTGCGCGGGCGACCGGCCGCCCGTTTGTCGCGCCCGGTTCACTTCGAAAATCGCTTGCTCCATACTCGGGCCCGCCGAAACCATTCCAGCCACAGGTGAGGACGACCATGCACTACTCGCGATTGCGCTCTGCAGTGTTGCTGGCCCTGGCGGTGCCGGGTGTCTCGTACGGCCAGGCGACGCCCGCGCCGCTCGAGGAAATCGTCGTCACGGCGCAGAAACGCAGCGAGTCGCTGCAGGACATCCCGTTCTCGGTGGCGGCCGTCACTGAGGAAACGCTGCGGCGGTCCGGCGCCACGAACATCGTCGAGCTCGCCCGCAACGTCTCGGGCCTCGCCATCACCGACCTGGGCCCCGGCCAGAGCCAGGTGGCGATCCGCGGGATCAGCGCTGGGCAGATCATCCGTGACCAACCCGGCGTCAAGGAGTCGGTCGGCATCTACCTCGACGAATCGGCGATCTCGGTCGCCCTGTTCACGCCCGACCTCGACCTCTACGATCTCGAGCGCGTCGAGGTGCTGCGTGGACCGCAGGGCACGCTGTTCGGTGCCGGCTCGTCATCGGGGACGCTGCGGTACATCACGCGACAGCCGGAGCTCGGGAGGTTCGGCGCATCGACGGAGCTCACGGCCGCGACCGTGCAGGACGGCGAGTTCGGCGGCGGAGTGAAGGGTGCCCTGAACCTGCCGATGGGCGAGACGGTCGCCGCGCGCATCGTCGGGTACTACTCGCAGTTGCCGGGCTTCATCGACTCGATCTACCCCGACCGCGGCAAGAAGGAAGACGTCAACAGCGGCGAGCGCACCGGCGTGCGCGCGTCGCTGCGGTTCGAGCCGAACGACCAGCTGACCGTCACGCCGCGCATCGTCTACCAGAAGCTCGAGACCGACGGTTTCCCGCGCATCGACATCTGGAACATCCTCGGCAACCCATACACGACGACCGAAACGCCGGTCGACTTCGGCGAGCGCAGCCAGGTGACGCAGTTCACGGAGGGCCTCGACGACGACTTCACGCTGGGCGACCTGAACGTCAGTTACGACTTCGGGTCGATGTCGCTGACCTCGATCACTTCCTACACGGATCGACAGGTCCAGGTACGGCGCGACGCGAGCCAGCTCACGGGCAGCGTCACGTACGACATCGAAGGCGACCCCGGCTACGTCTCATCGCACGTGCGCCTCGACTCGGCGCTGGTCGACGACACCGATCTGGAGGCGTTCAGCCAGGAAGTGCGGTTGGCGTCCAATGAGTCCGACGCGACGTTCCGCTGGCTCGTGGGCGCGTTCTATCAACAAGTGGACCGCTATTATCGACAGTCGCTGCCGACACCGGGGTGGGACGCCGCCCTGGGCATCGACAACACGGAGCTCAACGCGCCGGCCGACCATCCCTACTTCTCCGAACTGACGTACGACTTCGAGCAGTTCGCGGCATTCGGCGAGGGGACGTTCCAGTTCTCCGACCAGTGGAGCCTGACCGCCGGCCTGCGGTACTACGACTTCAGCGAAGACCGCACCATCACCTTCGCGGGGGTGTTCGCCGATCCCAACATCATCACCGACGTGCCGGGCACGACCGAGTCCGACGGCTTCTCGCCGCGCGTGATCCTGGAGTTCAACCCGACTGACGACGTCATGTTGACGGCCCAGGTCGCGCGTGGCTTCCGGCTGGGCGGCATCAACGATCCGCTGAACGAGGGACTCTGCGGATCCCAGGAAGAGATCGACACCTACGGTGGTTACCCTATCTGGGAGGACGAGAAGACCACCAACTACGAGCTCGGCACCAAGACCCGCTGGGCGGACGGGCGGGTGCAGTTCAACGCCGCAGCGTTCTACACCGACATCGACGGGTTGCAGGTCGTGGTCAACACGACTTGCTCGTCCCGCATCATCCTCAACGCGCAGGCCCGGTCCATCGGTGGCGAGCTCGAACTGTTCGCCCGTCCCAGCGACAACTGGGACTTCGGCCTGACGGCCACCTACGTGAACGCGGAGATCACGGAAACGCAGCGTGGGCCGGACGGCAGTCCGCTCGCGGGCATCCGGGAGGGCAATCGCCTGCCGACCTCGCCGGAGCTGCAGGCGGCGGCGAGCGCGACCTATTCCTGGCCGTGGAGCAGCACGTTGAACGGCTACGTGAACTTCACGGTGCAGCACGTCGGTTCGTCGTACACGCAACTCGCGGATCAGGAAGCCGGCTTCGGCACGCTTTCGACGGACCCGACGGGCAACGAGGGCATCCTGCGCGGTTTCGGCGCACCGTCGATCCAGTCGTTTGCGTTCGACCCAGAATTGCCGGACTACCAGATCGGCAACCTGCGCTTCGGCGTCGAGGCAGAACAGTGGGAGTTGGCGGCATTCGTCAACAACCTCTGGGACGAGCGCGCGTTCGTGTCGCTCGATTATGAGCGAGGCAGGAGCGCGCGCATCGGCTACCTGACCAACCAGCCGCGCACCTACGGGGTCACGCTGAACTACAACTTCTAGCGAAGTGACCGGGCCCGGTCGAGGTGCTCTCGACCGGGGTCCGGCTGCGTCCGGTCGAACGCGACGGCGTGCCCGGTGTCGAGCCGCATGCCGCTGAAATCGCCGAGCGAAACAGCCGCTCGACGATCCGCCTCTGCTCATTCGCCGATCCGATGCGAATGATTCCCGACTGTATTCATCGCCGCTCCTCGCGGCCTCTCCGGCTGCGGCGGGAGCGAAATCCGGCGCGTAGTCTCCCCGATTGCGTCCGATTCGCACCTGGCGCACGGTTCTGGCCTGCCCTTGTTGGACGCGCAAATGACTGTGAAGTACCCCGGAATTCCCACGGTGATCCATGGCAATGGCGCGGTGGCGGAGGTCATGGGCCACGTCTGTGGCGGCGTGATCGGCTACCCGATCACCCCGTCGACCGAGATCTCGGAGCTGTACGAAGCGTTCCGGGCCGGCGGCGGTTGCAACGTCTGGGGCAAGCACCCGTTCTTCTTCGAGCCCGAGGGCGAGCACTCGGCCCAGAGCGGCGCCTTGGGGGCGGCGCTCACGGGCGGCAAGTACATTTCGAACGCATCCTCGAGCCAGGGCATCCTCTACGGCCTCGAGTCGCACTACGTCACGGTCGGCAAGAAAGTCGGCGGTTTCGTGCTGCAGGTGGCCGCCCGCGTCGTGTCGCGCCACTCGCTCAACGTGATGGCCGGCCACGACGACGTCTACGCGCTGCTGCAATCGGGCTACACGATCCTGTTCGGGTCGAACCCGCAGGAGGCCGCCGACCTCGCCGCGATCTCATATAAGGTGAGTGCGCTCTCGCTCGTCCCCGTCGCCAACGCGATGGACGGCTTCGCGACCAGCCACATGATGAGCGAAGTGTGCATGCCGGAGCCCGGGCTGCTGCACGAGTTCCTCGGCGATCCGGCGGCACGCATCAAGGCGCCCACCGTCGCGCAGGAAATCCTCTTTGGCGCCCGCGGCCGCGGCTTCCAGCTCGAAGGCTGGCTCGCGCGCCGTCGCGACGACTTCGAGCCCGGTGCACTCACGGCGCTGGGCGACTACCTGCGCGCACACGCGGACGCGATCGAATCGGACCGCGAAGGCGTGCTCATTCCCGAGACCCTCGACTGGGTGCCGGAGGAACTGCGCGGCCAGTGGCGCCGCCAGTGGCTCAACGCACACGAAAAAGGCACGCGACAGCGTGTGCCGGCGCTGGTCGACGTGGACAATCCCGGGCTCACCGGCGGCGTGCAGAACCAGCCCGACTTCCAGGCAGGCTCGGCCGACCACCGTACGCACTTCGTCGCCGAGGTGCCGCGATTCGTGCGCGAGGCGATGCAGGAATACGGGGCGCTCACTGGCCGCACCTACAAGCCCGTGCAGACATTCATGTGCGACGACGCCGAGTGCGTCGTCGTGGGGCTCGGGTCGGTCACCGACGATGCGGAAGCCGTCGCTGCCCACCTGCGCTCGCAGGGCAGCAAGGTCGGCGTCGTCTCGGTGAAGCTGCTGCAGCCGTTCCCGGAAGCGGAACTGGTGCAGGCGCTCAAGGGCAAGAAGGCCGTCACCGTGCTCGAACGCTCGGAGACGACGGCGCTGACGAGCTTCGTCACGCAGGCGCTGTTCAAGGGCGTCGAGAACGCCAGCAACGGCATCCGCCACCCCGGCATCCCGGCGCTGCACGCGCTGCCGAAGGTCACGACGGCGATCTTCGGACTCGGCGCGCACGACCTGCAGCCGCGTCACCTCATCGCTGCGTTCCGGAACATGGAAACGCGCAACGTGCCGCTCGTGTACCTGGGCTCGCAGTTCTTTGCGAAGAACCCGCCGCCGCCGCTGGCGGCGCTGCAGGCGCGGTTGAAATCCGCGTACCCGGAAACGGAACTGATGGCGCTCGAAACCGAGCCGAACCCGGTGCTGTTGCCGCCGGAGGCGTTCCGGGTGCGGTTTCACTCGATCGGCGGCTACGGCACGATCGCGACCGGCAAGCTGATCACGGACATCCTCGCGGGCGTGCTCGGGCTGCACTCGAAGGCCGCGCCCAAGTACGGCTCGGAAAAGAGCGGCGCGCCGACCAACTACTACATCACGCTCAGTCCCGAGCCGGTCAAGCTCACCAACGCCGAGCTCGAGGACGTGGAGATCGTGATCTCGCCGGACCACAAGGTGTTCGGCCACACCCACCCGCTGCGCGGACTGGTCGAGGGCGGCACGTTCATCCTGCAGTCGAGCCTTTCGCCGCTCGACACGTGGCGCGAGTTGCCCGAGCCGGCGCGACGCACGTTGCGCGCGAAGAAGATCAAGTTCTTCATCCTCGACGGCTTCGCGGTGGCCAAGCAGCATGCGCCGACGCCCGAGCTCGAGACACGCATGATGGGGATTGCCTTCATCGGCGCGGTCTGTGGCCACGTCGAGCGCATCAAGGCGGGCGCGTCCGAGGGCGCGCTGCTCGACAAGATCCGCAGCCAGATCGCAAAGAAGTTCGGCGCCAAGGGTGGCGCGGTGGTCGAAGGCAACCTCGCCGTCATGCGCGACGGGCTCGCGGCGACGCGCCGCGTCGACTACGAGGCGCCCGAGTTCGTCGCCGTGGACAGCCAGCCGTCGGCCCGCCCGAAGCGCAGCGTCGCAATTTCGGCGGGCATGTGCCGGGCGGCCGGAGCCTCGCCCGACGGCGGCTTCTTCGACCGCGATTACTACGAGCAGATGATCGCGACACCTTTCCGCGAAGGCAGCATCGCCGAGGCGCCCGTCCTGCCGGGCACGGGATTGTTCATGCCGGCCGGCACCGCGGCCTGGAAGGACAAGGGCCTGTTCCGGCGCGACGTGCCGCAGTTCGTGGCCGCCCGTTGCACGGGCTGCATGGAGTGCACGCTCGTCTGCCCGGACGCCGCGATCCCCAATACCGTCCACGACATCCACGACCTGCTGCAGACCGGCATTCGCGCCACCGACCTTGCGCAGGCACAGCAGGCCGAGCTGCTCGCCCAGGTGTACCCGCTCACCGAGGCGGTGCGTGCGCTCTACAAGGCGACGCGGGAACCTCTCGCGTTGCACGACGCGGTCGCCGACGCCGCCAGGAGCCTCGATGGCGCGAATGCAAGCGTCCGTCGCAACGTGCAGAAGCTCGCGGAGACGTTGCGTGTATTCCCGGTCGCGCGCACCCGGCCTTTCTTCGATGCGGCCGAGAAGGAACGTCCGGGCAGCGGCGGCCTGTATTCGGTCGCAATCGACCCGTGGAAGTGCAGCGGCTGCCTCGAGTGCGTCGACGTCTGTGGCCCCGGTGCGCTCGAGCCGCAGGTGCAGGACGACCACGTGCTCGACGAGCTGCAGGAACGGTTCGAGTTCCTGAGCCGCACCGCGAACACTCCGCCGCGGTTCGTGCAGGACGCCGTGCGACCCGACGGCGACATCAAGCGCCTGATGCTCGACCGCGCGAACTACTACGCAACCACCGGCGGTCATGGCGCGTGCCGCGGCTGCGGCGAAGTCACCGCGATCCGGCTCGTGACGTCGATGAACCACGCGATCCAGACGCGCCGGCGCAAGGATCACGTGGCCGACCTCGAGCGGCTGGTCGAGCAGCTCGCCGCGCGACGCGCGACGATGCAGGACGACCCCGCAAGGCGGGAGCGCATCGAGCGCACGCTCGCCACGCTCGAGAAACGCCTGTACCTGCTCGAAAGCGGCCCGACCGGCCAAGGCCCGGCGTCGGCCGTGATCGCGAACGCGACCGGCTGCAGCAGCGTCTACGCCTCGACGTTCCCGTTCAATCCCTACAACGATCCGTGGGTCAACAGCCTGTTCCAGGACACGCCCGCGGTCGCCAAGGGCCTGTTCGAGGGCCTCACGGCGAACGCGCTCGAGGACGTCAAGGCGCTGCGCATCGCACGGCTCGAACTTGCGGATGCCTACGACCCCGCGATTCACGATCGCCAGCTCCGGACGTTCGGCTGGAACGACTTCACGCCGGAGGAACTGTCGCTGCTGCCGACCGCGTTCAGCATCGGCGGCGACGGCGCGACCTACGACATCGGTTTCGGCGCCCTGTCGCGGCTGCTCACGACGAGCACGCCGATCAAGGTCATGGTGCTGAACACGGGCGTCTACTCGAACACCGGCGGCCAGGCCTCGACCGCGAGCCTGACGGGCCAGGACTCCGACCTCACACGTTTCGGCGCCGCGCACTCGGGCAAGCAGGAAGACCGCAAGGAGCTCGGCCTGATCGCCGCGTTCCACCCGAACGTGTTCGTGGTGCAGACCTCGACGGCGCTGCAGGGGCACTTCCTCGGCAACGTCATGGAGTACCTCAACTACACCGCGTCCCCGGCGGTGCTCGACATCTACACGCCCTGCCAGGCCGAGCACGGGATCGCCGATGCCGCCGCGAGTCGCCGCGCGCGCCTCGCGGTCGACAGCCGCATGAACCCGGTTTTCGTGCACGACCCGCGCCGCGGCGCGACGCTGCACGACCGGTTCACGCTCGACGGCAACCCGGCGCTCGACCGCGACTGGGCGACGACCACGCTCGCCTACGTCGAAGACGGGCAGACCAGACTGCTCGAGGTGCCGCTCACGCCGGCCGACTTCGCGCGCGAGGAGACCCGCTTCAAGAAACAGTTCCGCAAGCTGGCCGCGGCGGCCGAACCGCACGCGGTGCCGATTCACGAGTACGTCGAGCTGCCGGTCGCGGCACGCGCAGGCAAGATGCCGTTCGTCTGGTCGATCGATCCCGTGCAGCGACTCGAGAAGCTCGAAGTCTCGAACTCCATCGTGCACCTCGTCGAGGAACGCCGTCGCTACTGGCGCACGCTGCAGCACCTTGCCGGGCGCCACGTCGAGAAGCTCGATGCCGACCACCGCACCGAACTCGCGACGCTCGAGGCGCGGTACGAAGGTGCCGTCGCCGAGCGCGAGGCCTCGCTCGACTCGATCGCGCGCGCGATGAGCGAAATCGCGGCTGCGTCGAAGGCGCCGCCCGCGGCGCTTTCGGCCGCGCTTGCGCCGTTCGGCGGCGGTGCGACCACGCCTGGACGACCGGTCAACGGTTCTGCGCCGGCGGTCGCCGCCGCCAACGGTGGGGCGGCGCTCGCACTCAAGACGATCCGCGAAGAGGACGTGGCGCAGTGCGTCAACTGCAAGACCTGCTACCAGCAGGTGCCGGAGCTGTTCGAGAAGACCACGATCGTGATCGATGGCGTGGCGACCGAGGTCGGCCACATGATCCCGGGCGCGCTCGAGCGCATCCAGGTGACACCAGAGCTGGTCGCCCGCGTCGACCGCGTGGCCGCGAACTGCGACTCGGAGATCCTGCGGTGAGCAACGCGCCGGAGCTCCGGTCTGCGGCGGGCGGCCTCGCCGAGCGCGCGCCCGACGGGATCGCTGGCGGCGATGACGATGCGGTGTTCGAGAAGCAGCTTGCGCTGTTGCGCCGCCACCTGCTGAGCGACCCGCGGTCGTTGCGCAGCGTGTTCGTGGCCGACGGCGTGCAGGCAATCGCGTGGGAGTTCCAGCAGGAAGAACTCGGCGCAACCTTCACGCAGACGCTCTGGAACCTGCTGTTGCGCGACGACGCGATGAGCACGGTGCTGTTGCGCTTCCTCTGGTTCGTACCGCTCAAGTACAAGCGCCGGTTCATCGCCGCGCTGGACGCGCACCTCGCCGAGCGCTATCCGATGTTCCGCGGCCTCTCGCAGGGCTGGCCCGGCGAGACCTGCATCCCGCCGTACATCCGACCGCCGGAACAGCGCTCGCTCGACTTCGAGCTCGTCAACCAGGGCTACCTGGGCTACATGAACCTGGGCTACACGAAGCGCGAGGTCGAGCTCTTCGTCTGGCTCGAGGTGCTGCGCGACAAGCAGTGCCAGGACCGGCCTTGCGAGATCGGCGTGCTGCTGCAGAACCGCAAGGAGCCGAAGGGAGGCTGCCCGGTCAAGATCCACATCCCGGAAATGCTCGACTTGCTGGGACAGGGCAAGTTCCGCCAGGCGCTCGAGCTGATCGAGAGCTGCAACCCGCTGCCGAACGTCACGGGACGCGTCTGCCCGCAGGAGCTGCAGTGCCAGGGGGTCTGCACTCATACACGAAGGCCGATCGAGATCGGCCAGCTCGAGTGGTTCCTGCCCCAGCACGAGAAGCTCGTGAACCCGGACGTGGCGGGTCGTTTCGCGCGCGTCGTGAGCCCCTGGGCAAAAGCCGACAAGCCGCCGATCGCGGTCGTGGGCTCGGGGCCGTCAGGCCTGATCAACGCGTACCTGCTCGCGGCCGAGGGTTTCCCGGTCACCGTGTTCGAGGCGTTCCACGAGCTCGGCGGCGTGCTGCGTTACGGCATCCCCGAGTTCCGCTTGCCGAACGAGCTGATCGACGACGTGGTGCAGAAGATCACGCTGCTCGGCGGGCGCTTCGTGCGCAACTTCGTGGTCGGCAAGACCGCGACGCTCGACGACCTCAAGGCCGCGGGGTTCTGGAAGATCTTCGTCGGCACCGGTGCGGGGCTGCCGACGTTCATGAACGTCCCGGGCGAGCACCTGCTCGGGGTGATGTCGGCGAACGAGTTCCTGACGCGCGTCAACCTGATGCGGGCGATCGACGCGCAGTACGAGACGCCGTTGCCCGACACGCGCGGCAAGCAGGTCTTCGTCATCGGCGGCGGCAACACCGCGATGGACGCGGCGCGCACGGCACGCCGGCTCGGCGCCGAGGTCACGATCGTCTACCGCCGCACGCTCCGGGAAATGCCCGCGCGGGTCGAGGAACTGCACCACGCACTCGAGGAAGGCATCACCGTGCGCGAGCTGCGTGCACCGAGCGAGTTCCTCGGCGACGGCAAGACGAACTGGATCACCCACGCGGTGCTCGACGTCAACGAACTCGGCCCACCCGACCCCTCGGGCCGGCGCAGTCCGGTGAAGACCGGACAGGTCGAACGCGTCCCGGTCGACCTCGTGATCATGGCGCTCGGCAATACGGCCAACCCGATCATGGCCGAGGCCGAGCCCGGGCTGAAGACGACGAAGTGGGGCACGATCTCGCTGGACGAGCAGGGCTCGCAGAAGACCTCGATCCCCGACGTCTATTCGGGCGGTGACGCCTCGCGCGGCGGATCCACGGCCATTCGTGCGGCGGGTGACGGCCAGGCTGCCGCGCGCGAAATAGTCGGTGAGATTCCCTTCACGGCCGCAGAGGTCCGCGAGCGCGTCGAGAAGGCGGCCCGCTACACGGAGCTCGGACAGGCCAGCCCGACCATCGTCGACAAGACCGAGCTGGCGGGCGGCATCGTCGAGTTCCGGATCCGTGCGCCGCTCGTCGCGCGTGCCGCGCGGGCCGGGCAGTTCGTGCGCGTGCTCGGCTGGGGCGACGGCGAACTGGTCCCGCTCACGCTCGCCGACTGGGACGCGAAGGCGGGCACGATCGACCTCGTGATCCAGGGCGTCGGCACGAGCTCCACGCTGATGAACCGGATGGCGGTCGGCGATTCGTTCGCCGGCATCGCCGGGCCGCTCGGCCGCCCGAGCGAAATTCACGAGTACGCCGTGGACGAGACGGCCGTGTTCACGGCGGGCGGCGTGGGCCTGCCCCCGGTGTACCCGATCCTGCGCGAGCACCTGCGACGCGGCAATCACTGCACCCTGATCGCGGGGTTCCGCTCGGCGGGCTTCCTGTTCTGGACCGGTGAGCACGAGCGGATCGGCCTGCTGCAGGGCGAGTTCGGCGACCAGCTCGACGTGATCTACACCTCGAACGACGGCAGCTTCGGCCAGCAGGGCTTCGTGACCACCCCACTCGAGGCGATGCTGAAGGACGGTGTGCGCAGCAAGGGGCGCAGGGTCGTCGAGGTGGTCACGATCGGCCCGCCGCTGATGATGCGCGCCGTGAGCGACCTCACACGGCCCTATGGCGTGAACACGGTGGCGAGCCTCAACTCGATCATGGTCGACGCGACCGGCATGTGCGGCGCCTGCATGGTTCCGGTCACGATCGACGGCAAGCTCGTGCGCAAGCACGCATGCATCGACGGCCCGGAACTCGATGCGCACATCATCGACTGGGACAAGTTCCTGCCGCGCTTCAACGCGTTCAAGTCGCAGGAGATTCGCAGTCGCGCGGCGCACGGACTCGGCTAAGCGCGCCGGCCCGCCTCCGGCCGTCGCCCGATTATTGCTGCCATGCGTCTTGACCGGGGCGACCCTGCCGGCATAGACCTGCCGTTCAGCGCGACGGGCTGCAATACAAGGGGAGGTATGCGCATGCTCCACGCGATGCGTCGCAGTCTGTGGTTCGGCTTCCTGCTCGCATGTGTCTCGTGCGGCCTCGCAGCGGCCCACGCCGACGAACTGGCGCAGGTTGCCGCCGCCAGCCGGGCCTGGGACGAGGCGTACGCGGCCGGCGACGCCGATCGGCTCGCCGACCGGTATGACGCCGAAGCCGTCTCGATGCCGCCGGGCCTGCCCGCGCTCGTCTCCCGCGCAGCGATTGCAGCCGATTTCAAGACTTTCTTCGCTGCGCACAGTGCGACCCATCGCACGTACGAGGCCGTGCGCGAGATCGCTGGCGGACTTGCGGTCGAGCGCGCCCGCTACGAAGCCACGATCACGCCGCGCACAGGCGGCGAGGCACTCCGTGAGACGGGCAAGCACATCGTCGTCTACCGGCGGCAGGCCGACGGCTCATGGAAGGTGCTCTGGGAGATCTGGAACCAGGACGGCTGACCGCGGGCGGACGACGGTTGTTCACGAGTCCCGGCGTGCGACGACTCGGGTAATCTCCGCGGGTTCGAACCGGCGGAGCGGCGTGATGACGAAGGCGGTCCTGGGGATCATCGGCGGCTCGGGCATCTACGACCTGCCCGGGCTCGAGGACGTGCAGGAGCGGCGCGTGCACACGCCGTGGGGCGAGCCGTCCGACCTGCTTCGCACAGGTCGGGTCGGCACCACGAGGATCGTGTTCCTGCCGCGGCACGACCGCGGGCACCGCATCCCGCCGAGCGAGATCAACTACCGCGCCAATATAGACGCCCTCAAACGGCTCGGCGTGACGGACGTCGTCTCGTTCTCGGCCTGCGGTTCGTACCGCGAGGAGCTCAGGCCCGGCACCTTCGTGCTCGTCGACGACTTCGTCGACCGCACGTTTCGCCGCGAGACCTCGTTCTTCGGTCGCGGCTGCGTGGCGCACGTCTCGTTCGCGCGGCCGGTCGGCCCGGCATTGCAGGACCTCGTCGCGCACGCGGCCGATGCCGAGGGCATCGCGTACGCACGCGGCGGCACCGCGGTCTGCATGGAGGGCCCGCAGTTCTCGACACTGGCCGAATCGCTCACATACCAGGGGCTGGGCTACGACATCGTCCACATGACCTCGATGCCCGAGGCCAAGCTCGCGCGCGAAGCGGAGATCACGTACGCATGCGTCGCGATGGTGACCGACTACGACTGCTGGCACGAGACGCACGGGCCGGTGGACGTCGCCAGCCTGGTCGCGGTGATGCACGAGAACAGCGGCAAGGCGCAGCGGCTCTTCGCGCGGCTGGCACGCGATTTTCCGGCAGAGCACGTGCCATGCCCCGTCGGCTCCGACCGCGCGCTCGATGCGGCGATCCTGACGCGACCGGACGCGCGCGACCCGGCACTGCTCGAAAAGCTGGACGCGGTCGCCGGCCGCGTGCTCCGCGGCGCCTGACGCAGTCCATGCGCATTCACGGCCGGTCGTACCGGACGATTTTCCTCGCCGACGACGCGGGCACGGTCGCGGTCATCGACCAGACCCGGTTGCCGTTCGAGTTCGAGCTGCGGCACCTGCACTGCGCGAGCGACGCGGCGGTGGCGATCCGCGACATGGTCGTGCGCGGCGCGCCGCTGATCGGCGTGACGGCGGCCTACGGCATCGCGCTGGCCATGCGCGATGACCCGGGCGATGCGAGCCTGGAGTACGCCATGCAGGAACTCGGCGCGACGCGCCCGACAGCGGTCAACCTGCGCTGGGCGCTGGCGCGCATGGAGACCGCGTTGCGCGGGGTGCCGCCGCCGCAGCGGGCCGCGCGCGCCTACCGGGAAGCAGCCGCGATGGCGGAAGAGGACGTGGCGGCATGCGAGGCAATCGGCCGGCACGGCGTGCGCCTGATCGCGGCGCTCGCGGAGCGCAAGCGGGCCGGCGCGCCGGTGCAGGTGCTGACCCACTGCAACGCGGGCTGGCTCGCCTGTGTCGACTGGGGTACGGCGCTCGCGCCCGTCTACGCGGCGCACGAGGCGGGCATTCCCGTGCACGTCTGGGTGGACGAGACGCGGCCCCGCAGCCAGGGGTCGTTCCTGACCGCGTTCGAGCTCGGCGCGCACGGCGTGCCGCACACGGTGATCGCGGACAACACGGGCGGGCACCTGATGCAGCACGGCCGTGTCGACCTCTGCCTCGTCGGCAGCGACCGCACGACCGCGACCGGCGACGTCGCGAACAAGATCGGGACGTACCTCAAGGCGCTCGCGGCGCGCGACAACGGCGTGCCGTTCTACGCAGCGTTGCCGACGTCGACCATCGACTGGAGCATGAGCGATGGGTTGCGCGAGATCCCGATCGAGGAACGCTCGGCCTTCGAGGTCACGCACGTGCGCGGTCGCTCGGCGGCCGGCGCGCTGGCCGACGTGGAGATCGTCGCGCCCGGCAGCGCAGTGTCGAATCCGGGTTTCGACGTGACGCCCGCCCGGCTCGTCACGGGCATCGTCACCGAGCGTGGCGTCGCCGAGGCGAGCCGTGAGGGGCTGTTGCGGCTGTATCCCGAACGCGCGGAGGACGTGCGATGAGTGTGGCGGCGCGTGCAACGAGAGCCGAGGTCGTGGCGGTCGCGCAGGCGCTGGACGCCGCGGGACTCATGCCCAACAAGTCGGGCAACGTCTCGGTCCGGACATCGGTCGGCCTCTTGATCACCCCCGCCGGCACGCCGTATGCCGAGCTGGAGCCGGCGAAGCTCGTCGAGCTCGAACTCAGCGCCGCGCCGGAAAATGGGGACACTCCGAATTTTGCTGAAAATGGGGACACTCCGAATTTTCCGGACGGAAAATTCGGAGTGTCCCCATTTTCCCGGCCGTCGTCTGAATGGCGCATGCACGCGGCGGTCTATCGCGCCTACCCGGACGTGGGGGCGATCGTGCACACGCACAGCCCGAACGCCACTGCGCTCGCCTGCGCCGGCCTCGGCATTCCGCCGTTCCACTACATGATCGCGCTCGCGGGCGGCGACGTGCGTTGCATGCCGTACGCGACGTTCGGCACGGCGGAACTGGCGGCGCTGGCAGTGCGCGGGTTGGAAGGCCGGCGCGCGACGCTGCTGGCGAACCACGGCGTCGTCGCCACCGGTCCGACGCTGGCCGTCGCGCGCGCGGTCGCGCTCGAAGTCGAGAACCTCGCGGGACAGTGGCTCGCGCTGCGCGCCGCCGGGCTCGAGCCGAAGCTGCTCGACGCGACTGAGCTCGCCCGAGTGATCGAGCGGTTCGGGGACTACGGCCGGCTCGGCTGATCCGTCAGGTGCGTGCGCGCTGACGCAGCCGCGCGCCCACCGTCTGCCCGCCGAAGTACGCGATCACGAACAGCGGAAAGACTGTCCAGCGGAACGGCAGCCCGAGCCCGAAGCGCAGCGCGACTACGACCGGGACCGCGGCGTGGACCGCGACGAACCATGCCGGCGAGAACTTGCGCACGCCGGCACGCCAATAGCCGAACGGCACGTTGACGACGAACGTGGCCAGGATCGCGAGCGCGTAGGCGAGCGATTCGGGCACGCGCCGGCCTATCTGTGCGCGGCGGCCGTCTTGAGCCCGGCGCCCATGATGCGGTCCGTCCAGGCGATGCCGAGCGCCGACAGGATGAAGACGCTGTGGATGACCGTCTGCCACATGACGCCCGTCGCGGTCACGGTCGTGCAGCCCTTCGCCAGCGAGCCCGCCGTTTCGAGCGCGAGCTTGGCCTCGAGCGCCGCCGCCGTGCCGCAGAGTGGCACCCCGCCGATCATGCCGGCCTCGATGAACGTCTTGAGCAGGTGGATCGAGCTGATGCCGATGATCGCCATCGCGAGCTTGACCTTGAGCACGCTCGCGTTGACGTGGCTCAGCCACTCGGGCTGGTCGGGATGGCCCTGCAGGTTCAGCCGCGAGACGAACGTCTCGTAGCCGCCCACGATGACCATCACGAGCAGGTTCGAGATCATGACCACGTCGATCAGCCCGAGCACGATCAGCATGATCGACTGCTCGGTGAGCGTGGGCGCCTCGTGGATCAGGTGCCAGAGTTCCTTGAGGAACAGGAAGACGTAGACGCCCTGCGCGACGATCAGGCCGAGGTAGAGCGGCAGCTGCAGCCAGCGCGAGCTGAAGATCAGCGCGGGCAGCGGACCGGGCGAATAGCGGGAGTCGTCCTTGGCCATGATTCTGTGCGGTGCAACAAAAAGCGGTCAAGGTTAGGCGTCGGAGCGTCCGTTGCCAAGCCTGCGGCCGGCGCGTTACCGGGATTCGCCTGCCGAGGGCGCTTACAGGGAGACCGTGGGTTCATCGGCATATATCCGCATTTGTTTCTCCTGAAACCTTCGTTACAAGCGATGGGCAGACTGGGGGAACGGAATGCATCAGGCACCGCACGGCGCCGGGCTCGAGATCGTGGCCCGGCAGGATTTTTCGGACGTCACCTTTCTGCTCGAGGTGAGGCATCCAATGCTGGCGAAGGCGGCACGCCCGGGCCAGTTCGTCATCGTGATGTCGCACCCGGAAGGCGAACGGATCCCGCTCACGATCGCCGACTTCGACCGCGACCGCGGCACGGTCACGCTGGTCGTCCAGGCCGTCGGCAAGACCACGCGCGAAATGCAGCGCGACTGCAAGGCGGGCTCCCGCCTGCTCGCGATGGTCGGACCGATGGGCAAGCCGAGTCACCTCGGCGACGCGAAAAAAGTCATGTGCGTGGGCGGCGGCCTCGGCGTCGCGCCGGTCTATCCGCAGGCGCGCGGCTACAAGGAAGCCGGCGCCTACGTCATCGGCATCCTCGGCTTCCGCAACAAGGACCTGCTGTTCTGGGGTGACAGGTTCGCCGCGGTTTGCGACGAACTCATCATCTGCACCGACGACGGGTCCGCCGGCATCAAGGGCCTCGTCACGCTCGGCATGCAGCAGGCGATCGCCAGGCATCGCGACATCGACGAGTGTGTCGCGATCGGCCCTCCGATCATGATGAAAGGCTGTGCGGAAGCGACGCGGCCGCACCGGATCCGCACCGTCGTGAGCCTGAACCCGGTCATGGTCGACGGCACCGGCATGTGCGGCGGCTGCCGCGTCAAGCTGAGCGACGGCGTCAAGTTCGCCTGCGTCGACGGCCCCGACTTCGACGGCCACAAGGTCGACTTCGACGACCTGATGTTCCGGCTGCAGCGCTATCGCGAGACCGAGCGCGAAGCCGCCGCGCGCTACGACGAGAACTGCCGCATGCGCAACCTCACCGCCACCCCGGTCGTCGCGGAGTGAACGCCATGGTCGACACCGCCGCCGCCCGGCCGAAGAAGAAGACTATCCGGATGATCCCGCAGGCTCGCACGCCTGCGCTCGAACAGGATCCGCGTGAGCGCGCATGCAACTTCGCGGAGGTGACGCACGGGTACCGCGTCGAGGACGCCCAGCTCGAGGCCGAACGCTGCCTGATGTGCCCGGAACAGCCGTGCGTGTCGGGCTGTCCCGTCAACGTGCCGATTCCACAGTTCATCGCTCGCATCACGGCGCGCGACTACCGCGG
>DASUMQ010000247.1:0-14474 GCA_036277615.1 Steroidobacteraceae bacterium
CCCATGTAGGTCACGTCGCCCGTGAACGACCAGGTGCCGTCGTCGGCACGGTACGCCGCCATCGCACCGAACTCGAGCGCGTCGAACACGTCGGAGATGCTCAGGTCGACCGGCACGTGCAGCGGACCGACGTGGGCGTCGCCGTCGAGAGCCGCGCCCATGCCGTAGATGAACGCCGTGTGACGCCACTCGTCGGCGACCGCGACGGAAACTGCGCTCACGGCGCAGACGAAGCTGCCGATCAGGGTGGCGGTGATCCAGGTGGTCTTCATGTTGCAGGCTCCCTGTGTGGTTCGCTCGGATCGCAATCGTCGATGGACGGCTCAAAGGCCCCCGCCCCACCGACGCTGCCACGCAATGCTGACGGTGTCGAAGTCCGTGCCGGTCCGCGTCGAAACGCCGGTGCTGACGAAAAACTTCACCGAATCGCGCGCGTTGAGCGGCCATGCCGCCGTCAAGCGCAACGCCGAGTTCTGCTGCAGGTCGTCGCCCTCGACGCCGTCGACGCGGGTCCGGCCGCCGGTGTAGTAATTGCCGTGCAGCGCGACCCAGACCCCACGAGCGAATCCGTAGACCACTCCGCCCTGCAGCGAGTAGATCGGGTCCTGCTCCCGTGACTGGCCACCGAGAAAATCCGAGTTCTCGCCAAAGATCGTAGCGGAACCCGCGAGTTCGAACGTCCACGGGCCCTCGACGTGCGACATCCCGAGCTCAGGCTTGAGCCACCAGCGGTTGCTGCCGAGATTCACGACTCGCGATTCGTCGTACTGCCCGAGCGGCAGGCTGGCCTGCAGGCTCACACCAACGATCGTCTCCTGTCGATAAGACGCGAACTCCGGCAGCGTGAGCGCCGGGGCGCCGAGCAGGTTCCAGGAGATCCTGATGCGCGGATCGCCGAAACCGGACACGCGGCGGCGTTGGGGCTCGCCGGCGACCTCAGCGGTGCCTTCGAGCCAGGCGTACGGCAGCGCCACGTCGACCTTGCCCGACTGCCCACCCACTTCGATGCCCCGCGCGTACCCGAACAGCATCGAGTCGGTGCGAAGTTCCGCGCCTTCGATCGGCAAACTGGGGTCGGCCGACAGGCCACCCGTCGAGTGCGCATAACCGACGCCGAGAAAGTGCACGCCGAGCGGAATGTTCGAGTACGCGCGAGGCTCGATGTCCTGCGCCAGTGTCGCGGGCGAACTGGCCGCGAGCACGAGCAGGTGCAGCAGGGCCCCCGGGATTGTTCTTGTAGCGGGTGCGATCATCGACGTCTCGGCGTTCCAGTCGCAGCGTATCCCCAACCTCCCGTAGTCTCTCATCCGCGACTGGGGAGCGACAGCATTCGATGCCGGATCACCTCGGCGCAATCGTCCTCGGCTAAGCTGTGCCACGTATCTGGACCACACGGGACTCCACCCGATGCGCATTGCGCGCACCCTGACTGCGACCCTCGCCACGGTCACCCTGTCGGCCGCCTGCACGAGCCTCGATCCGCGTCCCGACCTGCCGGCTCAGCACGCCCTCGCGGCCGGCTCGGACACTCGCCTCGACCAGATCGTCGGTGACGCCGAAGCGCGGCATCCCGGCCAGTCGGGTTTTCGCCTCGTGCGTGAGGGTCCGGAGGCGTTCGCGATCCGAGCGCTGTCCGCGCGGGCGGCGGGTCGCAGCATCGACGTCCAGACCTACATCTGGCACACCGACCTGACGGGCAGCTACCTCGCCCTCACGCTGCTGGAAGCCGCGGACCGCGGCGTCAGGGTACGGCTGCTCGTGGACGACATGGACGCGCGCGGCAGCAACCGCGGGTTCGCCGCGCTCGCGGCGCACCCGAACATCGACGTGCGCATGTTCAACCCCACTGCGTCGCGCGAGGGCACGATCGCGTTTGCGTTCGAGGCGCTCGGCAGCGCGAAGCGGATCAACCGGCGCATGCACAACAAGAGCTGGATCGTCGACAACCGGCTCGCCGTCGCCGGCGGGCGCAACCTCGGCGACGAGTATTTCGGCGCGAGCGAGGACGTCAACTTCGTCGACCTCGATTTCGCCGTTGTGGGACCGATCGTCCGCGACGCCTCGGCTACGTTCGACCGTTACTGGAACTCGCCGCTCGCGTACCCGATGGAACTGCTCGACCCGTCGGCCGTGACGGAGCCGGCACTCGAGGAACTGCGGGCGCGGGCCGCACCGCTCGCCAAGCAGGCGCAGCGCTCGAAGTACGCGTCGGAACTGCGTGAAGACGCGTCGGTACAGAAGCTGGTCGGCGGCGACTGGCCGATGCACTGGGCGCCGCGATTCGAGTTCGTCGCGGACGACCCGTTGAAGGCCCTGGGCCGCGGTGAGGGGCCGAATGGGTCGCTGGTCCTCGGCACGCTCGCGCCGACCATCCGCGCGTCGACCACGAGCGTCACGATCATTTCGCCGTATTTCGTGCCCGGTCCGCGCGGGACCGAGTTCCTCGTCGGCGTCGACCGGGCCGGCTCCACGGTGCGCGTGTTGACGAATTCCCTGGCCGCGAACGACGTCGCACTGGTGTACGGCGGCTACTCGGAAACCCGGGAAGACCTGCTCGAGGGCGGCGTCGAACTCTGGGAGCTCAAGCCCGCGCCGGGCAGCGAAGTAAAGGCGAGCCTGTTCGGATCGTCCGGTGCGAGCCTGCACTCCAAGGCGCTCGCGATCGACGGTCACACCGTCTTCGTCGGCAGCTACAACCTCGATCCGCGTTCGACGTCGCTCAATTGCGAGCAGGGCATCTTCGTCGAGAGCGCCGAGATCGCCGCGCAACTCGAGCAGACGTTCCGCAGCGAATCGAGCGGCGATCGCGCCTGGTCCGTCACGCTGCAACAGGGTCGCCTGCGATGGAGCGACGGCACCAGGACCTGGGATTCATCGCCCGAGGCCTCCGGCTCCCGCAGGTTCCAGGCGTGGCTCGCGCGGATCCTGCCGATCGAGTCGCAGCTTTGACCATAGGCTCGACGAGCTCACCGCGCCGCGTCGTGATCGTCGGTGGCGGCATCGGCGGCACGGCCGTGGCCAAGCGCCTCGCCAACGACCCGGCCTTCGACGTGACGCTGTTCGATCGGCAGAACCATTTCGTGTTCCAGCCTCTGCTGTACCAGGTCGCGACGGCGGCGCTCGCGGTCGCGGACATCGCGGTCCCGATTCGCTTCATGTTGCGCAAGGCGAGGAACGTTCGCGTCGTGCGCGCAGAGGTGACGCGCCTGCGTGCGACGGAGCGTCTGGTCGAGACGACGGTCGGCGCAATCGGGTACGACGTGCTGGTGCTCGCAGCCGGCGTCGAGACCAGCTACTTCTCGCGACCGGACTGGGAGCGGCATGCGCCACCGCTCAAGACGCTGGCCGACGCGGCGCGCGTGCGTGAGCGCGTGCTCGAGGCATTCGAGCGGGCCGAGGTCACGACGGATCACGACGCACGCGCGCGTGAACTCACCTTCGTCGTCGTCGGGGGCGGACCGACCGGTGTCGAACTCGCGGGCGCGCTCGCGGAACTGGCGCAGGACGCGCTGCCGCGCGATTTCCGGCACGTCGACCCGCGCGATGCACGCGTGCTGCTGGTCGAGGCCGGGCCGCGGCTCGTACCGATGTTCCACGAGAGCCTCTCGGCTCGTGCGTTGAAGGACCTCGTCGAGCGCGGCATCGAAGTCCGGCTCGATGCCAAGGTCACGGAGATCACCGATCACGGGGTCTGGCTCGGCGAAGAGTTCCTACCGGCGGCCAACGTCGTCTGGGCGGCCGGGGTCAGGAGTTCGCCGCTCGGCGCCTTCCTGCCGGTCGAACTCGACTGGATGGGTCGCGTGAAGGTCGAGCCGGACTGCTCGGTGCCGGGTTGCCCGGACGTGTTCGTCATCGGCGACCAGGCGCACTTTCGTCCGTCCGGTTACGCCGAGGCCTTGCCGGCCGTCGGCGGTGTCGCGTTGCAGCAGGGCCACCACGTCGCGCGGCTGCTGCGCGACGAACTGCGCGGTCGTCCACGACGCCCGTTCCGCTACTTCGACCGCGGACAGATGGCGACGATCGTGCGCCATCGCGCGGTCGTGGAGGTGCGCCAGTTGCGCCTGCAAGGCAAGGTCGCGTGGTGGATGTGGCTGGCCGTGCACATCGTCTTTCTCGCAGGTTTTCGCAACCGTATCGCCGTTGCGATGCACTGGATCTGGACCTACGCAACGCTGCAACGCGGCTCGCGACTGATCGTGCGCGGCGTGAGCGGAGCCCACCCGCCGTCGCCGCCGGAGCCGCCCTTCTGACGTGCCCGCGCGCCCCGCGCCTCATGCTAGCCTTGATCCATCCCCCTTCATCCGTGTCGAGGTGAATCCCGCATGCGAGCCGCACTGGCCTTCGTCGTCGCCGTGCTCGTGTCGCCGTGCTCCGCGGCCGCGACGCAGACCGTCGAAAAGCCCGCGGCGCTGGTCGCGGACGGCATTCCGCCGGTGCCCGCGGAACTCGCCGCGCGAACGCGACCGTACATGGAGTTCCGCACCGCGTCGTTCCTCGGCTGGCACCCGAAAGACCGGTCGCTGCTGGTGGCCACCCGGTTCGCGAACACGAACCAGGTGCACCGGGTCGCGCGCCCGGGCGCGGCGCGCGAGCAACTCACGTTCGAGGAGGACCGCATCCTCGACGCGTCGCACGCGCCCGTGACGGGCGACGTGACCGTCGTGCAGAAGGACGTGGGAGGCGACGAGTTCTACCAGCTCTACACGCTCGACCGGGGGCGGCTGTCGCTGCTCACGGACGGCAAGAGCCGCAACGAGTTCGGCGCCTGGAGCAAGGACGGACAGCTGATCGGCTACACGTCGACGCGACGCAACGGGACCGACAGCGACATTTACGTCATGAACCCGCGCGACCGCAGCACCGATCGCAGGGTCGCCGAGGTCCGCGGTGGCGGCTGGGCGTTCGCGGACTTCGCACCGGACCGGCGACGCGCCGTCCTGATCGAGTACGTGTCCATCACGAAGTCCAACCTCTGGCTCGTCGATCTCGACGCAGAAGCGATGACGCCGATCGGCGACCACCGCAAGACCATTGCCTACGACACGGCACGGTTCGCCCCGGACGGTACGCTCTGGGTGACCTCCGACGCAGGCTCCGATTTCCTGCGCCTCGGCACGCTCGATCTAGCGACGGGCCGCTTCACGCCCAAGGCGCCGGACTCCCGCTGGGACGTCGAGACCTTCGACATCGCCGACGATGGCAGCTTCGTTGCGTACGCAATCAACGAGGCTGGCCGCAGCGTGTTGCGGGTGCTCGAGGTGTCCACCGGCGGCCGGCGCACGGCGCCGCTCCCCGCCGGCATGGTCGGCGGCATCGCGATCGCGCCCTGGGGCGAGATCGGCCTCACGTTCACCTCGGCGCGCAGTCCCGCGGACGCGTTCTCGGTCGATCCCAGGACGCTCACGGTGTCGCGCTGGACGATGAGCGAGACCGGCGGGCTGGACCCGAATGTAAACGTCGAGCCCGAGACGATCGAAGTGAAGAGCTTCGACGGACTCGCGATCTCCGGTTTTCTGTACCGGCCCGACCCGGCGAAGTTCCGCGGCCCGCGTCCGCTGATCATCAATATCCACGGCGGTCCCGAGAGCCAGTCGCGGCCGGGTTTCCTCGGCCGCAACAATTACCTGCTCAACGAACTCGGTATCGCGATCTTCTACCCGAACGTGCGCGGCTCGTCGGGCTACGGCAAGCGATTCGTGAGTCTCGACAACGGTCCGTTCCGTCGCGAAGACTCGGTCAAGGACATCGGCGCGTTTCTCGACGTGCTGGCGAAGGACCTGCTGCTGGACGCGAACCGCTTTGCCGTGACCGGCGGCTCCTACGGCGGCTACATGTGCTATGCCGCCTCGATCTTCTACGGATCGCGCCTCGACGGGGCGAACTGCGTGGTCGCGATCTCGAGCTTCGTGACGTTCCTGGAGAACACGCAGAGCTATCGTCGCGACCTGCGCCGTGTCGAGTACGGCGACGAGCGCGACCCGGCGCAGCGCCGCAAACTGCTCGAAATCTCACCGCTCACGCGGGTGCGGGAAATCAGGCTGCCGATGCTCGTCGTCACGGGTGCGAACGACCCGCGCGTGCCGGCGAGCGAGGCCGACCAGATCGTCGCGGCGATCCGTGCCAACGGCGGCAAGGCCTGGCACCTCCTCGGCCAGGACGAGGGGCACGGTTTCGCGAAGAAGGCCAACCAGGATTACCAGTTCTGGACGAGCCTGATGTTCTGGCAGCAGACGCTGCTCGCCGTGAACGACTGACCGCGCTAGGCGCCCGCCTCCGCGGTTCTGCGGTGTGGGCGACCGCCGACGACCGGCGAACACGCGGCCCGATGCCGCAGGCCGTGCTCGTGCGGGAACATGCCACCGCGTTCGACGACGCGGAGGCTCGCATGCTCAAGCTCGGCTACAAACTCATGACGGAGACGACGGACCCCAAGGCGCTCGTGCGCAACGCCCGGCTCGCCGAAGATGCGGGATTCGATTTCGTCGGCATCTCGGATCACTTCCACCCATGGCTCGAGTCCCACGGCCACTCGCCGTTCGCCTGGAGCGTGCTCGGCGCGATCGCCGCGTCGACCTCGCGCGTGGGCATCGCGACCGGGCTCACGTGCCCGACGATGCGCTACCACCCGGCGATCGTGGCGCAGGCCGCGGCGACGATCGGCGTCATGAGCGACGGACGCTTCACGCTCGCGGTGGGCTCGGGCGAACGCCTGAACGAGCACGTCGTCGGACTGGGCTGGCCTGCCGTGCACGAGCGCCAGGACATGCTGCGCGAGGCGATCGAGGTCATCCGCCGGCTCTGGAGCGGCGAGACCTGTACGCACCAGGGCGAGTACTACCACCTCGACAGCGCGCGTCTTTACGACCTGCCCGAACAGCCGATCCCGCTCGTGGTCGGGGTGAGCGGCGACAAGTCCGTGCAGCTCGCGGCGGAAGTCGGTGCCGGGATCATGGCCGTCGAGCCGAAGCGCGAACTCGTCGACGACTGGCGCAAGGCCGGCGGCGACGGTCCACGCTACGGCGAGATGTCGCTCGGGTATGCCACCAGCAAACGACGCGGACTCGAACTCGTGCACCAGTACATGCGGTTCGGCGCCTTCGACTGGAGCGTGCTCGCTGAACTGCCCAACGTCGGCGCGTTCGAGGCTGCGAGCAAGTACGTGAAGCCCAAGGACCTGCAGGACGAGATCCCGCACGGACCGGACGTCGAACCGTACGTCGAATCGGTGCGCGAGTTCGTCGACGCCGGCTTCGATCACGTCGTGCTGCTCGCGGTGGGGGAAGACCAGGAAGCCTTCATGCGTTTCTTCGAGCGTGAACTTCGCGACGCCCTGCGTGCGTTGGAACCCCGACGCGGTGACCCGAGGTCCGGGAAGGCCACTCACAAGGGCAAGCGACGACGCCAGGCGTCGGCAACCTCCGCTGCGGCAAGGACATCAGGGTGACACGTTTCGTGTGCAACATCAGGTTGTGCCCACGCGCACCCCGACGTGTTCGACCAGGGCGTCGCTGACTGCCTCGAAGCGAACGGCTACACTGTCGGATAACGACGCGCCCCGTCATCGACCGCTCCCACTGGAGTCAATCCCTATGAACGTCAAGATCTTCACCGCCTGCATGCTCGCGGGTTTTGCGCTGCCGGCCCTCGTCGTCGCCGCCGAGACGGCGGCGACACCCGTTGCGGGACAACCGGTCAAGGAATCGGAGACCCTCGAACGGCGCGCGACTATCACTGCGATCGACGTGCCGAGGCGTCTCGTGACGCTCAAGGGCGAGGATGGCGATGTGTTCGAGGTCGAGGCAGGCCCCGAAATCCAGAGCTTCGACAAGCTGCAAGTAGGGGACGTCGTCGTGGCGACGTACACGGAATCGTTGGGTCTCGAGATTGCCGCGCCCGGGCAGGCGACGCCCGGCATCACGGGTTCAGTCTCGGGCACGCCGACGCCGGGCCAGCGCAAGCTCGGCCGCCAGGTCACCGCCACGTTCAAGATCGAAGCAATCGATGCCAAGGCCAATAAGGTGACGCTCAGCGATGGTGCCGGCAGAAGCCGCACGATCGACGTGATCCATCCGCAAGTGCAGCAGCGCCTGAAGGCGTTGAAGCCGGGCGACATGGCCGTCATCACATACAGCGAGTCGCTGGCCCTGCGGCTCGAGAAGGTCTCCGGCAAGTAAGTACGGATCAGACCTGCGGGGGGCGTCGCCGGGACGTCTCCCGTTCTGCATCGCGGACCTGCCCCCTGCGATGACAGCGATCGCCACGTCTCTGCGGTAGAGCTCCGACGCGGTGCTGCCCGCCTCCGCGCGGCGCTCACGCTAGGCGTGACGCGATCACGCCCGTCGCGATCGCCACCGCCAGCTGATCTTCTGCAGTTCCATGGCCAGCAGCAGGCTGAGTGACACGACGCCCAGTGTGAGCCACGCCGAAGCCGGAAGCGGACCGAGCTTCAGCAGATCCTGCAGCAGCGGGACGTGCATGGCGGTGACGTGCAGCAGCAGTGCGGTTACGACCCCGATGGCCAGCAGGGGATTGCGGCCGAGCGGGATGCGAAAGAGGGAAACCGTTTCGGACCGGGCGTTGAAGGCGTCCACGTTCTGCAGCAGCACCATGAGCAGCATCAGCGCGTTCCGTGCATCCGGCACCGCAACGCCGGCGTCGAGCATCCACGCGTAGGCCGCAAACCCGAGCATGGCCATCCAGATGCCGCCGAGCAGCACTCGCTCGAGCATGAGGCGGTTGAACACCGGCTCCGTCGGCCGGCGTGGTGGCAAGCGCAGCTCGTCGCCGCGCCCCCGCTCGAATGCGAGGGCGACGTCCTGGATGCCGTTGGTCACGAGATTGAGCCAGAGCAACTGCGTCGGCAGCAGCGGCAGGGGTAATCCCACCGTCACCGCCAGCCCGACGGTGAGCACTTCCGCGATTCCCGCCGCGACCACGAGGTACACGACGTTGCGTATGTTCTGGTACGCGATACGACCTTCCTCGACCCCCGCGACGATCGTGGCGAAATTGTCGTCGCTCAGTACGACGTCGGACGCATCACGTGCGACGTCGGTACCGCCGCGACCCATGGCGACGCCGATATTGGCGTGGCGCAGGGCCGGTGCATCGTTGACCCCGTCGCCCGTGACCGCGACGAAATGCCCCGCGCTCTGCGCGGCCCTCACGATCGAGAGTTTCTGGGAGGGCGTCACTCTCGCGTAGACGCGCCCGGCCTGCACCGTTCGGCGCAGGTGGTCCGCATCGTCCGGACGCAGATCGGCACCGTGAATGACGTCGTTGGCGTCGGCGGCAATGCCGAGTTCGCGCGCGATCGAGAGCGCCGTGATCGGATGGTCGCCCGTCACCATGACGACGCGCACGCCGGCCTCGCTGCAGCGCTGCACGGCCACGGCCGCCTCCGGGCGCAACGGGTCGATCAGACCGACCAATCCAGCCAATCGCAGGCCCGCGGGCACTTCCGAAACCTCGAGAGGCTGCCCAGCCGGTCGAGTCCCCGACGCCAGCGCCAGAACTCGGTGACCGCGACTTGCCATCTCGTTCGCGGCCGACAGCGCAAGCCGGTGTTGCTCCGGGCTCAGGTCGCACATCGCGAACAGGCTTTCCGGTGCGCCCTTCGCTGCAATCCATGTCTCGGCGCCATCCCTGTGCACCGTGACGGCGAAGCGATGCTCCGGCTCGAACGGAATGACGGTGACCGCGGGCCGTTGCGCGAGGAGCGTCTCGCGATCGATGCCGCCCTTGCTGGCGAGCGACAGCAGCGCGACGTCGGTCGGGTCGCCGCGCCAGGTCCACGCGCCATCCTTCTGCCAGAGGTCGCCCTCATTGCATGCGACCGCTATTTCGAGCAATCGACGCAGGTCGCCGTGGCCCGTGCCAATAGGCGCCCGGGTCGTGACGTCCTGAATCTGCCCGTCGGGCTTGTATCCCACCCCGGTCACGACGCCGCGCGTCCCGTCGGCGAGGAACAGCTCGCGGACGGTCAATTCGTTGCACGTCAGGGTTCCGGTCTTGTCGCTTGCGATCAGCGTGCAACTGCCGAGTCCCTCGACCGCCGGAAGCCTGCGCACGATCGCGCCGCGACCCGCCATGCGCCGTGCCGCGACGGCGAGCGCGACCGTGATTGCGACGGGCAGGCCTTCTGGAATGGCCGAGACGGCCAGTGCGATGCCGAACATGAACATCGTTTCGACACTCGCACCGTGCATCACCACGGCGACCGCGCCAATCAAAGTCGCGGCCGTGAGGACGGCGACTGCGATGACACGGCTGAACCGCTCCATACGCTCGACGAGCGGCGGCTTGCCCGCGTCCGCGGCTGTGATCGAGATCGCAAGCGTCCCCACGACGGTCGCGGACCCCGTGGCAACGACGACCCCGCGTCCGCGCCCCCTCGCGACCGACGAACCGGCAAAGGCCATGTTGCGGCACTCCGCCGGCCCCGCCTCGGCCGTACCGGTCCATCCTGCATCCTTCGGGACCGGCATCGACTCGCCGGTCAACAGCGCCTCCACGAGCTCGAGGCCCTGGGTGTCCAGCAACCGCAGGTCTGCCGCGACGTGCTGACCGCTCTCCAGCGCAACCACATCGCCTCGGACGAGGCCCGACGCGTCGATCTCGACGAACTGACCGTCACGCCGCACCGTAGCCCGCATCGGCAGCAGCCGCTGCAGTCCATGACGCTGCTGCTCTGCCCGCCACTCCTGCCAGCCACCGACCGCCGAGTTGATCGTCAGCACCACGCCGATGAACGCGGCGTCGCTGCCTTCGCCGAGCAGCAGTGAGGCAACCGCAGCGACGAGCAGTATGTAAATGAGCGGGCTCCTGAGCTGGCGCAAGCCAATCTCGAGCGCTCCGGGCGGAGGCTTGGCTGGCAGCAAGTTCGGCCCGTCGCGCTCGAGTCGCGCCTCGGCTTCGGCACGTGTAAGGCCGGCATCAGACGTCTCGAGAAACTCCAGCGTCGCCTGCGACGACAATGCTTGCGACGCACCCGCGCCTGGCCCGCCTCGAAGCACTCGCTGCGCGACGTTCGGAGCCAACTTCGCCGTTCGCGCCAAGGGACTTACCGACGTCGCGTCGAATCGGTCACATCGCCGATACGGTGCCCTGGTCTGCGGGAACCAGGATGACCGGTACTCGGGCGCTCCTGATGACACCGTGCGATTGCGATCCAAGCAACAGGTCCGCGGCACGGCTGCGTTTCTTCATGCCCATGCAGATTGCGTCGGCCGCCATGCGTTCGGCGTACGTCGCGATGACGGTGTGTGGTGACTCGCCCGGGCGCACCACGAGGTGGGTGACGGCGCGACGCACGTGTTGCGATGGGGCCAGCAGCGCCTCCAGGCGCTGCCGTGCAGCGTGCTCCGCCTTCTTGTCCGGATGTGGTTCGATCACGTGCAGCAAGTGGACCTCGCCGTCCTGAGGCGCCACGCCGAGCGCAGTGCGCACCACCGCTGCGTCCATGTCCGACAAATCGACCGCCGCCAGGACACGCTTGATGATGGCGACGCGTGCGCTGCCGAATTCGGACGGTGGCACGCAGACGACGTTGGTTTCGGCATGGTGGAGCAGGTTGCGGGTCACGGAACCCTGCCAGAGCCTGGCAACGTACGATCGCCGGTGAGTGCCGGCCACGATCAATGCGCTGTGTATCCCGGTCGCGTGCTGCGTGATCGCGGCATCCGTGCGACCCCAGTTGACCAGCACCCGGTAGGACTCGCGTGACGCGCCAGGACCCGTATCAGCGGCCCACATCCTGAGGTCGTCCGCCAGGTTGGCCTCGAGCGCTGCCCACGGCCCGGCCGCCGTCGTTGATTCGCTCGTTCCGGCGAGGCTTCGCTCGGCGGGCGGCCACGCAATATAGGTCAACTCGATTTCGCAAGGGCCGATGCGGTGCAGCTCCCGCGCCCAGTGCAGCGCCGCACGCGATGCGTGGGTCATGTCCGCGCACACGGTCACCGGCAGCACGTCGGTTCCTGCGATCCAGTCGAGGAGCGGCTGCGCCTCCCGTACGACGAGGACGGGAACGGACGAGTGCTGGGCGATCCGCTCGGCAGTGCTGCCCAGGTGCCATCCGAGCGGTTGACCCCGACCGAGCGAAGCAACGACGAGCAGCCCCGCCCCGCACGCTCGACCTTCACGGATGACCTGTTCGAAGACGCGACCGGTGACAGTGATCGCTTCGATAGTGGAGCCGGACTGCGTGCGCAGGGCCTGTGCCTGCTCCTCGAGGGTCTTGCGTCGCGCCTGCATCAGGTCCGCGGTGCCCGATTCCGTTGCGCCGTCGGCAACCGCCTCGACCACGTGCAACAGCCTGAGCGGGCAGTCGAGCTTGTGGGCCAGGGCGGCGGCGACCTGGGCCGCGCGTCGTGCGTGATCGCTGAAGTCCGTTCCACAGAGAATGGCTTTCATGATTCCACCCACCCTCACGTGCTCGTCCGGGCACGCGGTAGTTGATGCGGCTGCCATTCCAGTGCGTAGCACGCGCGAGACGTCATGCGGTCGTGCATCAGCACGAGCTCGGTGCAGCCTGCGCATTTGCACCGTAGTATGCGCAGACGTCAATTTCAATATCGTAGTTATCGCGCGCGCCCTGCCGGGGCTGTCACAATGCGGCCGCCGAGCCCGCGACTTTCACTCATGAAATCGTGATCGTTTCCGAGTCCACCAAGCACACTCCGGTCATGTCGCAGTACCTGCGCATCAAGGCGCAGTACCCCGACGCGCTGCTCTTCTACCGGATGGGCGACTTCTACGAACTCTTCTTCGACGACGCACGCAAGGCCGCGCGCCTGCTCGACATCACGCTGACCGCCCGAGGCCACTCTGGCGGGGAGCCGATCCCGATGGCCGGCGTGCCGGTGCAGACGCTCGACAACTACCTCGCGAAGGCGGTGCGCAAGGGCGAGTCGGTCGCGATCTGCGAACAAATGGGCGACCCCGCCAAGTCCAAAGGCCCGGTCGAGCGGCAGGTCGTGCGCGTCGTGACGCCCGGCACGGTCACGGACGATGCCTTGCTCGAGGAACGTCGGGACACGCTGCTCGCCGCCGTCTGCCCCGGGCCGGACGGCTTCGGCCTCGCGTGGCTCGAATTGTCGAGCGGACGGTTCCATGCGCTCGAGGCACCGGGCGAGGAAGCGCTCGCGGCGGAACTCGAGCGTCTGCGGCCGGCGGAACTGCTCGTGCCGGAAGATTCGCCCGACCTGCGCGCGCGAAGTGGCAGCGCCGTGCGTCAGCGTCCACCGTGGCATTTCGAACCGGGCAGCGCCTCGCGTCAGCTCTGCGAACAGTTCGGCACGCGCGACCTTGCGGGCTTCGGACTCGAAGGCCGCGCGCTCGCGACCGGCGCCGCAGGTTGCCTGCTGGTCTACGTGCGCGAGACGCAGAAGTCCTCGCTCCCGCACCTGCGCGGCATCCGCTGTGAAGTTCGCGACGAAGCGCTGCTGCTCGACGCGGCCACGCGACGCAATCTCGAGCTCGACACGAGCCTCTCCGGGCGACCCGACAGCACGCTGGTTGGCGTCATGGATCGCACGGCCACGGCGATGGGCGGGCGCGAACTGCGACGCTGGATCCAGCGGCCGCTCCGCGGGCGCGAACCCCGCGCACTGCGCCTGCAGGCGATCGAGACCCTGATCGACGCGGCCGCTCACAAGGCCCTGCACGACGTGCTGCGCGGCGTGGGGGACGTCGAGCGGATCCTCGCGCGCATCGCGCTGCGCTCGGCGCGGCCACGCGACCTCTCGCAGTTGCGCGCGGCGCTCGGCTGCCTGCCCGAACTCCAGACACTGCTTGCGCGACTCGACGCGACGCTGCTGGCGAGGCTCGCCGTCCAGGTCGGGACGCATCCCGCGGTGCACGCGCACCTCGCGCAGGCGCTGGTCGAGACGCCGCCCGCGATGTTGCGGGAGGGCGGCGTGTTCGCGCCCGGCTTCGACGCCGACCTCGACGAGCTGCGCCGCATCAGCGAGCACGGCGACGAGGCGCTGCTCGACCTCGAGACGCGTGAACGCGAGCGCACCGGGTTCCAGAACCTGCGCTTCGGCTACAACCGCGTGCAGGGTTACTACATCGAGGTGAGCCGCAGCCAGGCGGAGAAGGTGCCGGCCGACTGGATCCGGCGCCAGACGGTCAGGAATGCGGAGCGCTACGTCACGAGCGAGCTCAAGTCGTTCGAGGACAAGGTACTGGGGGCGCGTGACCGCGCGCTCGCGCGCGAACGCGAGCTGTACGAGGGCCTGCTCGACACGCTCACCGATGCGTTACCCGCCCTGCAGGAGGCCGCAGCCTCGCTCGCCGCGCTCGACGTGCTCGCAAACCTGGCCGAGCGTGCGATAGCGCTGCGGCTGGTGCGACCCGTACTCACGGACGAGTCGTGCATCGAAATCCGCGGTGGCCGGCACCTCGTCGTCGAACAGAACCTCGACGGTCCGTTCGTGCCGAACGACCTCGACCTGAACGACCACCGGCGCATG
>DASUMQ010000248.1:0-9043 GCA_036277615.1 Steroidobacteraceae bacterium
CGGAGTTCGAGGCCGCGATTGTTTCGCCGCGTAACGATGTTGACGACGCCCCCGACGGCATCCGCACCGACGGCTGCGGGCGCGCCGCTGGCCAGCACCTCAACGCGTTCGATGAACGACATCGGCAGCGTGTTGAGATCGACCGAGGCGTCGGCACCGAGACCGCTGTTCGGCAGACGCCGGCCGTTGAGCAGCACGACCGTCGGCAAATCGTGAATTCTGACGCGGACGGATCCGTCGCCTGCCGCGCCGCCGCCGCCACGCGGCTCCGCCGTGCCCGGAGCGTTGGCGTTGGTATTGAGTGGCGAGCCGGTGGTCATGGGTAACGCCTGCAGTACGTCGCCGATCGAACTCTCACCGCCACGCTCGATGTCGCGGCGATCCAGCACGGTGACGGGAACCACGGCCCGGGTCGGATCCTGCAGCCAGCGCAAGCCGTTGACGATCACTTCCTCGAGCGGACGATCCAACGCGGGAGGCCCTGGCCGACGCACAGCGGCGCGCGCCGCCATGAGTTGGATGGGTGGGCCCGCGCAGTCAGACGGCGAGGCGCAGTTCGCACCGGCAAGTATCCTGACCGTCCGGGCGTTCAGGAACTGGAAACGCAGCCCGGTCCCCGCCAGCAGGCGCTGGAGCGCATCGTCCGGCGGCAGGCCGCGGGGCGCGCCCTTCGAAACCCGGGTCGCCGCGATTTCGGAGACGTAAACGACCTGCAGGCCGGTCTGGGCGGCGAACTCGCTCAGCGCTTGTGCGAGCGGCTGGGCGGCGATGTCATGCGAGAGTTCGTCCGACGCCTCGGCGCGTGAGAGCACGAGGAAACCCCAGGTTGCGCAGGTCGCGAGCAGGTTGCGCACGGGAGTCATCAGCGTTCTTCCAGCGTGCTACTCGACTCGGTAACGCAGCTCCACAAAATAGCTGCGACCCAGCAGTCTGTAGGTTGAGACGTCCGTGTTGGCGGGCGCTATATTGAGGTACGGCGGGTCTTCGTCCGTGACATTCGTGATCGCCGCTCGCACCGTGACGCCCGAGTCGAATGTGAAACCCGCTTCAATGTCGTGATACAGGACCGGATCGACGC
This sequence comes from Steroidobacteraceae bacterium, assembly GCA_036277615.1. Classification (GTDB taxonomy): domain Bacteria; phylum Pseudomonadota; class Gammaproteobacteria; order Steroidobacterales; family Steroidobacteraceae; genus RPQJ01. Next base: position 1,079 of record DASUMQ010000248.1, read on the forward strand.
GGCGGTCAAAAGGCTCGAATTCGATGTCGAACATCGGCCACGGTTCGACGCGTTCCGAGTAGCTGCCGATGTATTCGGCGGCGTAGCTGGCCATCCATGGCCCGGAGTGCCAGTCGACATGTCCCGACGCGCGCCAGCGCGGTCTGGCGCCAGCATCAAAATTGCCCGCATAGGAATACACGTCGCTGCCGGGAAACACCTGCACATCCCAGCGATCGAGGTAGGTGGCAAGCAAATTCGAGCTCACGTCTCCCAACCGGGTCCTTGCAGACCAGTCGATCGCAAAGTCGACGCCGCGGACTTCCAGTCCCCCGAGGTTCTCGTTGAAGGTCGTCAATTGCGACACCCGGCCGTCCGGAGATCGGCGTATCGCTCCGCATAGGCTCTTGGTGCCACGCTCCGCGCACTCGAACAGCACCTCGAAGGGATACGCCTGACCGATATAATCGTCCAGGTCGACCCGGAAATAGTCGACGCTTGCGGACAGCCCCTTGGCCCAGATTGGCGCGTAGGTCAGGCCCGCTCCGAAGCTGTGCCCGGTCTCCGGCTGAAGCTCGCGGTTGCCGCCCGCGAACACCGTGAACCCTTCATCGTTTTGTACGTACGTGCCGCCTGGCACGCCGTTGCCCGCACAGTTCGCCTGCTGCGTGGGGGTTGGATCATTTCCACACGGATCGATGTCGAAGTATTCGTCGAAACGTGCGGATGGATCGTAAAGCTCGACAAGGCTGGGGGCGCGGAAGACCTCGCCATAGTTGGCGCGCAGCGTTAGTTCCTCGGCCAGTTGCCAGCGAAGACCCACCTGCCAGGTTGTGTGACTGTCAAATGAGTGGAAGTCCGACCAGCGCATGCCGATGTTCAGCCCCATGTCCTCGGCCCATGGCTGATCGTGCAGCAGAGGCACCTGCACTGCGGCGAAGAACTCACGCGCTTCGTAAATCCCACTCACCGGCGGCGTCAACCGAAAATATCTGTAGTCGGAGCCATAAAGCGGATCCGGCGCCGAGCTGCCGGCTTCACGCCGGTAATCTGCACCCAGCACCCACTGCAGGTCCCTGCCGAGCATCTGCCCGCCCGGGCCGCTCAGGACCAACTCCGCGTACTGCTGCTCGTTCGTGCCGCGATTGAGCATCGTCCGCGGAATCACGTATGCCAGCTGTTCCTCCGTGATGCTCCCCGCTCCGCCGAAGAGATTGAGCGGCACGCAGCCGGGAATGATGCTGGCCGCGGGGACGCGCCCGGTTGCAGGATCGGGTGGGCCGCACACGATGCGGCCTGAGTCATCAGGCCCGGATGGACCCAGGGCGTAGACCAAGCGCGAATGCGCGACGAAGCCTCTCTCGACACCCGTCGCCTCGGCCGTGGCACTCTGGAGCGCGACCTCCCACGTCCAACGGTCGACGGTGCCTTCGAGCCCGATCAGCGCGCGCCAGAGATCGACCTCCTGCTCGGTCCTGCGGTTGCCGGCTTCGACCAGGCGGCGACGAACATTCCACTCCAGGTCGACACCGAAGGGGTTGTAATGGTTGTCGGCCGGATGGGCCGGAGACCCGTCCGGTAGCATCGACGACGAATACACGAGGGCCGAATTCACGTAATCCGGTGCGGCCTGCTGCGCCGATTCCCGGTGATGAACGAATGCCTCGAGGAAGAGATTCGCGCTGTCGCCCAGCGGACGCGAGCCGAGCAGCCACAGTGCTGCGCGCTCGTTCGGCGTCTGCGAATAATTGAACGGCGCAGGATTGAACCCGTCGGTGGAACGCACGTATGGTCGGTAGTCGGCGGAAGTCCGGCCGGTGGCGCCCGATACAGGTGTGTAGATTCCGGGCTCGAGCCCCAGGGCGTTCCCTTCCGGAACATCGATGTATGCGCTGGCCGGCGCGTTATGGAGACCATCTGGCTTCACCGTGCCGTTGCCATCGACGATGACCAGCGGCGCGGAATAGCTGCGCCGATCCATCGTGACGCCATCCTGCTCGACCAAGTCGACGCCCAGGCTCCACGTTCCGCCGAGCAGATCGAAGCCGATCACCGCTTGCGCGGTGACGATCTCCCCGTCGCCGCGCTCGGTGATGGTCCGCGTTCCACTGAGGTGAAGGCCAGGATGGCTGCGCCGCGTGACGATGTTCACGACGCCGCCGACGGCATCCGCACCAGCAGACACTGAAGCGCCGCCCGCCAGCACCTCGACGCGCTCGATGAAAGACATCGGCAATGTGTTGAGATCGACCGAGGCGTCGGCACCGAGGCCGCTGTTGGGCAGACGCCGGCCATTGAGCAACACGACTGTCGGCAAATCGTGCACTCGGACGCGGACTGATCCGTCGCCTGCCGCCGCGCTCCCGCCGCGTTCTTCCGCAGAGCCCGGAGCGTTACCGTTGGTATTGAGCGGTGAGCCGGTGGACATCGCCAGCGACTGCACAACCTTGCCGAGTGAGTCCCTGCCGCCACGCTCGAGGTCGTAGCGGTCGAGCACGGTGACGGGAACCACGGCCCGGGTCGGATCCAGCCACCAGCGCAGGCCGTTGACGATCACTTCCTCCAGCGGATCATCCGGCGGGGGGGGCGTTGAGGGACGCACAGCCGCGGGCGCCGCCGTGTTGCCGAAAGGCGGGCCTGCGCAGTCAGGCATCGAGGCGCAGCTCGCATCCACGAAAATCCTGACCGTCCGGGCGTTCAGGAATTCGAAACGCAGCCCGGTCCGCGCCAGCAGATGCTGGAGCGCATCGTTCGCCGGCAGGCCGCGGGGCGCGCCTTTCGAAACCCGGGTCGCCGCGATCCCGGAGACGTACACGACTTGCAGGCCGGTCTGGGTGGCGAACTCGTTCAGCGCTTGTGCGAGTGGCTGAGCGGCGATGTCATGCGAGAGTTCTTCGGAGCCTTCAGCGCGCGAGAACGCGAGCAAACCCCAGGTTGCGCACGTCGCGAGCAGGTTGCGCACCGGTGTCATTGGCTTCCATCCAACGCGGTGGCTGCGTGAGCAGTCGGGGCCGTTTCATTCCTTCTGTGGCGTCACACTGGAGACACGAATCAGCGCAGGGGTCCTTTCCACGCGAACACCATCGAGCGTCTGCAGAAACGCCACGAACGAGTCGATGTCGTGCACGTCGAAGACGCCACTGATCGGCAGGGCACGCAGCGCTGCGTCATTGATCTCGATGGGGATTGGGCCATAGCGGTTGAACTCATCCGCCACCTCTCCGAGTGGGCGTCGTTCAAAAGCTATCTTCTGATGCAGCCAGGCCACGACCTGTTGCACGTCAACGGGGGTAGGTTGATCCAACACACCGCTTGCGTCAACGCGCGCCTGGTATCCCGCATCGACGCGCAGAGCACCGGCCGGAAATCCCGTCACGTCCGCTGACGGCGGCAGTCCGGCGAGCACCGCAACGCTCCCCTCGACGACCGTCACGATCGTCGCATCGGGTGTACGGTAGCCCTCAAACCGGGTTCCCACGGCGAGTACATTCACCTCGCCCGCGGCGACCCGAAAGCGCCGCTGAACGTCTCGCGCCACGGTGAAGAACGCCTGACCTCGCGCGATCTCGACCACCCGCTCGCGGCGGGTGTACCGAATCTTCACGACGGAATCCGTGTTGAGGCGAAGCTCCGTGCCGTCGGGGAGCTGTACCGCGATCTGTTCGCCGTGCGCCGTCTGGTAGGACCTCGGCAGCGCGAGGAACTCACCGCTGCGCACCCACCACAGCAGTGATCCCGCCAGCAGGAGCACCACGGCGGCAATCGATGTAACAAGAGACCAGCCCCGCGGCGCCCATATGCGTTTCGGTGCCGGTTCCCGCGCGGACAGCGGTGGCTCGAGCGCCACGACGACGTCTGTGGCATCGGCGCGCGCCAATTCAAGCAGGGACTCGAGCGGCACCTGCGGATCATCGGCGGCTTCGGGCAGATCGTGTGCGACCAGCGCGATGCCCAGGTATTCCTCCACATGAACCGGCGAGGCCTTGAGCCAGGCCACGAAAGCCTCGCGCTCGGCCTGATCGAGCGAACCGGACTGGTTGTCAATGAACCAGGTTGCCGCCTGCTGGGCGATCGCGGCGCGAACTTGCTCTTCGCTGGGTGTCACGACATCACTCCGACCGCGCCATGCGACGCCGGCAATGAGCGAGCGCCTGCGCCAGATACTTCTTCACCATGTGCGGCGACACGTTGAGACGCTCGCCGATCTGCTGGTAGGTGAGGCCGTGGCCATATTGAAGAACGACCGCAGCTCGGCACTTGGGCGAGAGTTGCGCAAGCACCGTGCGCAAGCGCGCGACACGTTGCGCGACGTCGAGTTGCGCATCGAGTGTCGGTAGTTCGCCCAGCCGTTGCTGGATGGCCGTCTCATCAAGGTCCACGCCGCGGGCCTGCCAGCGATCCAGCACGGCGTATTCCTTTACGAGGTTGCTCGCCACCGTATACAGGTAGCGCTCGGGATTACGAATCGCGTGTACGTCACTCACCCGCAGCATGCGCACATAGACTTCCTGCGCGAGGTCCGGTGCATCGGATTTCGTCCTGATGCGCCGATAGAAGAACGCCTGCAGGGCACGGCGATGCTCCGCGAACAATCTCTCCACGAGCCCCTTTCTCGATTCAGCCATTCCCGGTCCGGCGGTCTGCGAAAACGGCCCAGATCCTAAGCGCTATAGAGTCCCCTCTCGAGCCGTTCGGGTACCACTACTTGAGGCGATCGTAGATCCGGTACCCGATCTGGCTGCAACCGGCTCTTAGACAGCGATTGCAGGGGATTTCTTGATCGCCGCGCCGGACAGGCTTTGGCCCACGTCAGCGGCGCTGTCCTGGAACCAAGGAGAGAACACATGAAACCCACGAACCTCCTCATCGCCCTGCTCGGGGCCGTGGCCGCGAGCGGGTGGGCGCCGGTGCAAGCCAGCGTCGTGACGGACTGGAACGCGATAACGCTGGTGTGTGTACAGGGGCAGACGGCTCCGGTCGTGATCCCGGCGAACAGGGCGGGCCCCAGCGGCAACCTCGACGTGGCCCTCGTTCACGCCGCCGTGCATGACGCGGTGCAAGCCAATCAGGGCCGGTTCGAGCCTTACCACTACGAGAATTCCGCCTTGCGCGGGGTTGGCTCGCCGGAGGCGGCCGCCGCAGCAGCGGCCTATGGCGTGCTGGTGGGCCTGTACGGTGCCGACGACCCCTGTCTCGCCACGGTCACGAACCCGGCGGTCACCTTTGCCGGCGATGCTGGCCTGCAGGCGGGGAATGAGGCCGCAGCGGCCCTGCTGCCGCTCTATCGACCTTCGTTCGCGCTCGCGGATGACCCATTCACGGGCGGCACGGCCCCCGGCGAGTGGCGTCCGACGCCGCCATCGTTTGCACCGGGTGCGTTCCGGTTCCTGACCGTGACCGCACCCTTCGTGCTGAACCGCACCTCGCAGTTCCGCCCACCGCGCCAGCCGCCGCTGTCGAGTGTCGTCTATGCGCGGCAGTACTACGAAGTCAGGACTTTAGGCGCCCTGAATGACACCGCGCTGACGAAGATCGCTCGAACGCCGGAACAGAACGATCTCGCCCGTTTCTGGTTGACGAACCCGTTCCACGCCTGGCATGCGACCGTGCGCTCCATCGCCGCGGCGCATCTCGACGACGTGGGCGACCAGGCCCGGCTGTTCGCACTCGTCAGCCTCGCGTCCGCCGACGCCGCGATCACCGCCTGGGAATCGAAGTTCCACTACAACTTCTGGCGGCCCGAGACAGCGATCCGGGAGGGCGACAACGACGGCAACCCGGGCACTGCAGGCGACCCGGACTGGGTCCCCTTCATCCCGTCGCCACCGTATCCGGACCACTCCTCCGGCGCCAATAACCTGTCCGGCAGCATTACCGGCATCCTCGCGCTCTACTTCGGCGACGAATTCGAGTTTTCGATCGCGAGCACCACGCTGGGTCTGCTGGTGAATCCGCGCCCGTACCATCGCTTCTCGGATGCCGCGCAAGACGTCGTCGAAGTCCGGATCCTGCAGGGCATTCACTTCAGGCACGCGGACGAACAGGCACGGCGCCAGGGTCGCCGCGTCGCTCACTGGGTGTTCATGAACTCCCTGAGGCCGGTCCCGAACTGACGTCCGCATTGGGAGGTGAGCCAGTCGACCTCGCGCCAGACGACGCCCAAATTTGACGGGAGCAAGCAGAAAGCGAAAGGCCCCGGATGTCCGGGGCCTCGTCGCGTGAGAAGTTCGAGCCCTCACCCTCGCGTCGCACCACCTCCCACACTAGCGTGGGAAAGGTGACATCAGAGCAGCGGCACCAGCAGCAGCGCCACGATGTTGATGATCTTGATCAGGGGTTTGCTGGCCGGGCCGGCCGTGTCCTTGTAGGGATCGCCGACGGTGTCGCCGGTGACCGCGGCCTTGTGGGTGTCCGAACCCTTGCCGCCGAAGTTGCCTTCCTCGATGTACTTCTTCGCGTTGTCCCAGGCGCCGCCGCCGGTGCACATCGAGATCGCGACGAACAGGCCCGTCACGATCGTCCCGATCAGCACGCCGCCGAGGGCCTTGATGCCCGCGCCCGGCCCGAGCAGCCAGTTCATGCCGAAGCCGACGATCACCGGGATCAGGATCGGCAGCAGCGACGGCACGATCATTTCCCTGATCGCGGCGCGCGTCAGCATGTCGACGGCCTTGGAGTAGTCCGGCTTGGCCGTGCCCTCCATGATGCCCTTGATCTCGCGGAACTGGCGGCGCACCTCGACGACGACCGAGCCTGCCGCGCGACCCACCGCTTCCATCGCCATGGCGGCGAACAGGTACGGCACGAGGCCGCCGATGAACAGGCCGATGATGACCGCAGGGTCGGACAGGCTGAACACCTGCAGCTTGCCGGCGATCTCGAGGTTGCTCGTGTAATCCGCGAACAACACCAGCGCGGCAAGGCCCGCGGAGCCGATCGCGTAACCCTTGGTGACCGCCTTGGTCGTATTGCCGACCGCGTCGAGCGCGTCGGTGACCTTGCGCACGTCCTTCGGCAGGCCCGCCATCTCGGCGATGCCGCCGCCGTTGTCGGTGATCGGGCCATACGCGTCGAGCGCCACGATCATGCCCGTCATCGACAGCATGGCGGTCGCGGCGATCGCGATGCCGTAGAGGCCTTCGAGCGAATATGCGCCCCAGATCGCGGCGCAGATCGCGAGCACGGGCAGTGCGGTCGACTTCATCGACACCGCGAGCCCGGCAATGACGTTGGTGCCGTGCCCGGTCTGCGACGCCGCGGCGACGTAACGCACCGGCGCGTATTCGGTGGCGGTGTAGTACTCGGTGATGTAGATCATGGCGCCCGTGAGGGCGAGGCCGATCAGCGCGCAGCCGAAAAGGCCGGGGGCCGCCTCGCCCATCATCGAGTCCGTCACGAAATAGAACGCGACCGCCGCGATCACGCCGGAGACGATCAGGCCGCGGTACAGCGCGTTCATGATCTTGCCGCCTTCGCGCACCTTGACGAAGAAGGTGCCGACGATGGACGCCACGATCGACACGGCGCCGAGCACGAGCGGATAGATCACCGCGTTCTCGCCCAGCGACTGCATCGTGAGGCCCGCGAGCAGCATCGTTGCGACCACGGTCACGGCGTAGGTCTCGAACAGGTCGGCAGCCATGCCGGCGCAGTCGCCGACGTTGTCGCCGACGTTGTCAGCGATCACGGCCGGATTGCGGGGATCATCTTCGGGAATGTTGGCTTCCACTTTGCCGACGAGGTCGGCGCCGACGTCCGCGCCCTTCGTGAAGATGCCGCCGCCGAGACGCGCGAAGATCGAGATCAGCGAACCGCCGAACGCGAGACCGATGAGCGAGTGCAGCGCATCCTTGTCGCCGATGTACCCCCGCATGAGTGCGAAATAGCCGGCGACACCGATCATCCCCAGACCCACCACCAGCATGCCGGTGATCGCGCCGCCGCGAAACGCAACCTGCAGTGCCGGATCGAGGCCCACGCTCGCCG
>DASUMQ010000249.1:0-25995 GCA_036277615.1 Steroidobacteraceae bacterium
CATTTCGAGCGGTCGCCGCGCTACGTGTTCCAATGGCACGCCTACGCGTTCCAGCCGCCGCCCGGCGCGGTGCCGCTCGCCTGGACGCGCAGCTGTCGACACCAGGCGTATCGGCTCGGCGACCGCGCCTGGGGCCTGCAATTCCACCTGGAGGCCGACGCTGCGCTGATCGAGCGGTGGCTCCGTGCACCGGGCGGGCGCCACGAAATCGAACGCCACTGGAACGACGCCGCGCGGATCGCGAGGATCCGCGCGGCGACGCGCCGTCACCTGCCGCTGACCACGCCGCTCAGCGAGCGCGTGTTCGGCGAATTCGTGAGCCTGTTCTCGACTCGCCGCTACGCACTGCTGCCGTCGCGATGAGCGAGGTGCGGCAGGCTACCCACCCGGACTCTTCTTCGTCTGCTGCTGTTGCTGCTGTTCGTCGCGTCCGCCGGTGCCCTGACCGGTCAGCGCGACCTGCGTCTCGGGTGCGCCACCTTTCGCCCACACGGTCAGCGTCGCCTGGTGCTCACCGTTCCAGGTCGGGCGGAACCGCACGGTGGACCTGCAGCTCTTGCCGACGGCCAGTTCACGCGGGCAGTCGTTGCTCTGCGCGAACTGCTTTTCGTTCTGGCCGCCGAGGCTCGTCGCGGTGATCGGCAACGCGACGTCGCCGGTGTTGGTGATCGTGACGACCTGCTCCTTGCTGGAGGTGCCGTTCGCGACCTTGCCGAACGCGAGCGACTTCGGCGTCGCCGTGTACTTCGCCGCCACGCCGGAGCCCGTCACCCGTCGCGTGCGAACCGCCTCGTTGCCCGCCGTTATGCGCAGCTCAGCCGACTTGTCGCCGTCGGACGTCGGTTCGAAGCTCACCTTGATTTCGCATTGCTGACCCGGCGCGAGCGAATCGCCGCAGCCGTTCTCCAGGGTGAAGACCTTCTCATTGCCGCCGGTCAGTTCGGCCTTGACGTTGCGCACGGCCGACTTGCCGTGGTTCCGCACGACGAAAGTGTCGGTGCGCTTGAAGAACAGTGGCGTCTTGCCGAACGTGATCGTCTCGGGTTGGATCGAGAACGAGCCGCCCTTGTCGCCGGACTGCTGCGACTGCGTCGACGGAGCCCACGCAGTGAGCGTCACGGCCGCGGCGACCGACAGTGCAGCCGGCCACCGGGCCGAACGTGCGTTGGTGAATCTGGAGCGCATGGCAACCTCATCTGTGTCCCACCGAACATGGTGGGCCAAGATGGCGCAGTGCGCCGGGGGCCACGGTCAGCCACGCGCTGATAGAGCCTTGGGTGATTGCCTCCCTGGTCGGCGGGAGGGGTCGCACTCACTCGCCGAGGAACATCCGGTATGCCGGGTTCTGCGTCTCCTCGGCATAGACGTACTGCAATTCGGCCAGGTGACGCGCGAATTCCCGATCGTCCGACGGCGGAACCTGAACGCCGGCGAGGACACGGCCGTAGTCCGAACCGTGGTTGCGGTAGTGGAACAGGCTGATGTTCCAGTTCACGCCGATCGATTCGAGGAAACGCAGCAGCGCGCCGGGTCGTTCGGGAAACTCGAACCGGAACAGGCGCTCATGCTCGAGGCCGTGTGCATGTCCCCCGACCATGTAGCGCACGTGCAGTTTCGCCATCTCGTCGTCGCTCATGTCGATCACGCGATACCCCGCGTCGGCGACCAGCGACAGCAGCGTCTCCTTTTCCCGACGGCCCTCGGTTAGCGCGACACCCGCGAAGATGCGGGCCGAACGTGCGTCGGCGTAGCGATAGTTGAACTCAGTGACGCTGCGGCGGCCGAGCAGCCGGCAAAACCTCAGGAAGCTGCCGGGTTGCTCCGGAATCTCGACCGCGAGCAGCGCCTCGCGCTGCGCGCCGATGTCGGCCCGCTCGGCGACGTGCCGCAACCGGTCGAAGTTGATGTTGGCGCCGCCGTTGATCGCGACGAGCGTCTGGTCGCGGCACTGTTCGCGAGCGACGTAGCGCTTGATGCCGGCCACGGCCAGCGCGCCGGCCGGCTCGGCGATCGTGCGGTTGTCCTCGAAGATGTCCTGGATCGCCGCGCAGATTTCGTCGGTGGTGACGAGCAGCACTTCGTCGACGTACTTGCGCGCGAGACGGAACGTCTCCTCGCCGACGCGCCGTACCGCCACGCCGTCGGCGAAGATGCCGACGCGCTCCAGGGTGACGCGTTCGCCGGACCGCAGCGAATCGTGCATGCTCGATGCGTCCTCGGGTTCGACACCGACGATGCGCACCTGCGGATACAGCGATTTCACGTACGCGGCGATGCCGGCGATCAGCCCGCCGCCGCCGATCGGCACGAAGACCGCGTCGGGCCGCGTCGGGCACTGGCGCAGGATCTCCATGCCGACCGTCCCCTGGCCCGCGATCACGTCCGGATCGTCGAACGGGTGGATGAACGTCAGACTGCGTTCGCGTGCCAGGTCGAGCGCGTGCTCGTAGGCGTGATCGAAGTCGTCGCCGTGCAGCACGACTTCGCCGCCGAGGTCGAGCACGGCCTGCACTTTGATGTTCGGTGTCGTGCGCGGCATCACGATGACCGAACTGATGCCGCGGCGGCGCGCCGCGAGCGCCACGCCCTGCGCGTGGTTGCCGGCCGAGGCGCAGATCACGCCGCGCCGCGCCGTCTCGTCGTCGAGCGCGGAAATCCGGTTGTACGCGCCGCGGAGCTTGAACGAAAAGACAGGCTGCAGGTCCTCTCGCTTGAAAAACACCTGGTTGCCGAGGCGGCGGCTCAATCGTCGTGCGGGCTCGAGCGGTGATTCGATGGCGACGTCGTAGACGCGCGCCTTCAGGATGCGTTCGATGTAACTTTCTTGCATGGCGGTGGTCTGGGCCGACGCCGCCTACGTTAACATCTTGGGGAACCTCTGATTTACTCCCGCATGGGCGCGACCGTGTGCGATTTTCGCCGCGGGCGCGAAGCGAGGACCGAGTGGATGTCGATCCACGACCGACGAAGCGACAATGCCCGCGGCGAAAATCGCCCGGTCCCCATGGGGTTACGTGCGAGACGACGCACCACGTCGTTACTCGTCTTGCCCATGGACCGGGCTATGAGGCTGCGGCTCGCGCCTCGTGGTACGCCGTCGCGCGCGTAACGCGCCTCATGTGGGAGTGAATCAGAGGTTCCTCAATCATGGACCCCTTGATTTCCAGACGCGCGATGCTGGGCGCGCTCGGTGCGGCGGCGGCCATGGGCCCGACGCTCGCAAACGCACAGACGTACGCCACCGACCGCGTGCCGCGCATCGATCGCTTTCGCTGGGCGTGGGTGCGCTCGCAACTCGTGCTCGAGCCCGGGCTCACGTGGCTCGACACGGCGTCGTTCGGGCCGACGCTGCGCGCGGTTCTCGTCCGCGCCTACCGGCAGGTCGAGGAGCAGTCGCTCGACTTCCACGCCTTCGAGCAACTGAACGGCGCCGGCTCCGCCGGCGAGCGCGCGGCACTGGCGGCGGCCGCGAGTTTTTTCGGCTGCGACGCCGGGGAACTGGCGTTCACGGACGGTGCACGCACGGGGCTCGGACTCGTCGCGGCCGGACTCGAACTGCAGCGCGACGACGAGGTGCTGGTCACGCTGCACGACCACCCCGCCGCCGTGTACCCGTGGCTTGCACAGGCCCGTCGCCGCGGAATCCGCGTCGTCGAGGTGCCGGAGTCTCCGGGCGCGGACACGCCCGAGGCGATCGTGCGACGCTTCGAAGCCTCGATCACGCCGCGCACGCGCGTCATGAGCATCGCGCACGTGCAGGACTGCGATGGCACCGTGCTGCCGGTGCGCGAACTCTGCGCGGCGGCCCGCAGTCGCGGCGTGTTCACGCTGGTCGACGGCACACTCGCCGCCGGCCACGTCGACTTCCGCCTGGCGGACCTCGGTTGCGATGCGTACGCGACGGGCGTGGATCGCTGGCTCAACGGCCCGCTCGATGCGGGCTTGCTTTACGTGCGGCGCGATGCCCAGCCCCGCGTCTGGCCCGCGCTCCCCGACCGGGCTGACGGCTGGAGCGCCACGGATCGCTTCAACGCGGCGCTGCCCGTCGCACCGTTCGACTACGCGGCCGCGGCGCGATTCGGCAACTCGCGCGTGCATCGCGGCGCCGCAGTGTCGGCGATTCCCCTCGCGTTCGAGTTCCAGCAGGCGGTCTCGCGACCGCTCATGCAGGCTCGGATCCGCGAGCTCGCCATCCAGCTGCGCGCGGGGCTGCAGCGCATCGCCGGCGTCAGCATCGTCACGCCCGCGCATCCCGCGCTCAATGCCGGCATCGTCAGCGTGCGGATCCCCAACCGCCATCCGGCCGCGGTCGTCGAACGAATCGCGCTCGAGGACCGGATCGTGCTTGGCCGCGTCAGCCACGGTGCGGGATTCGACGCCGTGCGCATCAGCGTGCACCCGTCGAACGACGCGATCGACGTCGACCGCGCCGTCGCCGCCGTGCAGCGCCACGTATAGTGGCGGCTTCGAACGCGGGATCCGCACTTGCGCATCGAGCTGATCATGACCGTGCTCGCGGGCGTCGCGGGCGGCCTCGTCGGCACGCTGTGGGCCGGCCTCGTGTCGGCGCCGCTGTTCGCGCACTGGCCCGCGCTGCGGCCGCAGCCCTGGCAGCCCGAGACGGCCGCGCGACTGCTGACGGGCGCGGCGCTCTACGGGTTGTGCGGCGCCGCGGCCGGCCTGCTGTTCTGGCTGAGCTGGGGCCTGATCGCCGTCGTGTCGACGCCTTGGCAGGTCGTCGGCGCCGTGTACGGCGCGCTGCTGTTCACCGCGAGCGGCTTGCCGACGCTCGGTGCGCTCGCGCTCAAGGGTCGCCGGCACCACGGCGTGGTGGCGGTGCTGGCGGCGGAGGGGCTCGTCGCCGCGATTTCCGCGGGGGTGCTCTGCGCCTACGTGTGGCACCGCGTGGCCTGAGCCACGCGACGGCACGCCCTACCGATCGAAGAAGTCGCGTGCGACGCGGATCACTTCCTCGGCGCCCGCCTCGAAGACGGCGCCGGTCGGATGCTGCAGTTCGACGCGACGCGCCTCGCGCAGCAGCGGGTCGGTGCGGCCGGTGGATTCCCAGAACTCGTCGCGCGCCCGCATGATCATGACCGGCTGGCGCACGAGCGGCAGGCGTTCACCCACCTGGTAGCCGCCGCCGTCGGACGAAGGCACGCCGATCAGCGCGACACGACGCACCTGCTCCGGTCGTGCGATCGCGAACTCCACGGCCGCGAGTGAACCGGCGTGGTAGCCGACCACGTCCACGTGCTTGAGACGCAGGGACTCGAGCATGTCGACGCAGGCCGCCGCGAAGTCGCCGACGTGCGGCGCGTGGTCGGGCGCATCGGACTCGCCGGTGCCGGGCAGGTCGGGCGCGTACACGCTGCGGTCGCGGCCGAGGTCGCGCAGCAGCGGCCGGTACAGGCGGCCCGTCTGGCTCGGCGGCGCGATGCAGACCAGCGGCGTGAGCTCGTCGAACCCGCCGCTCGACGGAAAAGAGGTGTGCATGTGCAGCTGTCCGAACCGACAGTCGACGTACATCTTGCGCAGGTGGATGGTCACGGGCGAACTCCTGCTCGAGAATGCGGTGCTGCGGGCGATCGTGCGTGCGGAGAATCGGGTCACTGACGGGTCCTCGGGGAAAGCGGGAGGTCTGCGGCGGGATTGTCCGCGCGCGGGTCCGCGTCCACGTTGACTCAGCTCTCACTCCGGCCGCGTTTCAGGTGACTTAATGCGTATGCCTGCGCGCGACGCGATGCGTCCGAAACGGTGAAGATCATCTCGCGTTTCGCTCAGGGCATGTCGAGGTACCACTCGTAGTCGCGATCGCTGACCAGCGCGCCGAACTTCTCGCACTCCTGTCGTTTGATCGCGAGGAACACGTCGAGGAACGCGGCGCCCAACGTCTCGCGCACGAACGACGAAGCCGCGGCCCGCTCGAGCGCAGCGTGCCATTGCGTCGGCAACTCGTCCGGCGTGGCCTGCTTGTAGCCATTGCCGGTGACCGGTGGGCCGGGGTCGAGACCGCGCTCGATGCCGTGCAGCAGGCCGCCGAGCACGAGCGCGGCCACGAGGTACGGGTTCGCGTCCGCGCCGGCGACGCGATGCTCGACGTGCCGGCTCGACGCCGGGCCGGCCGGGACGCGCAGGCTCACCGACCGGTTGTTCACGCCCCAGGTCGGCGCGACCGGCGCGTAGCTCATCGAGCGGAATCGTCGATACGAGTTCGCGTGCGGCGCGTACACCGCCATGCCGTCGGCGAGCGTGGCCCTGAGGCCGCCGATCGCGTGTCGCAGCAGCGGGCTGCCGGCCGGATCGTCGGCCGCGAACGCGTTGACGCCGGCGCGATCCGCGAGGCTCGCGTGCACGTGCATCCCGGAGCCCGCCTGGTGCCCGAATGGCTTGGCCATGAAGCACGCGATGCGACCGTGCCGTGCCGCGACGCCGCGCACCGCGCGCCTGAACAGGATCGCCTCGTCCACCGCACGCAGCGCATCGGCGCGGTGCTCGAGCGTGATCTCGTACTGCCCGGGCGCGTACTCCGACATCAGCGTTCGCACGGGCAGACCCTGGGCGCTCGCGGTCGCGTAGAGCTCGTCGAACAGCGGCGCCATGTCGTCGAGCCGGCCGAGCCCGTAGGCATCGACGCGGGCGCGTCGCTCACCGCTCAAGAGGCCCGCCGACGGCACCACCCGTCCGGTCGCATCGCGCTCGAGCAGGTAGAACTCGAGTTCGATCGCGAGTACCGGCGTGTAGCCCGCAGCCGTGCAACGCTCGATCACGCGCGCCAAGGCGTGGCGCGGATCGGCCTTTGCCGGCCGCCCGTCGAGCTCGAACATCGTTCCGAGCACCTGCCCCGTGGGCCGCCTGAGCCACGGCGCGAGGCCCAGTGAACCGACGACCGGACGGCAGCACTGGTCGGCGTCGCCGACGTCCCAGACGAGGCCGGTGCCTTCGACGTCCTCACCCGTGATGTCGAGCCCCAGGATCGAGCCGGCCACGTTGCGGCCCTGCGTGAAGAGCGGCAGGAGTTCCTCGCGAGCGATGTTCTTGCCGCGGCCGACGCCGTTCGCGTCGGTGATGACGAGCTGCACGGCCTCGACCTCGTCGTGGCTCGCGAGGAACGCTTCGGCCTCCGCCGCCTCGCCCGGGCCGTGCGTCGCCCTGCTCGAATCGTTCATGCTGCTGCTGCTCGCGGCTCGTCGCCCACGCCCGGCTCGTGCGTGTTGCTGATGCTGCTGACTGCGACCGGACGACCGCGTGAGGGCCGTGCGCGCGACGATAGTGACGGAACCGCGCGAGCAGTGGCAAGCTCCGGCGGTTGCCCGAGCATCCTGGGAGTTTCATGACAGCCTTGCCGGCCGGCTACACGCTCGCCCGGGACGTGGCGCTGCGACCGCGCAACACGTTCCGCATCGACGCACGGGCGCGCTGGTTCGCCACCGTGCACGACGCGCAGTCGCTGTCCGCGTTGCTCGAGGAGCGTGACGTCCGGAGCCTGCCGCTGCTCGTGCTCGGCCAGGGCAGCAACGTGCTGTTCGCGGATCCCTGGTTCGAGGGCCTGGTCGTGCACCTCGTCTGCGACGGGCTGCGCGTGCTGCAGGATTCGCCCGGGGAGCATGCCGCAGTGCGGGTGGAGGCCGCCCACGACTGGGACCGGCTGGTGGACCGGACGCTCCGGCTCGGGATGCGCGGCCTCGAGAACCTCGCGCTGATCCCGGGGCAGGTCGGCGCCGCGCCGATCCAGAACATCGGCGCCTACGGCGTCGAGGTCGGCGAATTCATCACGGCGGTGTTCGCATTCGACCGGGTACTGCACTCGATGGTCAGGCTCGAGGCCGCGGACTGCGGGTTCGGCTATCGTGACAGCCTCTTCAAGCGGGAGCCGGACCGGCGCATCGTCGTCGCAGTCGAGCTCCGGCTGCCCCGCGACGCGGCGACGCGACTGGAATACGCCGGCCTGCACGAGGAACTCGTCGCGATGTGCGCGGCGCCGACACCGCTCAACGTCGCGACCGCAGTGCGGCGCATTCGACGACGCAAACTGCCCGACCCGGCCGAGATCGGCAACGCGGGCAGCTTCTTCAAGAACCCGGTCGTGCCGCTCGACCTCGCCGTGGCGCTGCGGGAGCAACACCCGGCCCTGCCCACGTATCCGGCAGGCGATGGTCACCAGCGCAAGCTCTCCGCGGCCTGGCTGATCGCGGAGGCGGGTTGGCGCGGTTTTCGCGAGGGCGATGCCGGTATCTCGGCGCAGCACGCGCTCGTGCTGGTCAACCACGGGGCCGCCACCGGTGCGCAGCTGCTCGCCGTCGCACGTCGCGTCGCCGAATCGGTCGAGGCGAACTTCGGCGTGCGACTCGAGCCCGAGCCGCGGATCGTCGGGGCGACGTTCTGAGACCGGCTAGAACGTGACTTCGACCCGCAGGATGGCGACCAATGCGTCGTCGATCGCGGGGTCGGTGTCGGGGTCGATCACGTACTGCAGGTCCGGCTGCAGCACGACGTGCTCGCCGAGCGGGACTCGCCAGGTCAGTTCGAGCGCAGTCTCGGCCGCTACAGTCGCGATGCCCTCGGCGCGCATCAGGTCGCGATAGGCGCCGCCGTTGCGCGCATGCGCGACGGCCAGCCCGACGCTGTCGTCGCGCGCCGCCAGCAATCCGCCTTCGTGCACGATGCCGGCGCCGACATAGGCGCCGATCCGCGACGCGTCCTCGTTGGCCATGCCGACGCGCAGGTAGCCGTTCCAGTTCCGGTCGAGCCGATGCTGCAGCGACCCGTACGCGCCGTACTCACGGTCGCGCGCGCCGGCCGACGACGCCGAGACGGACGTGCGGCTTCGCGTAAAGCTCCAGGCGCCCGCGGTCCACCGTGCTCGCTCGTGACCAAACTGGTACTCGAGCGCAAACAGTGTGCCGCCGAGGAACGGCGTATCGCCGTAGTCCGCGTCGGGATCGGATTCCACGTCGAGCGCAACGCCGCGCACCGTGTGCCGCTCGCCCGGCGAATACTGCAGGCGCAGCCCGAACGCGGTGTGCGGGAAGATCGACGGCCCCGCGGCCCCGGTCTGCGCAATGTCCGCGCCGATCCCCTGCGAGGAATTCAGGAACAATCCCGCCGGTTCGATCGCGTCGAACTCGCTGTTCAGGTCGTAACGACCGAGTTTCAGCGACCACGCCTCGCTGAGCGGCACGTCGACCCACGCCTGCAGGATGCGTGTGCCGCCGTCGGCGTCGGCGTTGCTGACGGTCTGGAGATCGCCCACCAGCCGCTCGGACAGGCCGCCCCCGTACACGTGCTGCGCAGCCACGTGCAGGGCCACCTCGCGTCCAGCCGGCGTGAACGCGTGATCGAACGTGAGTTCGACGAAACCGAGATGCCGCTCGTCCTCGCGCAGTCCGCCGCTCAGCACCGACGCAAAGTCGCCGGTCCAGGTTGCGCCGAAGTCACTCGCGCGCGCAGGGTTCGTCGCGCCGACGAGCGTCGTGGCGGCGAGCAGCCCGGTCGCGAGCGGGCCGGCGCGACGACGTGCGAGATCGCGGAAGAAGTTTCGGTGGCGCTGCATGAGGACGGTCGATCACCAGACGCAGTCCACCGTAACGTGAGATACGGCGTCGATCTGTCGAGATCGGGTCGCGAATGATTCTCAAACGCACCGCGTCGGCGCGCCATACGGGTATTCGCGACTCGGCAATGCGGATTGCGCGACGACGCTCCCGTTGCACCGCCGGCGGCCGCTCGCCGGCGGGCGCTAGTGGCCGAGCGCAGTGCGCAGCCTGGCAATTTCCGCGGCCGCTTCGCTCATGGCGGCGTGCAACGCCTCCCGGCCCAGACCGAGCCGGCGGAACAACGGCAACGAGCCCAGCGCGATTTCCAGTTCGTCCGGTCGGTCGACGAACGATGCGGCGCGCACGGCGACGCAGAGGACGTCCGTGAGGTCGCGCGCGCCCGCTTCGTGGCGGTCGAACTGGTCCTGGTCGCCGATGGCGTCGGCGATCTCGTCCGGCAATCCCCAGTTCTGGGCGATCGCCTTGCCGATGGACGCCTGCCAGTCACGCAACAGCAGGTCGCGGATCGCGGGATTACGGAACAGTTCCAGGTGCTTCTCGGACCGCGCGAGCAGGTAGACGCTGCCGACGTTGTGCAGCAGCCCCGCGAGCAGCGCGACGTCCGGAGGGGCCGCGCGCGTGTGGCCGGCCAGCACGCGGGCGATCGCCGCCACCATCGTGCTCCGCTCCCACAGCGTCGCCAGATCGTCGCGGATGTGCGCCTGCGAGCGCGCCGAGTCGAGCTTCTCCAGCACGTAGGGCAGCGCCGCGCTGCGGACGTTGTCCGGGCCCACGCGCGTGACCGCCAGCTTGAGATCGACGATCGGTCGTCGCAGGGGGGCGCTTGCGCCGCGACCGGCCGCGCCCTGCCTGGCGTTGACCAGCGCCAGCACGTTCGCCGCAAGCCCGGCGTCGGACGCAATCACGCGGGTGACCATCGTGTTGCTGAGTTCGTCGGCGCCGTCGAGCGCCTGTCGCACGCCGCTCGCGACTTCCGGACACGTCGGCAGGTCGACTCGTCCGCGCGAGAGTTCGGCGGCGAGCGATTGCACGAACGCAAACGCGGTGCTGTAGTCATCGGCGTTCGCCGTGACGGCGTCGCTGTCGTCATCGATGTCCGTGCCCGCCAACGGGTCGGCCGGCTCTTGCTCGGTGACCCACTCCCACGCCACTGCCGTGGTGCCAGGCACGCTGCCTGGCTTCTTGCCGTCGGACCGCATGTCTCGAACCTCCGTTGCTGGCGACGGGCGCGCCCGGTGCACGAGTGCGCCGCGTCGTCGGTGCATCGAAGCATAGGAGGCAGGCGTGTCGTGGTGGCCGAGACGGCGCCATTCAGGAAACGATTGACCCGCCCATCAGCGAATCTGTGAAACGCGTGCGCGACGGATCACCACGTGCCCGTGTTGGGCATGCTCGTCCAGGGCTCGGCGGGCGGCAGCGGCGAGCCTTTTTGCAGCAGCTCGACCGAGATCTGATCCGGCGAGCGGACGAAGGCCATGCGCCCGTCGCGCGGGGGGCGGTTGATCGTGACGCCGTGCTCCTGCAGCCGACGACAGGCCGCGTAGATGTCGTCGACCTGGTAGGCGAGGTGGCCGAACGCGCGACCGATGCCGTACGCCTCCGGGTCCCAGTTATGCGTCAGTTCGACCTGAGCCTGCTGCTCGTCGCCGGGCGCGGCGAGGAACACGAGCGTGAAGCGGCCCTGCGGATAGTCGTTGCGACGGACCTGCACGAGGCCGAGCGCGTCGCAGTAGAACCGCAGTGAGGCGTCGAGGTCGGTGACGCGCACCATCGTGTGCAGGTACTTCATGCGTGCAATGGTACCGCGGCCCCGGCGCCGGCGGTCGCACGCCGGGCGTGCGGACTTGCGCCGCGGCGCGTGGTTGCGCACGCTGCGTCGCATGCGACTCGAGGTTTTGCCAGGTGGTGCACGGGTCCTGCGCGCGGTCGCGCTGCTTGCGGCGGCGGTGGCGGCGGGCTGCGCCACGCCGGGTGACGTGTCGCCCGCAGGCGCACCCGCCGCAGAATCCGCGCGAGCGCGAACGGACTTCCGGACCCTCGGGTCGGCGGACGCGCCGGTGACGATCATCGAGTTCACCGACCTGCAGTGCCCCTATTGCGCACGGTTTGCACTGGAGACGTGGCCACGCTTGCGCGAACGCTACGTGGACACCGGCAAGGTGCAGTTCGTCGCGCGCGACCTGCCGCTGTCGTTTCATCCGCACGCACTGCCGGCCGCGATCGCAGCACGCTGCGCCGGCGACCAGGGCGGTTTCTGGGAGTATCGCGAAGCATTGTTCCGTGGGCAGTCCAGGCTGGCGACGGCGCCGTACGCCGAAATTGCGCGCCGCTTCGGACTCGACGTGGAGCGGTTCGACGCCTGTCGCGCGGATCCCGCGACGCTCGCGGCGGTCCGCGACGACGCCGCGCTCGCGACACGCAACGGCATCGCCTCGACACCGACGTTCGTCGTCGGGCGCGTGGTCGACGGCCAGTTCAGGGGTGAAGTGATTGCGGGGGCGCAGCCGATCGAGGCGTTCGCCGCAAGGATCGACGCGCTGCTAGCCGAGGCCGCGCAGCAGTAGGCCCCCCGCGGCCGCCAGGCCGAGCACCGCAGGCAGCGACCACTTGAGCCGCTCCAGCGCGAGCCACGCCCCGAGGGCCAGCCCGACCGCGCGCCAATCCGGCCACGCGAGCCAGCCGTCGGGAAACAGGACCACCTGAGCGAGCAGCAGCGCGAGCGTCGCGATCACGCCGACGACGGCGGCAGTGATCGCGGCCAGCGCGGCCCCGATGCGAGGCACGTTGGTCAGGCGTTCGACGTGAGGCGCGCCGAGGAAAATGAACACGAACGAGGGCAGGAACGTGGCCCACGCCGCGAGCGCGCCTCCCAGCAATGCGGCGGCGAGCGGCGGAAAGCCGCCCGGCTGGTTCCAGCCGGCCATGAAACCCATGAACTGGAGCACGATCACGAGCGGACCCGGCGTGGTTTCCGCGAGTGCGAGCCCGGCCACGGACTGCTCGGCCGAGACCCAGCCGAGATGCTCGACGAGCTGATTCGCGACGTACGCGAGCACGGCGTAGGCACCGCCGAACGTCACCAGCGCCGCCTTGGTGAAAAAGAAGTAGACCTCGGACCAGAGCGAGTGCAGGCCGAGCGTCGGCGCGAGCCACAGCAGCGGCGCGAGCCAGAGCGCGAGGCCGACGATCGCGACGCGAACCGTATGGCGACGCGCAGGCTCGAGCGGCGGCGGCGCAACGGGCAGGGCGCGGTGCGGGTCGCGCCATGCGGTGGCCGCACCCAGGATCGCGGCGACCAGCAGGACGATCGGAAAGGGCACGCCCAGAAATTCGAGCGCGACGAACGCGCCGAGCGCCAGTGCGACGTGCAACCGGCTGCGCAAGGCCCGGCGACCGATGCGCACGAGCGCCTGCACCACGAGCGCGATCACGGCCGCCTTCAGGCCGAACAGCACGCCCTCGAGCCAGGGCAGCCGCCCGTAATGGACGTACACCGTGGACAACGCGAACAGCAACAGCACCGAGGGGACGATGAAGCCGAGGCCCGCCACCAGCCCGCCGCGCGTGCCGTGCATCTTCCAGCCGAGGAAGATGGCGAGCTGCAGCGCCTCCGGGCCGGGCAGCAGCATGCAGAAGTTCAGCGCGCCCGTGAACGCGCGCTCGTCCAGCCACTCTCGTTCGACGACGATTTCGCGATGCATGATCGCGATCTGGCCGGCCGGACCGCCGAACGAGATGAACCCGAGCCTGATCCAGAAACGCGCGGCGGTCGCGAAGTCCGGCTTAGGCATCACGGCGGGCGCTAGAACATCTCCGAAGCGCCGGGCTCGTGCGGTGGCGTCGACGCGTGGCGCGACTCGATGAACTCGCCGGTGATCATCTCGTCGTAGGCCTGGCCCGGGCCGACCATCGGGTAGACGCCCGCATCCGGATCGATGATGACCTCGAGGAACGCCGGCCCGTCGAAGCGGATGAACTCCTCGACCACGCGCGGCACGTCGGACTTGCGGTCGAGCCGCACGGCGTACGGGAAACCGTCTGCCTGCGCGGCCTTGACGAAGTCCTTCTTGTGCAGCGACTTGTCGCTCGCGGCGTGGCGGCCCTTGAAGAAGAGCTTCTGCCACTGCCTGACCATGCCGTCGCCGAAGTTGTTCAAGACGACGACCTTGATCGGCAGGTGGTAGGTCGTGACGGTCTCGAGCTCACCGAGGTTCATGCGGATGCTCGCGTCGCCGTCGATGTCGATCACGAGCTTGTCGCGCCGCGCAAACTGCGCGCCGATCGCCGCGGGCAACCCGAAGCCCATCGTGCCCATGCTGCCGGAGGTGAGCCACAGCCTGGGCTCGCGGAAGTCGAAGTATTGCGCAGCCCACATCTGGTGCTGGCCGACGCCGGTCGCGATCAGCGCCTCGCCGCGCGTGAGCCGGTTGATCTCCTCGATCACGTAGTACGGCTGGATCTGCTCGCTCGCGCGGTCGTAGTTCATCGCGTGCCGGCGACGCAATCCGGCGAGGTGCGCGTGCCACGGCGCCCAGTCGCGCGTGAACCCGGACCGGCGGCCGTGCTCGAGCAGCTTCTGCAGCGCGGGCCTGAGCAGGCCCACGTGACTCCAGTGCACGCGCTTGACCTTGTTGATCTCCGAGGCGTCGACGTCGAGGTGCGCGATGCGCTTGGCGTTGCGCGCGAACTTCTTCGGCACGCCCGCAACGCGGTCGTCGAAGCGTGCACCGACACAGATCAGGAAATCGCAGTCGTCGACCGCGTAGTTCGCGAACGCAGTGCCGTGCATGCCGAGCATGCGCATCGACAGTTCGTGCGTCGTGTCGAATGCGCCGATGCCCATCAGCGTCGTGACGGCTGGAATGCCGAGCGTCTCGGCGAGTGCCCACAGGTCCCGCGCGGCTTCGGCGTGGATCACACCGCCGCCCGCGTAGATCAGCGGCCGCTCGGCCTCGGCGAGCATGTGGAAGAACTTTTCGGCGTGCGGCTCGTCGAGTTCGCGGGCGCGCAACTCCTCCATGCGGTGGCGATAACCGCGCACCGGCAGCAGGCCGCTGCCCTGGAACGTGCCCTCCCAGTTCTGCACGTCCTTGGGAATGTCGATCACGACCGGGCCGGGCCGCCCCGAACGCGCGATCTCGAATGCCGTGCGCACGGTCGCTTCGAGACGGGCCGGGTCGGTCACGAGGAAACAGTGCTTCGCGACCGCGCCCATGAGGTTGGCGACGGGCGCTTCCTGGAATGCATCGGAGCCGATCGCCGCGGTCGGCACCTGGCCGCAGATCACGACGATCGGCACGGAGTCGGCCGCGCAGTCGCGCACCGGCGTTACCGTGTTGGTCGCGCCGGGGCCGGAGGTCACGACGCAGACGCCGACCTTGCCGCTTGCGCGCGCATAGCCGGCCGCCATGAACCCCGCACCCTGTTCGTTCGCGGGCACGATCAGCGCCATCGGCCGACCGCCCTGGGCCAGCCCGGGCTGCTCGTGGTTCCAACGGAAGATCGCATCGTAGGCGGGCAGGATCGCGCCGCCGCTGTAGCCGAAGATCGTCTCGACGCCTTCGTCGGCCAGCACCTGCACGATGATTTCGGCGCCGGTCAGGGTCTGGCCGGCCCGCGGATGGCCGGACGGTGCGGAAGGCGGCTGGCGGGCGGGCATGCTGTTCACGGCGGGGCTCGCTGGGGCGGAGCGTGATATGTTGCGCTGCAAACGAGACTAGCAGCCGCCCTGCTCCGTCGTCCATCCACGTCGACCACAGTCGACGGCCGGGTCCAGGTCGACCACGCTCGATGTCTGCAGCGGACGAGACGTTTTGCCAAACAAGCACTTACGAACCACCACGGCCGACCGGAGCCCGTCATGGCCAGCCAGCAGCGCCACATCATCTCGATCACCCTGCAGAACGAGTCGGGCGCCCTCACCCGCGTCGCGGGACTGTTCTCGACCCGCGGCTACAACATCGAGTCGCTCAACGTGGCGCCGACCGACGACCCCGCCGTGTCACGCCTGACGCTGGTGACCACCGGCAGCGATGCGGTGATCCACCAGATCACGCAGCAGTCGCTCAAGCTGGTCGACGTGGTCGACGTCGAGGACGTCACGCGCGAAGAGCATTTCGAGCGCGAGCTGCTGCTCGTCAAGGTCAAGGGCCGCGCCACGCAGGTGGGCTCGCTGTGGTCGGCGACTCAGCGCGCGGGTGGCCGCGTGCTCTGGGACGCGGCCGACAGCTTCACGATCGAACTCACGAGCAGTGAGGCCGACATCAACCGGTTCATCGCCGAAGTCGCGAACTTCGGCGAGGTGCTCGAGGTCGTGCGCAGCGGCGCGCTCGCGATCCAGAAGGGACGGCACGTGCTGGAGAGTTGAGGAAGGGGATAGGGGATAGGGGATAGTCGGAACACAGAGCGCTCACCCGGTTTTGCCGCAACCTCCCGCGCGTGAAGAGCTTCAGCGCCGAAGGCCCTTCTTCACTATCCCCTATCCCCTACCCCCTATTCCCACGCTCACGGCACTGCGCTGAATCCAACATATCCGTCCTGCAGCGCCTCGAGCGCCTGCCGCACCTGCGGCGGCACGGGCACGGGCCGCCGCGTCTCGCTGTCGACGTACACGTGCACGAAACGACCGAGCGCCGCCGGTTCCACCTCCTGGTTGCGGAACAGGCCGATGCGGTAGACGACGCTCGAGTTGCCGAGCTTCTCGAGCGCGAGCCCGGCGTGCACCGTGTCAGGGAAGCTCAGTTCGCGCAGGAACCGGCAACTCGTCTCCGCCACGATGCCGATCGCGTGCAGGTCGCGTATGTCGCACCCGCTCGCCTCGATCAGGTAACCGTTCACGGCCGTGTCGAAGTACGAGTAATAGACGACGTTGTTGACGTGCCCGTACTGGTCGTTGTCCATCCAGCGGGTCGTGATCGTGCGCAACACCCGGAACTCCGCGCGACGCGTCGGCAACTCCGCCACGACGCCGGCCACGTTCCCCGGCGATTGCTCTTCTCGCTGCTGACGCATCCGCACCTCACCCTCGCGTTCGCACACCGCCGGCCGTGCCGGTCCCCGCATTATTGCAGTAGTGCGGCGACGCTCGCTTGGGCTAGTCTCGGCGCATGAAGATCAAGGCTGCCGTCCTGCGCGAGCTCGGCACGCCCGGGCCGTACGCCGAGTCACGCCCGCTGGCGATCGAGCAATTCGAGCTCGCACCGCCCGGGCCCGGTGAAGTGCTCGTGCGCGTGCGCGCAGCCGGGCTCTGTCACTCCGACCTCTCCGTGATCGACGGCAACCGCCCGCGGCCGATGCCGATGGTGCTCGGCCACGAAATGGCGGGCGTCGTCGAAGCCATGGGCCACGGCGTCGCGGACCTGCAGAAGGGCGATCACGTCGTCGCCTCGTTCGTGCCGAGCTGCGGCGTGTGCTCGCCCTGCGTCGCCGGCCGGCCGGCGCTCTGCGAGCCGGGGCTCGCCTCCAACACGGCGGGCACGCTGCTCTCGGGCGAACGTCGTCTCGAACAGCGCGGCAACGCGGTGAACCACCATCTCGGCGTTTCGGCGTTCGCGGAGTACGCGACCGTCTCGCGGCGATCGCTCGTGCGCGTGGACCCGACCCTGCCCTTTGCCGAGGCCGCGCTGTTCGGCTGCGCCGTGATCACGGGCGTCGGCGCCGTCGTGAACACGGCGTCGATGCCGAAGCTGTCCTCGATGGCCGTGATCGGCCTGGGCGGCGTCGGGCTGGCGTCGTTGCTCGCCGGCCGGATGCTCGAGGCGAACCCCATCGTCGCGATCGACCTGAACGATGCCAAGCTCGCGAAGGCGCGCGCGCTCGGCGCCACGGCGACCGTGAATGCCGGCGACCCGGACTGCCTCGAGCGCGTTCGCGAGTTGAGCGGCGGCGGCGTCGCCTACGCGTTCGAGATGGCGGGCTCGGCACGCGCGCTCGAACTCGCCTACCGGATCACTCGCCGCGGCGGCACCACCGTGACGGCGGGCCTGCCACATCCACAGCAGCAGGTTTCGCTCCAGCACGTGACGCTCGTCGCGGAGGAACGCACGCTCAAGGGCAGCTACCTGGGCAGTTGCGTGCCCGAGCGCGACATCCCGCAGTACATCGACTGGTACCGCGCCGGGCGGCTGCCGGTGGATCGGCTCCTGAGCGAACGCATCGCCCTCGAAGACATCAACGCCGCGTTCGACCGGCTCGCGGCGGGCGCCTCGATCCGGCAGGTGATCGAGATCGGCTGACGTGAACCGCGCGGCAGCCACCTGAATGGACCGCGGCCTCACGCAACGCCTCGAGCGGTGGCGCGACGCGGGCGTCGTCGACGCGGCGACCGCGGCTCGCATCCGTGCGTGGGAAGCCGAGCACGCCGCGCCCGAAGGCTCGCGCCTGGGCCGACTCGCGTTCGGTTTCGGCGGCCTGCTGCTCGCCGCGGGAATCCTGCTGTTCGTGGCGGCGAACTGGCAGCAGCTGTCGCCCTGGGGGCGGTTTGGCCTGCTCGCGATCACCGTGGCGGCATTGCACCTCGCGGCCGGTTTCGCGGGGACGCGGATGCCGGCGCTCGCGACGGTGCTGCACGCCGTCGGCACGGCCGCGCTAGGCGGCGGTATTTTCCTCGCGGGCCAGGCGTTCCACCTCGCGGAGCAGTGGCCGGCAGGGCTGCTGCTCTGGGCGATCGGCGCGGCGTTCGCGCTGTGGAGGCTGCGCGACTGGCCGCACGCGCTCTACGTCGCGACGCTGGTGCCCGCGTGGCTGATCGCCGAGTGGGACGTTCGCGTGGGCTTCGAGGCACGTGGCGCGTTCGCGGTGGCGGCGACCGGGGCGTTCGTGCTGGCCCTCGCCTATCTCGCCGCGGCCGGGTCGAACGAATCGGCGAAGTGGCGCCACGAGCTCGCGCGCCTCGGCGCGGTCGCCCTGGTGTTCGCCGGTGCGGCGCTGCCGTTCGCGGCTTTCGAACGGGAACCGTTCTTCGCTCGCGCCGGCCTCGACGTTGCGCCGTCGTGGCTTGCGCTCGGCTGGACCGTCGCCGCGCTTGGGCCGCTCGCGGTAGGTTTCGCGTTGCGCGGGCGTGACGCCTGGCCGCTGCTGGTCGCGCTCGCATTCGCGCTGGTGGTCACCCGGCTCGACCCGTCGACCGCGGCGCTGCGCCTCGTCGTGCACCTGCTGTATCTCTGCGCGGCGGTCGGACTCACCTGGTGGGGCTTGCGCGATGCGCACCGGCTCCGGGTCAACGTCGGCGTCTTTGCGTTCGCGTTGACGGTGCTCTCGTTCTACTTCAGCAGCGTGTTCGACAAGTTCGGGCGCTCGCTCGGCCTGATCGCACTCGGCGCGTTGTTCATCGGGGGCGGCTGGTTGCTCGAGCGCACGCGGCGACGGCTGCTCCGCAGCATCGAGCCCGGGGATGGCGCCACGTGACCCCGCTCGTTCGCGGCGTGGTGATCGCGCTGGCGCAGGTCGCGCTGCTCACGGCGGTCGGCGGCAAGCTGCTCTACGACCGTGCAGCGTTGCCGCGGGCCTGGATCGAGACGACCGGGGTCGATCCCGACCTGCCGATCCGCGGACGCTACGTCGCGCTGAACCTCGTGCTGCCGGCCGTCGAGCAAACGAAGATCGCGGCTTCGGCCACGCTCGCTTACGGACGCATCGAGGTCCGCGACGGCCGGGCGGTCGCGGTGCTCGCGGGGGGCGAACCGACGGCCGCGGACGCGTCGCACCCGCTCGCGTTCGTGCGCAACGTCGGCGTGGCCGGTGCGCGGTGGCAGACGCTCGTGCCGGTGGCGTTTTTCCTGCCCGAGCACGCGCGCGATCCGACGCTCGGCCGGCAGCCCGGCGAACTCTGGGTCGAGGCGACCGTGCCGCGGCATGGCGCACCGCGACCGGTCCGGCTGGGGCTGATGCGCGAGGACCGGGTGCAACCGCTCGACTGAGCGCACGCGGAATCCGCGCGTCGCCTACATACCGCAATGACGGCGCGTCATAGAAAGGAGGTTCGCACACAGCCCCGGACGGCACGCAAGGAGCAGTCATGACGGAACGCAAGGGACGCGACCTCGACCGGGACCCCGACACCGGGCAGCCGGAGGATCACCTCGGAGGCGTCGCAGGCGGCGCGTTTGCCGGCGGCACGGCCGGTGGCATTGCGGGTGCGGCGCTGATGGGCGCGACGACCGGCACGATCGCGGGCGGTCCCGTCGGCATGGTGGCGGGGGCGGTGGCGGGTGTCGTGGCCGGTTCCGTGATCGGCGGCATCACGGGCAAGGCCATCGCGGAACGGATCAACCCGAAGCACGAGGACGAGTACTGGCGCAACGAATTCCCGACGCGCAGCTATGCCGCCGGCTCGAAATACGGCTGGGAAGATTACGAACCCGCGTTCCGCATGGGGTACCAGCGTTACCCCGAGTTTCACGGGCGCCGCTTCGACGACGTGGAGCCGGAGTTCGCGCAGCGCTGGGCCGAGGCCCGTGGCGACTCCCACCTCGACTGGGACGACGCACGCCATGCCACCCGCGATGCCTATGAGCGACTGACCAAGGCGTTCGAGTGGGCGATGCCCGGCGACGCCGACCGCGACCGCAAGAAGAAATAGACCGCTGGAGGCAAACCACCGGCACCGCGATGGCCCGTCGCCTGCCCCCCGGGAGGGTGATCAGAAGCGCGACTTCGTCTCGATGACGAACTGCACGTCGTCGATGTCGTCGCCACCGTCGAGCGGGAACGCAAGGTCGATGTGGACGACGTTGCCGAACGCCGAGCGACTCGAGCCGAGCCGCAGGCCGAGCCCCACGTCCTTGAGCAATCCATCGCTGGTCGCCCCGGTGACGTCGGTGCCCCAGGTGCGGCCGACGTCGAAGAACACCGCGCCGGCGACGTGGAACAGCCGGAACGGGTACCAGTCGGTGTAGTAGCGTTCCTCGAGCGTGAGCAACGCGAGCGACGTGCCGGCCTGGTAGCGCAATGGGTAGCCCCGGAGCCCGGTGTCGCCGCCCAGCAGGAGTTGGTTGTCGGCATCGAGCTCCTCGGTCACCGTGCCGCTCACCGTCGCGAAGAACTTGGTCCGCTTCGAGGTCTGCGCGTAGTAGCGCGCCTCGGCCGAGAGCACGGCGTTGCGCAACCCGTCGTCCTCGATCCTGCCCGATCCCGTCAGTCCGAGGAACAGCGAGGTCTCGTTGCCGAAGTCCCAGCCGTCCTGCGCGTAAAGACTCATCATCCATGCATCGCGGTCGGACCCGAGTGCGTCCGCGGCGTAGCCGAGCCGGGCACCGGCGCGCAACCCGACCAGCACGTCCTCGGTGCGCTCGATCTGATCCTGGTTGCTGCGTTCCTCGAACGAGTCCTGCAGCACGTCGAACCCGAGCCACGGGTACACGAGCATGCGGTCTTCCGGCAACGGACCCGTGAGCGGCTCGTCGACCACCACGCCGAACGTGTTCCGGTCGTACGTGACGCCGGCGGTCCAGCGTTGCACCCAGCCCCGGCTCCAGCCCGTCGACCAGCCGCCCCACGCCTCGTAGAACTGCTGGTCGTGCTGGAACCTGCCGACACGCTCGCCGTAGGCGTAGCGCGGGTCGTTCAGCTGCGTGTCGAACAGGAACAGGCCGCCCGCGTGGCGCGTGTCGAGCGCGTAGAACGGTCGTTCGAACCGCAGCGCCATGGTGTCGCCGTCGTCGGCATCGCTGTAGCGCACGCCCAGGCGTGTCCACGTGGAATTGAAATGCGGGTCGAAGTATTCGAAGTTCAGCGCCTCGCGGTCCACGTCGTTCGACCAGCCGAACGCGAGCGCCTGCCCGCTGCCGAGGAGATTCTTTTCCTCGAGTTCGATCGAGCCGGAGTTTTCGCCGCCCTGGCGATTGAAGTTGATGCCCGGGTTGAGCGTCCACGTGTCGCGCGTGCGGACCTCGAGGTCCACCGTCGTGCCGTCGTACGCGATCGGTCGGATCACGGCGTCGTACAGGTAGTCGTTGGCGCGCAGGATGCGCTCGGTCTCCTGGATCATGCGCTGGACGTACGGCTGGCCGGGCTTGAACAGCAGCTGGTTGCGGATCACGCCGCGGCGCGTGTTGATGTGCAGCTTGTTGGCCGTGCGGTAGAGCCAGCCGCTTTCGTCGGGTCGCTCAGGGTCGAAGATGTCCTCGTTCCGGATCCGGATCTGGCCGATCACGGCCCCGGCAGCCTCGAGTTCCTCGCCCTCGGGAATGCCCTGCGGCCAGCCGTGCGGCAAGTCGCTTGCGGCGCCGAGCGACTCGGTCGCCATGAGCGACTGGAGCAGCAGCAGCGCGCAGGCGATCCATGCCCAGCGCGTGGGTCTGTTCATCAGGGCAGCAACACGGTCGAACCGACCGTGCGTCTCTCCTGCAGGTCGCGGTGGGCCTGCTGCACGTCGCGCAAGGCATAGGTCTGGCCGATCTCGATGCGCACGACGCCGCGCCCGACTACGTCGAACAGTTCCTTCGCCGAGCGCAACAGCTCCGCTCGCCGGGTGACGTAGCTGAACAGGATCGGGCGCGTCAGGAACAACGACCCGCGTCGCGCGAGTTCGAGCGGCGCGATCGGCGGGACCGGGCCCGAGGCGTTGCCGTAAGTGACCATGAGCCCTAGCGGCCGGAGGCAGTCGAGCGACGTGAAGAACGTGTCCTTGCCGACCGAGTCGTAGACGACGTGCGCGCCCCGGCCGCCGCCCAGTTCCTTGACGCGCGCCGGCAGGTCATCGCGGCCGAGCACGAGCACGTCGCGACAGCCCAGGGCCCGCACGGCGTCTGCCTTCGACTCGCTGCCCACCACACCGATGACCTGCGCGCCGAGGTGGCGGGCCCACTGCACCAGTATGCTGCCGACGCCGCCCGCGGCCGCATGCACGACCACCACGGTGCCCTTCGCGACGCGATACGTCCGTCGCAGCAGGACCTGCGCCGTCATGCCCTTGAGCAGCGCCGCGGCCGCGAGCCGGTCGCTGACGTCGTCCGGGACGGGCACGAGCCGGTCGGCCGGCACCACGGCCTCCGCCGCATAGGCGCCCGGCGTGGTGACCGCATACGCAACGCGTTGCCCGACCGTCACGCCGCGCACGCCGGGGCCGACGGCCTCGACGAGGCCCGCCGCCTCGTGGCCCAGGCCCGTCGGCAGCTTGCCGCCGTAGAGTCCGGTGCGCTCGTAGACGTCGATGAAATTGAGGCCGATCGCCGTGTGGCGCACGAGTGCTTCACCCGGTCCGGGCGCGCGGCTGTCGAGGTCCTCCCATAGCATCACTTCGGGCCCGCCGTACTGATGAACACGAATCGCCTGTGGCATGCACTCGCCCTGCTCGTCGTATGTATGGCTCGGGATCATGACGAGCGGCCGGCCAATGCGGTAGTGGACCACGGCCCGATCGAGCCGTTCCTCTCGTGTGAGACGGCACCGGCGTCGAAGATCAGTCGCGCCTACGCAGGCGGGAGCGGGGCATCGGCGATGACGAGGTCACGGACCGGGCGGCCGCGGAGCAGGTGCGACTGGATGATCCGCTCGAGGTTCTCCGGCGTGCACCTGCGGTACCAGGTGCCGTCCGGATATACGACGGCGATCGGGCCCCCGACGCAGACGCGGAGGCAATGTGCCTTGGTCCGCATCACTCCGCCGTCGACGTCGTGGAGGCCCAGTTCCTTGATGCGACGCTTGAGGTAGGCCCAGCTCTCCTGCGAGCGCGCCTCGGGCGCACACTTGCCACCGTTCACGCACAGGAAGACGTGCCGGCGCTGACGCCCGATGCGCAGCTTGTCGACGGCGCTCGCGAGCGCCTCGGTCAGTTCGGGATCAGGCATGGCGGGGCTCGGTTCCGGCGGCGTCCGGAACCGATGCTAACTCGCCGCGAACGGGGGCGTCAGAGTGCCTGGTCGTCCGCCTCGCCGGTGCGGATGCGGATCGCGCGCTCGAGCGCGGTCACGAAGATCTTGCCGTCGCCCACCTTGCCGGTGCGCGCTGCGCCCACGATGGCCTCGATCACCTGGTCGACCAGCGACTCCTTGACCGCCACCTCGATGCGGGTCTTCGGCACGAAGTCGACGACGTATTCCGCGCCGCGATAGAGCTCCGTGTGCCCGCGTTGGCGCCCGAAGCCCTTCACCTCCGTCACGGTCATGCCGGACACCCCCAGTTCGGACAGGGCTGCCCGAACGTCGTCCAGCTTGAAGGGCTTGATGATTGCGCTGATCAGCTTCATGGGCTTAAGGCTCCTCGTTCTTTCGATCATTGTCCGGCGGCGGGACGTGGCCCCCAGTGCGTGGAAACCGAAACGACCGTCGCCGCAGCGCCTCCCCCACCCCGGGGGCCTCGGGCCGTCGATGCAGGTTCCGTGCCGACCCTCCCGGGTGCGGAATCGCCTGCATTCCGCGAGCGCGGCGCACCACCATGGAGCGCAGCCCACTTGCCTTGCCCATGGCTGGTGCGGCTCGCGTGCGCAAGCATAGCCATCGTCAGCGTGCCGCGCATCCTCGCGCGGATTCGCGCGCGTTTGTTGCTTTGCGGCATCATAGGATCGGGTCAGTGGTGAGAACGTAGCGGGATGACCGACAAAACGGTGGTGATCGTCGGGGCGAGCCACGCCGCGGTGCAGGCGATCGACACGCTTCGGCGCGAGGGACACGTCGGGCGCATCGTGCTGATCGGCGACGAAGCGTTCCTGCCGTACAACCGGCCGCCGCTCTCGAAGAAGTACCTGTCCGGCGAACTCGAGCGCGAGCGTCTGCTGCTGCGCAGCCCGCATTTCTACGAGCAGCATCACGTCGAGGTGAAACTCGGCGTGCGGGTGACCGCGATCGACCGTACGGACCAGCGCCTGCGACTCGGTGACGGCCAGGAACTCCGCTACGACAAGCTGCTGCTCTGCATCGGCAGTCGCAATCGCCTGCTCGACGTGCCGGGCAAGGACCTGCGCGGCATCCACTACCTGCGCACGATGGCCGACGTGGACGGCATCCGCGCGGGGCTCGGTGCAGCGAAGCGGCTCGTCGTCGTGGGGGCCGGCTACATTGGGCTCGAAACCGCGGCCTCGGCGCGACACCTGGGGCTCGAGGTGACCGTGCTCGAAATGGCGGATCGCCCGATGAACCGGGTGGTGGCGCCGGAAATCTCCGAGTTCTATCGCAGTCGCCACGAACGCGAAGGCGTGCGCGTGCTCTGCAACATGTGCGTGAGTTCGTTCGCCGGCACCGACGACGGGCGCGTCCGGGGGGTCGTCTGCGGTGACGATGAATTCGCGTGCGACCTCGTCGTCGTCGGCGTCGGCATCCTGCCGGAGACGGCCTTGCCGGCGTCGGCCGGGCTCAAGTGCGACAACGGCATCTCGGTCGACGAACAGTGCCAGACCTCCGACCCGAACATCTACGCGGCGGGCGACTGCACCAGCCATCCGAGCCTGCGCTACGGACGCCGGCTGCGGCTCGAGTCGGTCGACAACGCCGTCGAACAGGCGAAGACGGCCGCGATGAACATCTGTGCCAAGCCCGCCCGACACGAGCACGTGCCGTGGTTCTGGTCGGACCAGTACGACCTCAAGCTGCAGATCGCCGGGTTGTCGACCGGCTACGACCAGACCGTGATCCGCGGCGCGCCGGAGGGCGGCAAGTTCGCACTGTACTATCTGGCGCAGGGCGAGCTGCTGGCGGTGGACGCGGTCAACAGCCCCAAGGACTTCATGACCGGCAAGAAGTGGATTGCCGAGCGCAAACGCCCCGATCCCGCGAAGCTCGCGGACACCGAGGTCGACCTCAAAACGCTCTGACCCGGTTTCCGCCGTCACCGAGAGACTCTCCATGAACGAAAGCACCGGACGCCCGTCACACCAGGGCCGTTCACCGATTTCCGACGACACCTCACGCGACCTGCTGGCGGCGATCGGCCAGTGGACCGGCGGCATGTCGCCGCAGGCATTCGGCGGCGCGTGGCTCAACGTGCTGTCGCGGCTCGCGCTCGCGCCGGGCCGGCAGCTCGAACTCGCGCAGCAGGCGATCCGTAAGTCGGTCGAGCTGGCGCAGTTCGCGGGCGAGGCCGTGCGCGGCGGCGGCGAGCCCGTGGCGCCGCAGGTCACCGGCACGCCTTATGCGCAGCGCTTCGCCGACCCCGCCTGGGCGAGGTTTCCGTTCAACGTGCTGGCGCAGACGTTCGTGACGGGCGCAGAGCTCGCGCGCGAAGCCGTGCGCCACGTGCCCGGCGCGAATCCGGACGCCGAGTACGTCGCGGGCTTCACGGTGCGCGAGGGGCTCGAATTGCTGGCGCCGGACAACTACCTGCCGACCAACCCGCGCCTGATCGCGCAGACGCGCGAGGAGCGCGGCCAGAACCTGCTGCGCGGTGTCCGGAACCTGGCCGAGGACGTGCAGCGTGCGTTCAAGGGCCAGGGGCCGGCCGGGGTCGAGCACTACGTCGTGGGCGAGCACACCGCCGTCAGCCCCGGCAAGGTGATCCTGCGCAACTC
>DASUMQ010000250.1:0-12521 GCA_036277615.1 Steroidobacteraceae bacterium
CCCCTGGTGCTCGGCGTCTGGTGGAAGCGCGCCAACCGCCCCGGCGCCCTCGCGGGCATGGTCGTGGGCCTCGCGACGGGCTGGTGGTACCTGCTCGCGGTCCGCAACCCGGACGCGTGGTACGGCATCGCCAAGCCGTGGATCGGCCTCGACGACATCCGGTTCGGCGTGGTCGGCGTGACGGCGAGCGCCGTCGCGATGGTCGTCGTGACGCTGCTCACGCCGGCGCCGAGCGAGGAGATCCAGCGCATGGTCGACGACGTCCGCGTGCCGAGCGGCGACACGGTCATTCCGTCCAAGGCCTGAGCGAACAGGCACCACCGAGCCGGGGCGAGGCGACTCGCCCCGGCTCTTTCGCGTGTGACAGAATCGCAGGCGATCAGGGACCGCAGCGATCGGGAGGGGCGCGTTGATCGAGGGAATTCCGCTCTGGGCGGTGGTGCTGGACTATCTGCTCGGCGTGGTCATGTGGACGCTGATCGCGCGCTTCGGCATGCGGTTGTTCCTGCCCGAAGACAGCACGTTCTTCTTCAACCGCTTCTTCGTGCGGGCGACACAGCCGCTGATCGACCGGTTCCGACCGATCACGCCCGCCTTCCTCGTGCCTGCGCTCGTGCCGCTCTACGTCGCGTGGTTCTTCTTCATCTTCCGCTTCTACGTGATGCCGGCGCTGCTCGGTTACTCGGTGCTCGGCATGCTCTCGTTTCCGCTCGAAGGGCAGATCGCGCAGGGCATCTATCGTCTCGGGCGCTTGCTCGTTGACTGAGTCGTCATCGACTCGAGCAGCGGCTTCGGTCGCAACTGCACCGCGAAATCGCGGCGGACGGCCTGCCACCGGAACCGCACCGAGTTGCGGACGATCTCCTCGTCGAGTGCCTTCAGCTCGTCCTTGACGGGGGCCCAGCGCACGATCCCGGCCGGGCTCTCGGTGAAGGCGGCCTCGTCCGGCCCCACCGCGAGCCAGTCGGTGCGTGCCACGCGTTCGCGCACGCGCACCGCGTGCGCCAGGAACTCCGGCCCCGCTTCTGCCGGTGTGCCCGCGCGGGTGAGCACCTCCTCGACCACGGCCGTGATCGCGCGCCCGATGCGCGGCGTCTCGTCGGGCCGGTGCTGCGCGATGCGACTGCCGGCGTAGACCGCCAGGTCGGACAGGCAATCGAGCCAGAGCTGCCACTTGGCAACGTTGATCGAGGCGACGAACGCATCGTCGTCGAACAGTTCCGGGTAACGCATGCCCGCACGCGTCTGCAGGTAGCCGTAGAGCGAGGTCTGCGCGAGAAAACTCGCGCGTTCGTCGAGAAACCGGGCGAGCGCCGCCGTGGAGTCGATCGGTCCCTCGAGCGCCTCACGCCGCAGGCCGACGTAGGACCGCAGCGTTGCCCAGAGATCGGCCGGGCGCCACGGCGACCCCGGGGCGCTGGGGGGTCGCCCGGGCTCGCGTCGGACGACGCGTCGAAACCAGCGCGGCTTGTGGTCTTCGGACACGGGGCCTCGGCTCGGGAAATGCACCTGGCAGTATAGGCGTGCCGTGTCATTGCGTCGTCCGCAGGGTGGCGCGTCGGTTCGTGCCGGCGGCTATGATGCCGCCATGAACAGCGCCCTGGCCGACGTCGAGAGATTCCTCGCCGCCACGCCGCCGTTCGACCTGCTCGACCCCGCACTGCTCGCGCGCGCGGCCGCCTCGATCGAGATCACCTACCGGCGCAGCGGCGCGGTGCTGCTCGAGATCGGCGAGGTCAATGCGACGCTGTACCTCGTGCGCCGCGGGGCGGTCGATGCCCACGACAAGGCGGGCAACCTCGTCGACCGCTACGGCGAAGGCGAGACGTTCGGCGTGCTCTCGGTGCTGAGCGGCAAGCCCGTGCGCTTCCGGATCACTGCGATCGAGGACTGCCTGATCTGGGGCCTGCCGCGCAAGGCGCTCGACGAGCTGCGCGCGCGCGCGCCCGGGTTCGAGACGTTCTTCATCCGCACCATCGAGGAGCGCCTGATCGCCGCGACCCAGCCGCGCGCCTCGACGGGCCAGACGCTGTTCATGACGCCGATGGGCGAGCTCGTGCGCGGCAAGCTGGTCGTCGCAGCCCCGGACACCACGATCGCAGCGGCGGCCCGCACGATGTCGCAGCACAGGGTCTCCTCGCTGCTGGTCACCCAGGGCGAGCAGGTGCGCGGCATCGTGACCGATCGGGACCTGCGCAACCGCGTGCTCGCGCAGGGGCGCGACCCGGCCGAACCCGTCGCGACGATCATGACGCACGACCCGCTGACGCTCGATGCCTCGAGCCCGGTGCTCGAAGGCATCCTCGCGATGGTGGGCCGCGGGATCCACCACTTGCCGCTCACGCGCGACGGACGCGTCTTCGGCATCGTCACGACGCGCGACCTCATGACGCTGCAGACGCGGCACCCGCTGTACCTCGCGGCACAGGTCCAGAAGGCCGGCTCGGTCGAGGCGCTGGTGGAGACCTGTCGCGAGATCCCGCGCCTGTTCGAGTTGCTCGTGGCCTCGGGGATGCGCGCGGAGCAGGTGCCGAAGGTGCTGACCACGCTCAGCGACGCCGTCACGCGCCGGCTGCTCGCGCTGGCCGAGCAGCGACTCGGGCCTCCGCCGGCACCCTATGCGTGGCTCGCCTTCGGTTCGCAGGCGCGCGGCGAGCAGAGCCTGCGGACCGACCAGGACAACGGGCTCGTGCACGCCGACGCGGCACCGCCAGAAGCGGCGCCGTATTTCGCGGCACTCGCCCGCATCGTCTGTGACGGGCTCGACGCCTGCGGCTATCCGTACTGCCCGGGTCGCGTGATGGCGACCACGGACGAGTGGCGACAACCTGTCGCGGGTTGGCTCGCACACTTTCGCCACTGGGCGTCGCTGCCCGACCCGGAAGCCGTGCTGCGCGCCAGCATCTTCTTCGACTTGCGCACGGTGCACGGCGAGCTTGCGCTGGGCACGCAGCTGGGCGAAGCGCTCGCAGCGACCGGCAGCGGTACAGGAAAGAGCGTGTTCCTCGCGGCGCTCGCACGCCAGGCCGCCCGCTACGACGTGCCGCTCGGCTTCTTCCGTCGCTTCGTGCTCGAGAGCCGAGGCCAGCATCGCGAGACGCTCGACCTCAAGGCCAGCGGCCTGATGCCGTTGACCGACCTCGTCCGCGTGCGGGCGCTGCAGGCCGGCATCGTCGCGCCGGGCACGCAGACCCGCATCGCGACGATGGTCGAGGCCAACCGGCTGAGCCGTGCCGACGCCGACCGGCTCGCCGGCGCGCACGACCTGCTCTCCGGACTTCGCGTGCGGCTGCACGCGGATCAAGTGCGGCGTGGCGAGTCGCCGCACAACCATCTCGACCCGGCCATGCTCGGGCATGCCGAACGCGCAGCGCTCAAGGACACGTTCCTCGTCATCCGCGAGGCGCAGCGTGGATTGCTGCTGGATTTTCCGACGTGAACGTCTGGCAGCGTGTACGGCTGGCCCGCGCGCGGCGCGCCAGCCGGCTGCCGCTGCAGCAACGACTGCTGCAACAGGTGTCGCTGCCGTCGCCGAGGGCCCGCGTTTGCGAACTCGAACTCATCGCGCTCGATTTCGAGACGACCGGGCTCGACTCGCAACGGGACCATGTGATCGCGGCCGGCTGGGTCCGCATCGTCGGCGACCGGATCGTGCTCGCGAGTGCCCGCGAGCTGCACGTGCGCACGCACCGCCCCGAAGGCGTCGGGCAGAGCGCCGTCATCCACGGCATCCTCGACAGCGACCTCGACGACGCCGTCGACGCCGGAACGCTGGCCGAGACGCTGCTGCCGGACCTTGCGGGTCGTGTCGTGGTCGCACACGCGGCCGCGATCGAACGCGCGTTCCTCGGAAGAATGCTGCGCAGCCTCGGCGGCGTGCCGGTGCCGAACCCGTTTGTCGATACGATGTCGATCGAGCGGCGCCTGCTCGCGGCCGGCGGCGTTCACGCCCGGGAACAGCACGACGACCTGTCGCTCGACGCGTGCCGCCGGCGTCACGGCCTGCCCGAGCACGCGCACCATTCCGCGGCCGCCGACGCCGTGGCCTGCGCAGAGCTTCTGCTCGCGCAACTCGCGCGGTTCGGCGGCGGCGCGAACGTCCGTCTGGCGGAGTTGCGCTGAACCGGCCGCGGCGGAGCCGAACTCACCGGTTACGCCACGCTGCCAGAGCTGCGTTACGATCCGGCCGGAAGCGAGGAGGAGACAATCGCATGGCCAGAGGCGAATGCAATTGCGGCGCGGTTCAATTCGAGATCGACGCTGACCTGCCAGGCATCTTCATGTGCCACTGCTCGATCTGTCGCCGCAACACCGGGAGCAACGGCATCGCAGTGGTCGTTTTTCCCAAAGAGCAGTTCCGGTGGCTTCGGGGCCAGGAGTTGATTGCAACGTGGAAGAAGCCGGGCACGGACTGGCAAACCTGGTTCTGCAGCGTCTGCGGCTCACCCGTGCCGGGAGAGAACGACGCCACGAGAATGTTCGCGCCGGCAGGCTCCCTCACGAAGGGCGCCGAGGGGCTCAAGGTGCTGCATCACATCTGGGTGGGCTCGAAGGCGCCGTGGGACGAAATTGGCGACGCCGGCAAGCAGCACGTCGAGGGCTACCGTAGCTGACGCACGCGCTGGATACGCGAACGCGCGGCCACCGGCGTTACAACCTGTCCGTCTCGCGGATGAACCCGACGAGGTCGTCGCGGAACTTCTGCATCGACGGGCCGTGGACGTACATCATGTGACCCGCGTCGTAGTACTTCACGTGGATGCGATTGCGCGCCTCCGGCGTGACGTCGAGGTGCTCCAGGTCCATCTTCATCGCGAGGAACGGCGTCGCGAGGTCGTACCAGCCCTGCTGCACCAGCAGGTGCAGGCCGGGGTTCATCGTCATCGCGAGCGCGAGGTCCGGCACCGTGTTCGGGACGGGCGACATCCACCCGGCATTGCCCGGCTGTTCGTGCTCCCAGCTCCACTCGATGTCGAACGCCGAGACCTGGTATTCCTCGTCGCGTCCGAACTCGAGTTCGTCGTGCAGGTAGCTCAGGAACGCCGACGTGTATGCGGGGCCGATCGCCGGGAAGAAGGGGTCGTAATCCATTTCGCCCGCGAGCGGGTTCACTGACGGGCCGATGTAGCGAGAGTCGATGCGGCCTGCGATCAGCCGGTCCCCGCGCTTCAACTCCTGCAGGAACTGCGTGTGCGTCACGCGCAGGTCCGCCCGCTCCCAGTAGTCCGCGCTGGTGCCGGTGTAGCGAGCGAGCTTGGTCGCCACGGCTTTCTTGTCCGCTTCCGGCAGCACGTAGCCCTTGGCCAGCGCCGGCAGGTACTCCTCGCGGGCGAAGCGCTCGACGTCGGCCATGTACTGTTCGATGGTCGCGGGCTTGTCCTGGATCAAGCCGTGGTACCAGGCCGTCGCCGCGAGCGTCGGGAAGTACGCGACGTGCGCACTGTCGATGCCGGCGCCGTCGATCCCCGTCTCGGCGTTCAGGAACGGCGAGACGATCACGAGACCGTTCAGGTTCATGCCCTGCTCGGCCTGCAGGTGATAGGCGAGCCCGGCCCCGCGCATGCCGCCGTAGCTCTCTCCGAGCACGTACTTCGGCGAGCCCCAGCGTCCGTTCTCGGACACGTAGCGCTTGATGAACTGCGCGACCGAGCGGATGTCCTCGTCGACGCCGTGGAAGTCCTCGGGCTTGGCCTCGCCCAGGGGCTTGCTGAAGCCGGTACCGACCGGATCGATCATCACGACGTCGGTCACGTCGAGCGGCGAGTACGCGTTGTCGACGATCTGTGCGGGCGGCGGCGACGCATAGCCGGGATCGTTCACCACCGCGCGACGCGGTCCCATGATCCCCATGTGCAGCCAGATCGACGACGACCCGGGACCGCCGTTGAACGCGAAGGTCACCGGTCGTCGCGAGTGGTCCTTGACCCCGTCGAGCGTGTACGCGGTGTAGCCGAAACGCGCGATCGGCTCGTCTTCCTTGTCCTTGAGGATGTACCAGCCTGCCGTGGCCGTGTACTTGAGCGTCTTGCCGTCGAGGGTGATCTGGTGTTTCGTGATCGACGCGGCCGGCACCGGTTTCGGCTTCTCGGCCTCGGCCTTCTTCTCGGCTTCGTCCTTCCCCGCATCGTCCTCTGCCGCAAGCACCGGTCCCGCGCCAGCCATCATCATCAAGAGCAACGAAGCGACAGCGAGGTTCGGACTCAAGGCACGCATGCTCGGTCTCCGGCGGATGCACAAAGGCCGCGATGCTCGTCCGAAACGGCGTGCGATGCAACCCTCGACCGGCGTGACGGCCCCCGGCGGGTCAGGGCGCGCGCGGCGTCGAGGGCTGCAGCAGGCGCGCGAGATGCTCGAGGTCGACCGGCTTGGTCACGTGGTGATCGAAGCCCGCCTCGTGCGCGCGCTTGCGGTGTTCCTCCTGGCCCCACCCGGTCAGGGCGATCAGTTCGATGCGCCCGAGCGCCGGGTCCTGCCGCAACAGGCGGGCGACGTCGTAGCCGCTCAGGTCGGGCAGGCCAAGGTCCAGCACGGCGACCTCCGGCCGGAACTCATGCGCCACCTCGATGGCCGGCCGCCCGGCGTAGGCGACGCGCACGTCGTGCCCCTCCAGGCCCAGGAGCAGCGCGAGGCTGTCCGCGGCGTCCCGGTTGTCGTCGACGAGCAGGATGCGCCGCCCGGCGGGCTCGGCAGCGGTCGCGCGAATTTCTGCAGGCATCGACTGATCCTCCGACGTGGGCACACACGGCAGCGTAACCGTAAATTCACTGCCCCGTCCCGGTCCAGCGCTGTGCGCCGAGACCGTACCTCCGTGCAGCTCGACGAGTCCCTTGACGAGTGACAGGCCGATGCCGAGGCCGCCGTCGCTGCGGCCCCGGCTACCTTCCACCTGCTCGAACATCTTGAACACCTTTTCGAGCGATTCGGGCGGGATTCCGATGCCCGTGTCCCGGACCGTGACGTCGACGACCGCACCACGCGTGCGTGCGGCCAGTGTGATCTCGCCGCCAGGGTCCGAGTAGCGGGCCGCGTTG
The DNA here is from genome assembly GCA_036277615.1 of Steroidobacteraceae bacterium. Classification (GTDB taxonomy): domain Bacteria; phylum Pseudomonadota; class Gammaproteobacteria; order Steroidobacterales; family Steroidobacteraceae; genus RPQJ01. The sequence continues at coordinate 7,032 of DASUMQ010000250.1, forward strand.
GTGAGGAGGTTCGAGATTACCTGCGCGAGGCGCACGGGGTCGGCATCGAGCATCGGCACCGGATGCGCGAGATCGACCGCCAGGCGGTGTTGCCGCACGTCGATCAGCGGCCGCGCGACCTCGCACGCCGTGTCGACGATGGCGTCGAGGCGCACCCACCGCCGGCGCAGCTCGAGCTTGCCGCGCGTGATCCGTGCCACGTCGAGCAGGTCGTCCAGCAACGCGCTCATGTGCGTCACCTGCCGCTGGATGACCTGCCGTGCCCACCCGATCTCGGCCGCGCCCGCCTGCCGCGAACCGAGCAGGTCCGCGGCGCTGCGGATCGGTGCCAGGGGATTGCGCAACTCGTGCGCGAGCGTGGCGATGAAACGGTCCTTCTTGCGGTCGGCCTCGCGCAGTGCTTCTTCGGCCTCGCGCCGCGGCGTCACGTCCATCGTGAGTCCCTGCAGCCGGATCAGGGCACCGTACTCGTCGAACTCGCCGACGGCGCGCTCGTGCAGCCACACGACCCGGCCGTCGGGCCGCCGCGACCCGTAGGTCGTCTCGTACATCGGCCGCGCCGCGGAAAGCCCCTGGACGAGCTGCTGCAGGCGCGGACGGTCCTCGGGCAGCACGCGCTCGAAGAAGCTCGCGCCGGTTTCGGTCACGAACGGTGCGATGATCTGCTCGGGGTCCGCGCGCACGACGTGATCCTCGCGCGGGTTGAAGTCGAACGTGAAGCCGCGCCCCGCTGCGAGCGCATCGAGCATGTTGCGTTCGCTGATCAGCGCGCGGTCGCGCGCGCGGCGCTGCTGCTCCATCACCACGGCGAGCGTAAGAGTCCACAGCGAGCTCACGAACAGGAACGCCTGCGCCGTGTCGACACTGCCGCGGAAGACGCCGCCGCCGTGGCCGACCCGCCACACCACGACCAGGGTGATCGTGAGCAGCGCGAGGTATGTCCAGGCAGGCTCGCTGCGTGCCGCGATCAGCAGGATCAGCGGGTGGACCAGCGCGAGCAGCACCAGCATCGCCAGCAACTCGCCGCCCTGGACCCCATACGTGACCATGACGTAGGTCAACGCGGCGATCCCGACGAGCGTCAGCAACGTCACTTTGCTTTCGCGCCACGCGCGCTCGAACCAGGCGCGCCGCTTCGTGCCGAGTGCGATGACCGCCGGGGCGATCGTCAGCATGCCGAGGCCGCGCGTGCGGATCCACATGCCCCAGAGGTCGACGAACTCGCCGCGGGCGTCGGCGACGGCGAGCAACGCCGCGCAACCGAAGGCCCCGCCGACGGTCACCGTGACGGCCACGGCCGCGATGAACCGGACCGACTGCGACAACGCCTGCAGCTCGACGCGCGCTCCGATCCAGCGTTCGAGCAACCAGCCGAGCAGCCAGGCCTCGCCGAGGTTGGCGCAGACGAACATGACGTTAACGGCGGGCGGGCGGCCCGCAATCGCGTTGCCGACGCCGAGGCCGAGCGTGAGGCCGATCAGGACCGGCCGGCGCAGATCATGCGGTGCGACGAGCCAGATGCCTGCGACCATACCGGCCGCGGGCCAGAACGGTGCAAAGCCGTCCCGCACGAACGCGAGGCCAAGCGCGGCCGTGGCCAGCGTGAGCAGGAATGCCACCAACGCAGCGGGCAGCGCCCGGCCCCACGGTCGTTCCTTGGCACCCAGGCTGCCGACGCGCCGCTCCGATCCCTGGTAGGCGGACAACCGGTGGCTCCCGCGTGAATGGTCGCTGGGATCATACGCCGTGGTCGGGGAGCAGGGCGCGTTCGACAGCCTTCCGCAGCGTCGGCGGGGCCAACGCGCGAACGGCTCAGTCGAGCAACTCGAACGTGAGGCCAGCGTGCGCGCGCAGCCGTTCGATCAGCTTGTCGCCGAACACGACCGCAGTGGTGGGAAAGCCGCCGGCGCCGGGCGTGGGCCGGACGTCGAGTGCAAGGCAGGCCGCGGCTTGGCCGAGGATTTTCGCAGTAGAGCCATATCCCGGGTCGCGGTCGCCCGTGACGCGACTGCGTAGCACGCGTCCGTCCTCGGTGCGGCCGAAGAACCTGAGGTCGTAACTGCCGCGGCGCTGCGACTCCGGCGAGGGGCCCGCGCCCGGCGCGGGCAACACGAAGCGTTGCAGTGCGCGTCGCGTGGGCCCGAGCGCACCCGCCGCCAGCATCGTCCCGAGCGCGCCGCTCAAACCGACTGCATTGAGCCGACCCGTGAGCCCCTTGCCCGTCAGCACCGCCTCCTCGTACCGGAACTCCGGACCGTACGAGTGCCGGCTCAGCGCGTTGGTCCGGTGCACGATCCGCGTATTGATCGCGCTCATGACGAACGGTGCGATCCAGGCCCCGAAGTCGGCATCGTACTCGGCGAACCGCACGTCGCGCTGGCGCACGGCCGGCCTGCGATCCGGCGGGCACAGCGCATAGTGATCGGCGAGCACGCGCCGCAGCGACGGCTCGGCGGAGACCTCCTCGAGCAGGTTCATCATCGAGGCCACCGTGCCGCCCGAGAACCCGCCCCGCATCTTGCGCACGCGCATCTTCACCTGGCTGCAGGGACGGCCGAAGCGCTCCCGAGCGCGCGCCTGCAGGAAATGTACGCCGAGGTCGAACGGTACCGAATCGAACCCGCAGCAATGCACGATCCGCGCGCCCGTGCGGCGGGCGGTCGCTTCGTGCTTCTCGAGCATGCGCCGGATCCATTGCGGTTCGCCGGTCAGGTCGCAGTAGTCGGTGCCGGTTTCGGCGCAAGCCTGCACCAGCGGCTCGCCGTACAGCGCGTACGGGCCCACGGTGGAGACGATCACGCGCGCGCTGGCGCAGAGCTTGCGCAGGTCGTCCGGGCGCGATGCGTCGGCCGTGAGCAGGTGGAGCGTTGCAGCGTCGTCGCCGAGCGCGCGGCGCACCTGCTCCAGCTTGGGTCGGGACCGGCCGGCCGCCGCCCAGCGCAGCTTACCGTCGAGCCCGAAGGTCTCGTAGAGATAGCGCGTGAGGATCTGGCCAACGAAGCTGGTGGCGCCGAAGACGACGACGTCGTGCGGTCGCGTGGCGTGCGGGGTCATGACCGCCATCTTAGACCAATGTCTCAGTTTCGCCGCGCCACGGCGTTGCTAGATTCCGGCCACGCGCCCACAGCGCGAGGGGAACATTGACATGGCCGGCCCGCCCAACATCGACTGGAACGCCGTCATCGCCGATCCGCGCTTCCAGACGCTGCACCGAAAGAAGCAGGGATTCCTGACCGGGTTGATGGTCTTCTCGGTGGTCTTCTATTTCCTGTTGCCGATCGGCGCCGCCTATTTCCAGGACCTGTTCAAGATGCGGGTCTGGGGCGTCATCAATTTCGGCCTGGTGTTCGCGCTGATCGAGTTCGTCGTCGCCTGGCTGGTGGCGTTCTACTACTCGCGGCGCGCCGGCGGCGAATTCGACCGTCTCGCTCGCGAGATCGCAGCCGACTACGAAAAAGGCAAGGTGACGCCGTGAACCTCCTGCAGAACCGGAAAGCCCTCGCGTGGGGAATGGTGGCCCTGCTGCCCGTGGTCAGCACGGGCGCCTACGCGCAGGGAGCCGTCACTCCGGAATACCGCTGGCTCACGTTCCTGGTGTTCGCCGTGATCATCGCGCTGACGATGTACGTGACTTACGTCGCCGCCAAGCGCGTGAAGTCGGCGTCGGACTTCTACACGGCCGGCGGCGGCGTGACCGGTCTCCAGAACGGCTGGGCGATCGCGGGCGACTACCTGTCGGCCGCCTCGTTCCTCGGCATTGCAGGCTTGATCTCGCAGTACGGCTACGACGGGTTCATGTACTCGGTGGGCTGGCTCGTCGCCTACATCACCGTGCTGCTCGTGATCGCCGAGCCCTGCCGCAACATCGGCCGCTACACCCTCTCGGACATCCTCGCGTACCGCAACAACCCGCGGGCGATGCGGATCGTCGGCGCGATTTCCGTCATCACGGTGTCCACGTTCTACCTGACCGCGCAGATGGTCGGTGGCGGCGTGCTCGTGAAGACGCTGATCGGCATCGACTACGAAATCTCCGTGATCGCAGTCGGCGTGCTGATGCTCGCCTATGTGCTGTTCGGCGGCATGGTAGCGACGACCTGGGTGCAGATCATCAAGGCGATCCTGCTCGTCGCGGCGTCGATCATCCTCGTCATCCTCGTGTGGCTGCCGTACGGTTTCTCGCTGCCGGCCTTCCTGCAGGACGTGGTCAACGACCCGAAGGTGCAGGCCAAGGTGGCCTCGCTGCTCGGCGACCCGGCGAAGAACATGAGCGCCGCGGAACTGGGGCAGCGTTTCCTCGAGCCCGGGCTCTACTTCAAGGCGCCGATCGACCAGATCTCGCTCGGCATGGCGCTCGTCTTCGGCACGGCCGGACTGCCGCACATCCTGATGCGCTTCTTCACGGTCCCGACCGCGCAGCAGGCCCGGAAGTCCGTGCTCTGGGCCATGGCCATCATCGGCGGTTTCTACGTGCTGACGCTGTTCCTCGGTTTCGGTGCGGCGAAGCTCGTGGGTCCTGCGGCGATCGCCTCGATCGACGCCGGCGGCAACATGGCGGCCCCGCTGCTCGCGCAGTACCTCGGCGGCGGCGCGAATTCCTTCATGGGCAACTTCATGCTGGCGTTCGTGTCGGCCGTCGCGTTCGCGACGATCGTCGCGGTCGTCGCCGGCCTGGTGCTCGCCGCAGCCTCGGCCATCGCCCACGACCTGTACGTCGGTGTCTACCACGGCGGCGACACGGTGCCGCCGCAGCAGCAGGTCCGTGCCGCGCGCATCGCCACGGTCATCGTGGGCGCGATAGCCATCACGATCGGCATCGCCGCCAAGGGACAGAACGTCGCACATCTCGTGGCGCTCGCGTTCGCGGTGGCCGCTTCCGCCAACTTCCCGTGCGTGCTGCTGACGCTCTACTGGAAACGCTGCAACACCGGCGGCATCGTGCTCGGCATGGTCGTCGGCACCGTGGCGGCGGTCGGCCTCACGCTCGTGTCGCCGAACGTGACGTACCCGAAGGCCGTGCGCGAGGCGTCCGCGAAGGTACTCGACGGCGAGGTTGCCAAGCGCGAGGCGATCGCCGCGAAGCTCGCGTCTGCCGATCCCGAAGTGGTCAAAGGAGCGCAGGTCGAGCAGACGGCGCTCGACAAGGCCGTGCAGAAAGCCAAGGACGACATGGCCAAGGTCGAGGGCAAGGAGCGTTCGCTCGTCGGCCTCGAGGCGCCGCTGTTCACGCTCAAGAACCCGGGCATCGTCTCGATCCCGCTCGGCTTCCTGGCGGTGCTGCTGGGCTCCCTGCTGTTCCGCGACCGCCGGTCGGAAGAACTCTGGCCCGAGGTCTACGCGCGGCAGAACACCGGCATCCTCGCGTCGAAGGCCACGGCGCACTGATCGCCACCGTCGCCGCCGCCCGCATCTGCGGGCGGCGCGCGCCGGCGCCATAGTGGCTAGTGGCTGGTGGCTAGTCGGAAGGTGTTTGAAGGCCTCCGTTTTTCC
>DASUMQ010000251.1:0-32153 GCA_036277615.1 Steroidobacteraceae bacterium
CGCCGTGACCGAAGGGAGGGATGCCTGATGCGCTGGGGTCTCGCCATCCTCGCGCTGGTGGTCACGGCCTGGGGCGCCGGGGTCGTCGAGGCTCGCGCCGAAACGACTACGACGGCACCGGCGCCGACTGCAGCGACGAACGTCGCCGATGGTCGTGCCCCGCTCGCGCAGATCATGGCGCGGTTTCATGAACTCGACTCGAAGCACGGCTGGAACGTCGAGACGCTGTACGCGTACCCCGACGCGCCGGAGATGCAGATCAAGGCCTGGCACGTAGGTACGCCCGGCCCGGCGCTCTGGGTGCTCTCGGGCATCCACGGCGAGGAACCGGCCGGGCCCAATGCGATCGCGCGGGAACTCGACAGCCTGGTCGAGTTCGCACGTTCCGGTGTCCCGGTGGTGGTCATTCCGCTCTGCAATCCGAAGGCGTATCGCCAAAACTGGCGCTACCCCAACACGGCCGAGCGCGACTGGCGCAAGGGCGGTTACAGCGTGGGTGACGCGGAGTACCTGCTGCCGGACCTCGAGTCGGGCCGCAAGCCGCGCGCGGCCCAGGCGTCGGGCCCGGAGACACTGGCGTTGACGCAGTACGTGTTGCGCCTGGCCGGGCGTTACCCGCCGCGGCTGGTCCTCGACCTCCACGAAGACGAGCTGTCGACCGAGGGCGGCTACATCTACTCGCAGGGCCGGCACGCGGACGCGAATCCCGCCGGCGCCGAGATCGTGCGGTTGCTGCAGGCGTCGGGTATCCCGCTGCGCCGGTCCGGCCAGACCCGGTTCGGTGAGACGATCGTCGACGGCGTGATCAGTCGCGACGACAAGGGTGGACCGATCCGCGACGGCTCGATCGACGAGTTGCTCGCCGCCACCGAGGTCTTCGTCGAGGGACGCAAGCAGCGCGGCCCCTCGGCGCAAACCGTGATCGTCGTCGAGACGCCTGCGTTTGCAGGGGCGCGCCTCGATCAGCGCGTCGATGCGCAGGCCGCCGTCGTGCGCAGCGTGGCCACGCTCTGGCGCGTCAACGCCGCGCTGCCCTGACCGGTCTCACGCCGAGCGCTCGATCAGTCGCAGCGCACTGTCCACGTCGTCGAGGTTCAGGTAGCAGCCTTGCAGGTGACGCTCGCCCGTCGTCGGGTCGAACGGCCGGCGCCCGTGCAGGACGCGGTTGTTGTCGTAGGCGATCAGGTCGCCGGGTTCCAGGCGCAGGTTCAGCCGGTACTTCTCGTCCCGCAGCATCCGCCAGAACCGTTCGAGCGCCGCGTACAGCGGCTGCACGACGTCGTCCGGAACGGCCATCGCGGTGCGCAGCCAGTTGTTGAAGCGGACGCGCGCGAGCCGGCCCGCGCGGTCGAGTTCGAGTGTCGGCGCGCTGGTGCGGATGTCGCAACTGGCGTCGTGAAACCGGAACTCGATCGGCCACGTGCTCAGCAATTCGAAAGCCGTCGGATCCTGCTCGCGCAGGTCCGCCGCGACGCGAAAGCCGTCAGCGAACACGGACTCGCCACCGCGGACGCTGCTCTTCACGCACGACAGCAACTGCACGTCCGGCGGAAAGCGCCAGTTGGCAAGGTCGGTGTGCAGTTCCAGCCCCAGCGCCGTGTATGCCGACGCATTCGGATTGGGCATCGACACGACGTCGTAGAAGTCGCCGAAATTGCTCGCCCTGATGGGCCCGATCCGCTGCGCCACTTCGCGCAGGCGGCCGGGCTCGGGCGGCACGCCGCGGAGCAGCACGATGCCCTGCGTCTTCAGCGCCTCGATCCAGGCGCGCAGTCCCTGTGGCGCCTGCATGAACCGCGCATGCTCGACGACGGGCAGTCGCGACGAGATCCCGCCGTCCCAGAGATCGGGTACGAAACGGTGCAGCGCGGCCTGGCGCACGCCGACGTCGTGTGCACGAAGCCACCCCCGCGTGAAACGGGACGTGTGTGCGGCCTCCGCGACGCGAAAGCGAACCTCGAGCGTCTGGTCCGGGCCGAGGCCGGCATCGGTCACCTCGGGTCGTCCGTGCTCGATGAACACGTGCGTCCGTTCGAGGGCTTGCGGATGACGGCACTGCGCGCACGCGCAGTTGTCGCGCAGCCATAGCGCGCTGAAGCGACTGCAAACCCCATCGTCCCAGGCGATCGTGACGCCGCCCGGATCGTGCGCGACCGATACGATCGACCGCCCGGTCTGCATCGGTGCGAGGTCGGACATCGGCGGCGCGGCGGTCGCAACGCCCGGGTCGATCGCAAGCATGGGACCCTCCACCTTCGCTGCGCTGGTTGCAGCGGAGGCTAGCAGCCCGAAGGTGGCGGGAGAAGCGCTGCTCCGACCGGACACGACGCGGCGCCGGGCGACAGAATGGTCGCCCGGCCCGGCTTGCCCGTACCGAACCCGGAGTGCTCAGCCTCCTGGCGGGGGCGTGGCGGCGTCGTCCGCGGTGTCGTCCGTCGTCGCGCCCTGGTCCCGATCCGTCGATTCCGGTGTCGTCGCGTCAGGAGGCGGGGTCGTCGTGTCGGGCGTCGTGCCCGGCGTCGTCGCATCCGGCATCGTCGTGCCCGGTGTCGTGGCGTCGGCCGGTGGCATCGTGGTCGGATCCGTGGGCGTCGTCGTGTCACCGTAATCCGTGGCGCCGGTCGTGTCCGTGCCCGTTCCGGTCGTGTCCGTCGCCGCGTCGGGCGTGGCGTCCGCGGGCGGTTCCTCGCGGCCGCAGCCCGTCGCGCCGAGCGTGAGCCCCAGCACGGCGGCCGCAATGATCAGTCTCTTCCTCTCCATATGCGCTACTCCGGACGTCGTTCAATGGTGGTGCGTCGCGGACGATCCGCCAGTCGCGGTGGTGAATCTTCCAGACAACCTAGACAAAAGCGCACGGACCAATCCTACGTTCGAGCGAGACGAACCGCGCTTGTGCAAGGGTCGGCAAGGTGTTCGCTCGGATGGAGGTCCGCGGAAGTCAAAGCTCGCCGCGCTTCAATGATCCGGATGACGACGACGTAGGGCGAAACACGCAGGCCGCCGTGCTGTTCGGTTGACAGCCGTGGACGCCGCAACCGCGCATATTGGCGGGCAACGAGGGCCGTCGTGCGGCCTGCATCAACAGAGGTAAACCATGCTGAACACCAATCACGCTAGACGAGGCCGCCGGCGGACCGGCCTGCTCGCCGCAATCTCCGGCGCGGCACTGCTCGCGGCCGGCTGCGCGTCCACGCCTGCACCCACCGCGCAGATCGAATCCGCGCAGCAGGCGATCGACGATGCCGAACGTGCGGAAGCGGCCAAGCACGCGTCGCCCGAGCTTAGCCAGGCACGCTCGAAACTCGCCGCGGCCAACACCGCAGTTCAGAACGAGGAAATGGAGCAGGCGGCACGGCTCGCCGAAGAGGCGCGCGTCGATGCCGAGCTAGCGTCTGCGCGCACGGCCGCCGTCAAGGCGCAGGCCGCCAATGAAGAGATCCGACGTTCGAACCAGGCGCTGCTCGACGAGATGGACCGCGCGGCGAAGGGAGGGACCCAGTGATGAAACCCATGCACACGTTAGCCCTGCCGCGACTGGTCGCCGCCGGCATCGTCGCCTGCTCACTCGTCGCGTGCGCGCCCACGCCGGTCGTGCCGGAGGGCGCGATCCAAGCCAGGGCCGACCTCACGCGACTGCAATCGGACGCGAAGCTCGCGCCACTGGCACCCGAAGCGCTGACCGATGCCGAAGCCGCCGTGCAGCTGGCCGAGCAACTGGACGCGGCGCCGGAGCTTGCGGCGCACCGGGTGTACATTGCGCAGCGCAAGGTGGAGGTCGCGAAAGCCGTGGCCGAAGCGCGCTACGCCGAACGGGAGCGGACGGCCCTGGCCGCGGAGCTCGACCGTGCGCGACTCGAAGCCCGCGAGCGAGAGGTCGACAGTGCACGGATGGACGCCGACGCCGCACGGACGCAGACCGCGGCGCTGCAGGCCGAGATCGACGCGATGAACGCACGCTCCACGGATCGTGGGCTCGTGCTCACGCTCGGTGACGTGTTGTTCGAAACCGCCAAGGCCGACCTGAAGGCGGGATCGGTCGCCGACCTCGACCAGCTCGCGACGTTCCTGTCGAAGTATCCCGACCGGTCGGTCGTGATCGAGGGACATACCGACAGCGTGGGCGGCGAGGATTACAACCTCGGGCTGTCACAGCGTCGCGCCGAGTCCGTCCGTTCGTACCTGATGCGACATGGCGTGGATCCGTCGCGCGTCACGACGCAGGGCATGGGCGAAAGCGCCCCGGTCGCGTCGAACGAGTCGGCAGGGGGTCGCCAGCAGAACCGCCGAGTGGAGATCATCGTCAGCAATCCGCCGGCGACGTCGATGTAAGTCTGCCGACGGCGTGCCGGGCGGTCGTCATTGCGGCCGGCCGGCACTTGCCGATCGCGACGAACCGGACGGTGCGACACCGGCATGGTGTATCGTGGCCGCCCCGGCCCGTCCGAGTCCGTAGCAATGAAGCTCCCGGTTCCGTTCGTCCAGCTGCCGCTTACCTTCGACGCGTCACGCCTCGCGGCAGAAGTGGGGACGATCGACGAGTCCTGCTGGCGCCCGCACACGCACGGCTTCCCGGGCAACGATGCGCTGCCGCTGCTGTCGCTCAACGGCGACCCGACCGTCGAGGCCGTGAACGGGCGCATGGCGCCGACCCCGTACCTCGAGCAGATGCCGTACATGCGGCAGGTCCTCGCCTCGTTCGGCACGGTCCTCGGTCGTTGCCGGCTGATGCGCTTGTCGGGCCACGCGGAGGTCAACCCGCACATCGACATGGACTACTACTGGCGCGACCGCACGCGCGTGCACGTGCCGATCGTGACCCAGCCGACGGTTCGTTTTTACTGCGGCTCGGACGAGACGCACATGGGCGTCGGCGAATGCTGGATCTTCGACACCTGGCGGCGTCACCGCGTGGTCAACGACGCCGTCGAGAGCCGCGTCCACCTCGTCGCGGACACCGTGGGCACGCTGTCGTTCTGGGAACTCGTCAGTGCCGGGCGACCGCACGATCGCGTCGATCCGAACTGGCGCGCGCGTCGCGTGGACTACGTCGCCGCGCACGATCCACCGCTCGTCATGGAGGCCGTCAACATCCCGAAGGTCATGAGCCCGTGGGAGATGCGCTCGCACCTGACGGCGCTGTTCGGCGAGGCAGAGCCCTCGCCGCAACTGCAGCGGCTCGCACAGGCCACGAACGGCCTGACGACGACGTGGCGCGCGCTGTGGGCCGCCTACGGTACGGACGACGCGGGCCTGCCCGAATATCGTGAGGCGCTCGAGCGTTACCGTGCGGAGCTCGCGCGGTTCGGCGCAGGCATCGTCATCAAGAACGGCGCACCGCTCCAGAAGACGATCGAATCGGGCGTGTTGAAGCCCGCGATTGCCAGGGCGCAATCCTCGGGCGATCCCGAGACGCGCGAGACCGAACACCCGGCCGTCGACCTGGCGTCCCCACCGCCGGCTGTCGCATCCGCCGGTACGAAGGACCTCCCGCAGCGTGCGGTGCCTAAGGCCCGGGTCGGTCGCGATCCGCATTTCGACCGTCCGCTCATGATCGTGTGCCCGCCCCGCAGCGGTTCGACACTGCTGTTCGAGACGCTCGAGCAGTCTCCCGACGTCTTCACGGTCGGCGGCGAGAGTCATCGCCTGATCGAAAGCGTGGCCGGGCTGCGGCCGGAGGCCCACGGCTTCGATTCCAACCGCCTCGACACGACCGACGCGACGCCGGCGAACGTTGCAGAGGTGCGCGCGCGATTCCTGGGCGCCCTGCGTGATCGCGAAGGCCGCCCACCTCGCTCGGACCGGCTACCGGTGCGCCTGCTCGAGAAGACCCCCAAGAATTCGTTGCGGGTGCCGTTCTTCGCTCAGGCGTTCCCGGAGGCGCGGTTCCTGTACCTGCACCGCGACCCGCGCGAGGTGCTGAGCAGCATGATCGAGGCGTGGGAATCGATGAGGTTCCGGACGTATCCGAACTTGCCCGGCTGGTCGGGTCCTCCATGGTCGCTCGTGCTGGTGCCGGGATGGCGCGACCTCATCGGTCGGCCGCTGCACGAGATCGTTGCGCACCAGTGGGCCGCGACGACCGCGATGCTGCTCGACGACCTCGCGGCGCTGCCGGCGGAGCGCCGGCTGCTCGTGCGGTACGACGCATTCCTGGCGAACCCGGAAGCAACGGTGCGCCAGCTCTGCGGCGAGCTGGAGCTCGCCTGGGACATGGTGCTGTCCGGCGACCTGCCGCTCTCCCGATACACGGTCAGCAAGCCGGAGAAGGACAAGTGGCGGCGGCACGAGCGCGAAATCGAGAGCGTGCTACCGGGGCTCAAGCCGCTGCTCGACCGCTCCGCCGAGTTCGCAGCGCGGTAAATCCCGCGAGCCGCGTCAGGGCGTCGGCGTGACGGGCTTGTGCCCGGCCCAGGTCAACGCCGCGCTGATGCGTTCGAGCAGCTTGTTGCGCGCCGATTCACCCGTGTGCGTGAGCGGGCCGATCATGATCGGGTCGATCCAGCTGCTGGCGTCCGTGAGGCAAGCGCAGAGTTCCTTGATGCAGTCGCTGCGGACGCGCACGGCCTCGCGCAGTTTTGCGATTTCCTGCGCCTGCGACGAAATCGTTTCGTGGGCCGAGTCGAGCTCCGCCGACAGCCTGCTCTTTTCCTTCAGTGCTTCGAACACGCGCTCCTCCTCGAAACCTGAGCGGTCTGCGTCGAAACAGATGAATAACGAATCGGCCGGGTCGCAACCATCAGACATTGCGCACCGCCCGGCCTGCTTTGGATGACAGCCCGCTTCCCTTGCCACTATCAGGCAAGGCGCACGGCCGCGGCGATTACCGCCCTCCGCAAGGCTTTTTTACAGGTCGACGGGCCGTCAGCCGCGGCCCTTCCGGGCCCGCGTCGACGCGCTGCTGCTCTTGCGACCCGAGGACGAACCGGTTTTGCGGCGCGACGACGTCCCGGCACTTGCCTTCGACCGTGAGCCCCCGCCTCGACTGCGGCTCGAGGCAGTCTTCTTCCTGGGCGCCGGCGCCTTGCCGCCTTCCCGACGCGCCTCGGACAGGCCGATCGCAATCGCCTGTTTGCGGCTCTTGACCGTCTTGCCGGAGCCGGTCTTCAACGTGCCGCGCTTGCGTTCGTGCATCGCGCGTTCGACCTTCTCCTTGGCTTTCGCACCGTACCGACTGGCCATGCGCATCCCTCGATGGACGTAAGCGATGACGCAGGTTGGCAGGCCCCGCACGGCGTCGCTGTCGGCCGACCCGCCGATCCCCGCCGCGCCGGGCACGCACTGCGCTATCGGACTCGGTCGGCGACCCGGCGCACACCGTGGCGAACCATTCGTACGGCCCCGGCTCTAAGTGCAGCATGAGCGCCCCGCCCGACGATCGTGCCAGTGACGTGCGCAGGGGACAGGGCGACGTCAAGCTCAGTCACGAGGAGTTCTCGCGGCGCCTGCGCGAGCGCTTTCACGACCCCGCGTTCGAGCAGGCGGGGGACGACGTCGACCGCATCGTCGAGATTGCCTGGCGCAACTACGACGACTACCACAAGAGTCCACGCAAGCAGCGCGCAGGGGACGAATTCGCCGATCCCGATTTCGAACTGCCCGTCGAGTGGCTCGCGGCCCGCGCGGCGATCCGCGACGCGCAACGACGGCACGACGATCCCACGGCCCCCACGCGCATCCTGCTGGTCTGCGGGGCCGCGCGGCACGACCAGACGTGCCCCGGCGAAATGTCGAAGTCGTTCCGGCTCGCGAGTGCGGCCCGCGAAGAACTGCAGCGACGCGCAGGTCTCGAGTGCGACCTGCTCGACCTGAGCCTGCTCACGGCGCAGTACGGCCGCCAGATCTTCCCCTGCAAGGCGTGCGTGTCGACCGCGATGCCGCTGTGCCACTGGCCGTGTTCCTGTTACCCGAATCATGCGATGGGACAGGTCGGCGACTGGATGAACGAGCTGTATCCGCGCTGGGTCGCGGCGCACGGCGTGATGATCGTCACGCCGGTGTACTGGTACCAGGCGCCGAGCGTGCTCAAGCTGATGATCGACCGGCTGGTCTGTGCGGACGGCGGCAATCCCGACCCGACGACCACCCGCGGCAAGGACCCGGCGCGGGCGAAAGCGCTCGAACTGGCCGGCTGGCCTTATCCGCGCCACCTCGCCGGACGCCACTTTGCGATCGTCGTGCACGGCGACGCGGAGGGCACCGACATCCTGCGACGGTCGCTCACGGGCTGGCTGCAGGACATGCACCTGGTGCAGGCGCACCCGGTCGCGACGATCGACCGCTACATCGGCTATTACGAGCCGTACGCGACGAGCCACGCCGCCCTCGACCGCGACACCGCGTTCGTCGACGAGGTGCGCCAGGCCGCGCGCGTGCTGGCCGAGTCGGTCAGTCTCGCGCGGTCCGGGCGGCTGGTGCAGGTCGAGCCCGGCGGGACCGAAGTCCGTCCGAAGTGAAGCCCAGACTCGTCATCACTGACGCGTCAGTCGCTCGATCTCCGCGAAAAAACTGCGCCGGCCGCCGGTCAGCCCGAGCGCGCGCCAGGTCGGTGCGAGCCGCACGACGCGCTCCTTGAAGGCGTCCTCGTAATATTCGGGGTCCAGGTACCCCTGCTGGTATTGATAGTGCATGTTGTCCCAGTGGGTCTGCTGCGCGATCTGCCACATGCGGAAGCGGCGCAGCTCGGCCTCGGTCAGGTCGTCGAGCGCGGCGACGTCCTCCGGGTAGCCCTTCTCGGTCAGCTTGATGATGATCGGCCCGATGTGCTCGGAATCGGCCGCCTGCACGAGCATCGCCTGCAGGGCGTCGGAGCGCATCTGGTAGGTCTGCGCCAGCGCGAGCCGCCGGCCCTCCTCCATCGCGTGCGTGTTCTGCTTGATCTGCTTGGCGAGGTAGATGAGCGTGACGACCACGGCCAGCGCCCCCACCACCTCGCCGATCGCTCCCCAGTCCTGCAGGGTCATCGCGCACCTCCCTTCCAGCGGATCCGCGGCCTCCACGATAGCGCACGACGGGCGTTGCCATCCGCCGTCCCGGCGCGGCCCTGCCCCGCTCGGTCGAGTGCGCGGAATGCCTGTTCTGGACGGACCTCGAACCCTGCCCGGTTTGTGGACGGCGTCACGTTTCGGCCTGCGGTTTCCAGACTGCGGTCACGGTCGACCCCGGCCACCTGAGGCTGAATATGCCGGGTTTACAGAATCCGGCGTGTCGGGGAGGCGCCGCGAATGACGTCCCAGGCTCACCGATGAGCGACCGCACCACGCGCGAGCCCTTCAGCGGCGGCTGGACGGGCATCGTCGTCCTCGCGTTGTTCGCGTACGTCGCGCTCGCGATCGCGCTGATCCTGGTCGACGGCCAGGGTGGGGGGGCCCTCGAGGTCTTCAATCTCTATTCGGACTCGGTCGCGAGCGTCACCGTCGCGGTCCTGGCGGCCGCCGCGGCGCGCGGCTCGCTTCATGCGGCGACGCGGCGAACGTGGTGGCAGCTGACGGCCGCCCTCGCCGCGTACAGCGTCGGCAACCTGCTGCATTCGACCTATTGGCTGTTCGACGTCGACCCGTTCCCGTCGATCGGCGACGTGTTCTTCCTCGCCTTCTATCCGCTCGTGTTCGCCGCCGTGCTCACCGTCATGCGCGCGGCGGCCCTGCGCGTGCAATGGCTGCGGCTCGGCCTCGACGCGACGATCCTGCTGCTCGGCTTCGGCGCCTTCTTCTGGTACTGCGTGATCGAGCCGACCGCGACGGCGCAGCGTGACCCCGACGTGCTCAAGTACGTGCTCGCCCAGAGCTACATCGGGCTCAACTGCATCACGCTGCTCGCCTGTGGCGTGCTGTTGATGCACGCCGGCGTGGCGCCGGTCCGACGCCGGACCGTGACGCTGCTGACGCTCGGGTTCTCGTGCATGTCGTTCGCCGACATCATCTGGGCGATGTCGAAGGTCCAGGGCAGCTACCTGCCCGGTGCCGCCTCCGACGCGCTCTACCTCTCGTGCTACGTCTGGCTCGGCGCCGCCGCGCGCGAACACCTGCGCGGCGAGCCGAACCTGCGCCGGCCGCCGAGCGCGCTCGGCGGCGCGGTTGTTCGCGGCATGCCGTACATCGCGATGATGATCTCGTTCTCGGTGCTCGTGTACGTGGAGAGCAGCGCGGCGTCGAGCCCCGTGAACACGATGACGGTGATCATCTTCGTGCTCACGTCGCTGGTCATGGTTCGCCAGGGCGTGATCTCGCGCGACGACGCGCTGCTGCGCGAGCAGCGCGCGGCGGGGCTGGTCGAGGCCCGCTACGCATCGCTGATCAAGAACGCGACCGACGTGATCATGATCGCGGGCCCCGATGGCCTGCTGCGGTTCGCCTCGCCCGCGGCCGAACGGACGCTCGGGATCCATCCCGACGCCCTGGTCGGGCGCAACCTGCTCGACCTCTGGTCCGAGGGCGACCGCGATCGACTGTCCACGTTCCTCGACGAGGTCGCCCGCAGCCCGCGCGGGCGCGTCGTCGGCCCCGTCGAGATCGTCGTCGAGACCGCCGAGCGTCGTGGCACGCTCGAATGCGTCGGCAGCAACCTCGCGGACGATCCGGCCATCGCGGGCCTCGCGCTGAACCTGCGCGACGTGAGCGAACGCAAGGTGCTCGAGGAGCAGTTGCGCAAGCTCGCGTTCCACGACCCGCTGACGCTGCTGGCGAACCGCAGCCTGTTCTGGAACCGCGTCGAGCACGCAATCGCACTGGCGCAGCGCACGCAGCAACACGTCGCGGTGATGTTCCTAGACCTCGACAACTTCAAGATCGTCAACGACTCGCTCGGGCACGACGCGGGTGACCGGCTGCTGCAGGCTGCCGCGCAGCGCCTGGTGAAATCCACGCGGCCGTCGGACACGGTCGCGCGCCTCGGTGGCGACGAATTCGCGATCCTGCTCGAGGGCATCCGTGACGAGGGCGACGTCGAGCGCATCGCCGGGCCGATCACCGAGTCCTTCAACCGTCCGCTGCTCGTCGACGGCCGCGAGACGGAAACCACGGCGAGCATCGGCGTCGCCTGTTCGCGGCCCGCCGACGACGCCGAGCAGCTGCTGCGCAACGCCGACATCGCGATGTACCACGCGAAGGCGGCTGGCAAGGCGCGGTTCGTGCTGTTCCAGCCCCACATGCAGGAGCAGCTGCACGACCGCCTGCGGCTCGAGCAGGACATCGACCTCGCGCTCGCGCGACGCGAGTTCTTCGTCGAGTTCCAGCCGGTCGTCGACCTGACGAGTCGCGAGCTGCTCGGTGTCGAGGCACTGACGCGCTGGCGGCACCCGGACCGCGGGCTCGTGATGCCCGGAGACTTCATCGCCGCGGCCGAGGAATCGGGTCGCATCGTCGAGCTCGGCCGGCAGGTGCTCGTGGACGCCTGCAGCCAGGTGCAGCACTGGAGCCGGGCCCTGCCGCACGGTCGCGGCCTGCGTGTCGCCATCAACATCTCCGGGCGGCACCTGCAGCAGGGCGACCTGATCGCCGACGTGCGGCACGCCCTCGACGTGTCCGGGCTCGACCCCGGCAACCTCGTGATCGAACTCACCGAGAGCACGATCATGCAGAACACCGAGGCCAACCTCGACCGCTTCCGCGAGCTCAAGGCGCTCGGCGTCCGGCTCGCGATCGACGACTTCGGCGTGGGGTATTCGTCGCTGTCCTACCTCCACCGGTTCCCGATCGACATCCTCAAGATCGATCGCGCGTTCGTGAGCCGGCTCACCGAACAGGACGGCGGGCCGGAACTCGCGCGCGCCGTGGTGATGCTGGGCACGACGCTCGGGCTCGAGACGGTCGCGGAGGGAATCGAGAACGAAGAGCAGGTCCGCAGCCTGCTCGACCTCGGCTGCGTCGCCGGGCAGGGGTTCCTGTTCGCGAGCTCGTGCTCGCTCGCCGACGTCGCGAACACGCCCTACATGGTGCGCCGCGCACGGATCCGCGGCGACCACGCGCCGGTCGACCTGACCGCAACCGGCCGCTTCAAGACGTCGGAGCTGCTGGTGCGCTCGGCGGCCGGCTGAGTCGAGCCGACGCCGCCTGCGCGAGCGCCAGCCGTGCGAGACCGCCCGGCCTGAAGTTGAACAGGTGCCGCGGCCAGAACAGCTCGCGCTTGTCGCACACCGTCGACAGGCTGAAGCGGTTGATCTCGCCCTGCAGTTCACGCGGCACGGGCGTGCCGTCGTCGAGCGCCCGGTCGAGCCGGGCACGCAGCGCCCGCGCCGCCGCGATGCGCCGGTCGACCGCCCGCGCCTCGCGTCGCGGGATCCGGCCGTGGCGTGCCTTAAGCGCATTGAGCCGTTCGGCGGCGTCGTAGGTCGCATCGACGAGCTCGCGCCGCGTCATCCAGCGCGTTTCGTAGTTCAGGATGCGCTCCCACGTGGGCTGCACCAGCAGCTGCCGGTGCTCCTCGAGGGTTCGTGCGAACAGCCGGTAGCCGTGGCGCTCGGGATCCTCGAAGGCGCGGCTGCCGGGGTCGAGGAACGGGCCCATCGGCGAAATGAAGCACGCGAGCCGGCGGTCGCAGAGCCGGAACAGCCGTTCGCAGTAGTCGACCGTCTGCCGGACCGACTCACGGGTCTGACCCGGCAGCCCGATCATGAAGAACACGTCGATGCGCCGGCAGCCGTGTCGCAGCGCCGCGGTGAACACCGCCTCCATGCGAGCGTTGTCGTACGGCGGTTCACCGTCCTGCGCCTGCCGCAGGGCCGGGTCGTGGCTGTCGGGACTGATCTCCATGCTCCAGCGCGGCACGTGCCGTTCGACCTGCTGCAGGAACTCCTCCGGCGGCAGGTCCAGGAATTCGAAGATGATTTCGTTCGGCAGTCGCGCGTGGCGCAGGCGCTCCAGCACCTCTCGCGCGGCGTCGGGCCCCGCCTGCAGCACGTCGCCCACCAGGTAGATGGGCGCGCGCGAGATCCGCGCGATCGACGCCATGTTCGCCACGAGGCTCGCCGGCGAGCGGAACGCCGGGCGCGTACGCTGCGCCAGCGACCTGAAGGTCGTCCGCGACGCCCCGCACGTGACGCAATCGTGCGAGCATCCCTTGACGGTCAGCAGCGCCGTCATCGGATTCTGCAGCCAGTGCTGCAGCGGCAGCGTGCTCGCGAGGTCGCGATGCCGCAGGACCATGCCGGCGAAGACGTCGGGCCGCAGGTCGGCGTAGTCGAGCGCGTCCGGCACGTATCCCTGCGGGTTGACGCGAACCTCGTCGCCCCGCTTCCAGGTCAGGTTCGGGACGTCGTCGCACGGTGCGCCGCGCCGCAGCGCCTCGAGCAGGCGCTGCAGCGGCGCCTCGGTGCTGTCGCCGCGCAGCACGAAATCGACCTGTGGGTAGCGGATCAGCTCCTCGTGGAAGTAGCTCGCCGAGAGCCCGCCCATGATCACCGGCACGTCCGGATGCCGTTCCTTGCAGAGCCGCGCGACCTCGAGCGCACCGTGCGCGTGCGGCAGCCAATGCAGGTCGATGCCGATCGCCCGCGGCGCCAGCCCGGCGAGAAAGCGCGGCACGTCGAAACGCGCGTCGCGCATCATGCGCAACGCCAGGTTCACGATCCGAACGTCGAAACCCCGGTCGTGCAGGTAGCTCGCGATCGTGAGGAAGCCCAGCGGGTACATCTCGAACACCGGCGACGACGGCACCATGTCGCTGACCGGGCCGTAGAGGATGGCGCGGCGCCGGAAGTCGTACACGCTCGGGGCGTGCAGCAGCAGCAGGTCGGTGCGCGCACGCGATTTCACGCGGCGCCCGCCGTGGCGGTCACCGCCGGACACAGCCACCGTCCCACGGCCCGCAGTCGCTCGAGCCCGCGCACTTCTTCCGGAAACAACGGAATCTCGACGATCGGCAGGTGGCCGAAGTCCGCGCGGAGCCGCTGCAGGTGGCCCTGTTGCTGGCGCATCCGCTGCACGAGGAACGGCGAGTCGGGGTCCCGCACGACGTTGTTCACCACGATGCGGTCGATGTGCAGGTCGTAGCGGCGGAGCTCGCGCACGACGCCGTCGAGCTGGTTCACGCTGAGCGCCTCGGGGATCGTCACCATCGAGAACCTGACCTGGCGGCGCAGGAACTCCATGCAGTCGGCCGCGAGCTGGCGCCAGCGGGCGATGATCGCGATGACCGGTTCCTTGCGCTCGCCCGAGGTGCGCAGGTGCGAATAGATGCGCGGCGCCGCGCGCAGGTGCTCCTCGAGCATCGCGGGCATGCCGAGCAGCGCAAGCGTCTGCCCGAGCGGCGCCGTGTCCCAGACGACGTGGCGATAACGCGCGTCGAGCGCGAGCCGCCGGATGTAGTCGACCATGAACTCTTCGTTCAGGCCCGGCAGGACCGAGGTCATGAACTGCACGAACGAGGGGTAGTCGACGTCCACGAAGCTCGAGAACACGCCGTAGACGTCGCGCCCGAACTTCTCGTCCCACATGGCGCGGACGTCGTCGAGGCCGAACTCCGTCATGTGGAGGCCGGGGTACACCTCGCGATCCCGGTGCACGCCCTCGACGCCGAAAATGTGGGACAGCGAAGGCGTCGGGTCGGTCGAGATCACGAGGCTGGCTTCGCCGGCCTCGGCCTGGGCCAGCGCCGTCGCGGCGGCACACGTGGTCTTGCCGACGCCGCCCTTGCCCAAATAGACGTGGACCCGCGTGGCCGCGGCGAGTGTCGATGGGAATGCGTCGGGCATCGTCGAAGACGCCTGCAGGTCGGTCCGGAAACCCCTGCAGCATGCCACCGGAGCGCGGTGGCCGGGATCCGGAACCCCGCCTACACGGCCTTCGTCTTGTGCTGCGCTTCGAGCCAGGTCCGGATGCGCTTGGCGTCGGCGATCCGGGTGAGCTTGCCGAACGAGTTCAGCAGCACGATCACGACCTGGCGGCCGTCGATCACGGTCTGCATCACCAGGCAGCGGCCGGCTTCGGAGATGTAGCCGGTCTTCTGGACGCCGACCTGCCAGTCGGGCTTCTCGACCAGTGAATTGGTGTTGCGGAACTGCAGCGCCTGCCGGCCGACGTGGACGGTGTGCTCGACGGCGGTCGAGTACCTGGCGATCGTCGGGATCTCCCCCGCCGCCAGCACGAGCTTGGCGAGATCGCACGGGCTCGCGACGTTGAGCTTCGACAGCCCCGTGGGCTCGACGAAGTGCGCGGTCTTCATGCCGAGCTCGGCGGCCTTCGCGTTCATCGCCCGCACGCAGGCCGTCAGGCCCTTGGGATAGGAGCGGCACAGCGCGTATGCCGCGCGGTTCTCGGACGACATGAGGGCGAGCCGCAGCAGGTCGTTGCGGGACAGGCGCGCGCCCGGCCACAGGCGCGACCCCGAGCCGGCGGTCCCGCGCACGTCGGCCGCGGTGATCGTGAGCATCTCGTCCATGGGCTGATCCGCCTCGAGCACGACCAGCGCGGTCATCAGCTTGGTGATCGAGGCGATCGGTGCCGGCGTGTTCTCGTGCCGGGACGCCAGCACGGCCGAGTTCGAGCCGTCGAAGATGTAATAGGCCTGGGAGCGCACGTCGGGCCGGCCGGACTCCGAGCCGATGGCGGACGCGGCCTGCGCCGGGAGGCCCCGCACGATCAGCAACAGCAGCAGAGCGAATCCGAGCTTTCGGTACCAGTTCATTCCGTGTCCCGCCTGGCCGGTGACGTCGCCGTGCATGGAGTGCTCCGGGCGAGCGTGGTTCGCAGCCTTCTGTCGCTGAAGCGTAGTCCGCCGGCTGAATGCCGGTGCGTGACCGGCGCCGCAGAATCTAGCGATGAAGCAGGGGCCGGGGGCGCAACCGCCACCGGAACGGCGGCGTTTCCGGGCGAGGTGGAATCGGTGTTTTCGAGGCGCAGCAGGTAGCCGGCGTGCGGTTCGACCATCGGGGATCGCGACGTTCGTTGTTGTCGATGGCGCGCGGATCATGCCGGATCGTTGCGGTCGAATCATCTCTCGCGTAGGCACTCGTCCGCCCTGAGAGTAAGCTGCGCGAAAAAATCGCCTCCGCAAATCGTCTGCGGAGCGGGAGGAACGACATGCTGAATCGACGCGGATTCGTGGGACTGTCCCTGGCGGCGGCGGCCGGCGCGGCGCTGCCGCTCGGCCGGACCTTCGCGCAGGCCCTGCAGGTGACAGACGTCCGGGCCGTGACCCGCGAGGGTGCGGCCACCAGCCTGGCGTCGAGCGACCTGCAGCAACTCAAGCAGAGTTTGCGGGGCCCGTTGCTGCTCCCCGGCGACGCGGGCTACGACAGCGCCCGACGCGTGCTCAACGAGTCGATCGACCGGCGACCGGCGCTGATCGTCCAGCCGACCGGCGCAGCCGACGTGCGCACGGCGGTCGACTTCGCTCGCCGGCACGACTTGCTGGTCGCCGTGAAATGCGGGGGCCACAGCTACTCGGGCAAGTCCACCTGCGACGGCGGGATGCAGATCGACCTGTCGCGGATGCGCAGCGTGCGCGTCGATCCCGCCGCGCGCATCGCCTACGTGTCGGGTGGCAGCCTGCTCGGCGAGCTCGACCACGAAGCCATGGCGCTCGGCCTCGTGACCACCGCGGGCACCGTGTCGCACACGGGCGTCGGCGGCCTCACGCTCGGCGCGGGCTTCGGTCGGCTCGCGCGCCGCTTCGGCCTCGCCTGCGACAACGTGCGCGCCGTGGACATCGTCACGGCCGACGGGCGCCTGCTGCACGCGAGCGCGCAGGAGAACCCGGACCTGTACTGGGGCGTGCGCGGCGGCGGCGGCAACTTCGGCGTCGTGACGTCGTTCGAGTTTGGACTGCACCCGATGCAGCGCCAGGTGATCGGCGGGCCGCTCGTGTTCCCGCTCGATCGCGCGCGCGATCTCATGCCGGCCTATGCCGAGATCAGTGCGGCGGCGCCCGCCGAACTCTACGTCGATGCGATCATGACCGCACCGGCCGGCGCGAAGCCGGGCATGTTCATCTTCGACACGTGCTATTCGGGCCCGGCGGACCAGGCCGAGCGAGCATTCGCACCGCTGCGAAAGCTCGGCACGCCGATCGCCGACCGTGTGCGACCGGTCGACTACGTCGCGCTCCAGCGCAGCAACGACCGCACGGACCCGCGCAACGAAGGCAGTTACCTGAAGTCGGGATTCATCGACGCGTTCCCGGAAGAAATCGCGCGGACGCTGGTCGAGGGATTCCAGCCGCACCCCGACCGCGGCACCGTCGTGTTCTTCCAGCACTCCGGCGCGGCGATCGGTCGCGTCCCGGTCGAGGCGACCGCGTTCCCGCACCGCCGGGCGACGCACAACATGTTCGCCGTGGTGTCATGGCCGCTCACGGCCGACTCGACGCCGCACGTGCAGTACGTGAAATCGTACTGGGCCACGCTCGAACGCTACACCAATGGCTACTACACCAACGAGGTCGCCGACGAAGGCCAGCGGGTCATCGACGAAAACTACCAGGCCAACCTGCCACGGCTGCAGCAGGTCAAGAACAAGTACGACCCGAAGAACCTGTTCCGGCTCAATGCGAACGTGAAGCCGACCGTCTGAGCCGCGAGCGGAGCCCGGAAATGCACACCGTGATGCCGTGCCTGCTGCTCGTCGCTTGCGCAACGCACGCCGCGTTCGCCGCCGAAAAGCCGTTGCCGGTCGTGGCGGACACACTCGAGGGCGCGCGGATCGTCGACCTCACCCACCCCCTCAACGACAGCACGATATTCTGGCCCACCGCCGAGCGCTTCCAACTCGAAAAAGTGGCCGACGGTCCGACCGCGCAGGGCTTCCATTACGCCGCCAACAACTTCCGCTCGGCCGAGCACGGCGGCACGCACCTCGATGCCCCAGTGCACTTCGCCAAGGGCGGGTGGACGACGGATCAGGTTCCGCTCGATCGGCTGATCGGTCGCGCGGTGGTCGTCGACGTGACGGCCGCGTGTGCGACCGATCCGGATTACCAGGTGCGCGTGAAAGACTTCGAGGCCGCGGAGAAGACGCACGGGGTCATCGAAGAAGGCGCCATCGTGCTGATTCGGACGGGGTACTCCGAACGCTGGCCCGACGCGCAGGCGTACCTGGGGACCGCGGAACGCGGGGCGTCGGCCGTGCCGAAGCTGCACTTCCCGGGGCTGGAACCAGCCGCAGCGAAGTGGCTCGTCGAGCAGCGCCGCGTCAAGGCGGTCGGGATCGACACGGCGAGCATCGACCGCGGCCAGTCCTCGCTCTTCGAATCGCATCGCACCCTGTCGGCGCACAACGTGCCCGTCCTGGAGAACCTGGACGACCTCGGGCAATTGCCCGCGCGCGGCGCGACCGTGATTGCGCTGCCGGCCAAGATCGAGGGCGGCAGCGGTGGCCCCGTACGCGCGATCGCACTCGTGGCGGCAGCGCACTAGGAAACCGAGCGCGTACGTTCAGTCCTGCGTCGGCTGCCGCGCCGATTCCCGCCAGGCGCGCCACTCGGCCAGCCGCGCTTCGCGGGCCGACGCCAGGTGCCGCGACACGCGCTGGCGCGTGTCGGGTGACACGGGTGTCGTCATTGCCAGGGCGCGGCTCGTGACCGACGGCGCCGCTGCGACGCCGCCGAGCGACACGCGGTCCGCGAAGACGTCGGTGCGATTCAATGTCTCGCCATTGTTGGTGCGCGAGTAGAGCGCCACGAACGTCGAGGCGTTTGCAGCGTCGAGCCCCTGGTAGTCGCCGACGAACAGCCCGCCCGCGACGGGCGCGTCGAACATGTCGAAGTTGCCCGCCAGGCGGGTTTCCGCCCAGTCGATCGCGTTCGACGAAGTGGCGAGCCAGAGCTCGGTCGGCTGGTACGTCGCCGTTCCCGGCTGGCGGAAGTCGTAATAGAGCACACCGATCGCGCCGCCCGGCAGGACGGACAACGTGGGCGTGAAGGCCGGGGCGTCGAGTCGGGCATTGACGGCTGCGGGAACGCTCCACGTGACTCCGCCGTCCGTGGAGCGCGACAGCACGATCGCGTCGTGTTCGCCGGCCGTGAAGCGGCCGTCCTGCCAGACCGCGTACAGCGTGCCGTCGTCGGGGTCGGCCGCGAACGTGCCGAGGATTTCGCCGGTGCGCACGGGACGACCCAGGGACGGCGTCAGCGTGCCGACCGGAAACAGTTCCGCGATGCGCGTCGGCGCGGACCACGTTGCGCCCTTGTCGGTCGAACGCATGACCGCCACGTGAGCTTCCGTGGTGGCGGGGTTGTCTGGATCGGGCCCGAGCTCGACGAAAAAGACGTGGACGGCGCCGTCAGGTGTCGTCACGGCCACGTTACCGATCGTCTGTCGCCCGGCGCCCGGATCGTAGATCGTCGTCGCGGGCTCCCACGACGCGCCGCCGTTCGTCGACCGGGCGAGCAGCGTCGGCCCGTGCTCGTCCAGGCCTATGCGGTCCCACACCGCATAGACGAAGCGCGGGTCGGTCGAATCGATCGTGAGCGCTTCCTTGTCGTTGAACAGCCGGTTGCCGTCATCGTCGACGAGCAGGACCGTGGGACCCCAGCTGACACCGCCGTCGAGCGAACGGCTGACCGCAACGGCGCTGCGCGAACCGACGGTGTTGGCCGCGCCGGTGAACGCGATTCCGATCTGGAGAACCGTATTGCCCGACACCGCGACCCAAGGGTCGGACACACGGGCGAACTCGCCTCCCGCGCATTGCGAGAACGGCGCGGGCTGCGGCGTGTCCCACGTCGCGCCGCCGTCGATCGAGACCGACGTCAGCAACCCGCGCGCGCCCCCGTCAGAGAGACGGTCTTGCTGCCATGACGCGACGATGTGATTCGGGTTCGTGCGATCGACCGCGAGGTGCGGCTCGACCTCTGCATTCGCATACACGGTGGAGCCCGCCGGCACCGCCAGGCAGGCGTCCGTGAAGGGCGTGGCGCCACTGACGCGGACTGCCGTCGTCGTCTGGAAGACCGGTGGCTCCTGCGGCGGCGGCGGTGGTTCGGGGCCGCCGCCGTCATTGGAGCCGCCGCTTCCGCCTCCGCCGCATGCCGCGAGGGCCACCAGCGCGAGGTACGTCGCGAGGACGAAACCATTCGGGCGCGGGACATCGAGGAAGCGCCCGCGTTGTTGCGATCCGTGCGTCGTCGCTGCATTCGACATGCGGGCCCTCCGAACGGTCGAGGTGGCCTGGCAGTATAGGCGTGCCCTGCCGCCGCAACGTCGCCTGCGCACTGCGCACCGCGGTCGTCAACTTGCTTTTGCGGACCACCCGGGGCATAAGGTCGCACATGACTGGCGTCACCGCGAATCCTCATCTGCAGCCGTTGCACCGGCCGGGCGTGATCACTGCCCGGCTCGTGACCGCCCGGCGCCCGATCTGACCCGCACTTCCTGAGCCGGCGTCCGATCGGACGGCCGGGCTCGCTCCCTCCGCTCGTTTCCCTGCGCCGCGCGCGCTCGCACCCTGTCGCGAGCTACAGCCCTCACGTTTGTTATTCAGTTGCCAATCAATGGAGGCCCACGCCATGACCGGACTCGCTCGCGAAATCTGCCTGACCGAACTCGACGTCGTCCGCATCGGGACGCTGCTCGAGGACCTGCGGCGACGGCAACCGCAGGATCGCCAGGGTGTCGAGGCGCTCGAGGATCGCGTGGACGCGGCACGTGTCGTGCACGCGACCTGCATCGAGCCGCAGGTGGTCACGATGAACTCGGTCGTCGTGCTGACCGACCGTGCCACGCACGTCGCGGCCGAACTCACGCTCGTGTATCCGAAGGACGCCGATCCCGACCGCGGTCGCGTGTCGGTGCTGTCGCCGGTCGGTCGCGCCCTGATCGGTGCGCGGATCGGCGACGTGCTGCGCGTGGCCGTGCCGGCCCAGCGCGACAATGAGTTCGAGGTGACGGCGATCCCGTATCAGCCGGAGGCGGACGGGCGGTACGACCTTTGAGGCCCGGTGCCGACGCCACCGGCTGCGATCTTTCGCAGTCGGTCGCGTCGCAGGGCACGACGTCCCGACCTCACGACGCGGCGCGCCCTCCGAGCAGCGTGTCGATGACGTCGTCCGCCGAGTAGCTGTCGCGGCCGGGGCGCACGAAGCGGTGAACGGCCGTCGCGTCGTCGCCCGCAGTCACGAGCGTCGGCTCCGGGTCGCCGTTGCGGCGACGCTGCTGGTATCCGACCGCCGACACCAGGCCGTTGCACACGCACTTGCGCCCGTGCGTGTCGGCTTCCGCGCCGCCCTTGCGCAGGAAGTCTTCGAGTGGCTCGCCCGGGCAGCGGTAGCCGATCGTGCCGTCCGGTTCCTTGTAGCACTGCCGCAGGTACCCGAGGTCGCAGATGCGCTCGCGCGCTGCGAACACCTCCGGCTCCGACACCGTGCCCTCGAGACGCAGCACCTTGAATGGAAATCCCGTCGGCGACGCGTACGGATCGGTGACCACACGCACACGCCCCTCTCGACTGGCGCGCAGGACGGAGGCCTTGATGTCGGGCGTCAGGCCCGACTCTTCGCAGAACGCGAACGCCGTCCCGACCTGGATACCTTGCGCCCCGACCGCGGCGGCGTGATCGAGTCCACCCGCATCGCCGAACCCACCGCCCAGCCAGAACGGCAGGCCGAGGTCGCGGATCTGTTCGAGGTTGGCGACGT
This sequence comes from Steroidobacteraceae bacterium, assembly GCA_036277615.1. Classification (GTDB taxonomy): domain Bacteria; phylum Pseudomonadota; class Gammaproteobacteria; order Steroidobacterales; family Steroidobacteraceae; genus RPQJ01. Next base: position 21,565 of record DASUMQ010000251.1, read on the forward strand.
CCCGGTCACCGTAGACCGGTTCACCGTTGGCATCGAGCGTCATCGGGCCGCGCGGCGGGGCGTTGTGTCCGCCGGCGGTCCGCCCTTCGACCACGAACCCGTCCACCTTGCCCGCACTCTTGCGGGCGAGCGTCATCGCCAGCGTGGCCGACGACACGATCGCGAGGAACTTCGGACGCATCAGGCGCGTGAGCCCGTCGCGCAGGTAGCGCTGCGGCTCGAAGCGCGCGAAATAGTCTTCGCCCTTGCCGGCGCCGGCCACGTCGATCCGCAGTTCCGCGGGCTCACCCGCGGCAAAGTGGTCGAGCACCGCCGGGATCGAGCGCGGGATGCCGGCGCCCATCAGCACGAAATCGACCTTCGCGAGCATGGCGCCGAACAGCGATGCGAGGTTCGGCAGCTGGACCTTCTCGAGCAGGTTGATGCCGACCTGCCCCGTGTGCTTCGCCTTGGCCAGGAACACCTCGGCGAAATTGCTGAGCACGATCAGGTCGAGCAGAGTCGACGACATCCTGAGCGTGGGAACCGGTTTCGACTTGAAGGGCGTAGTCGCGGGCTTGCCCCCCGGAACGAAGTAACGATCCCAGACGCGCTGCGCGACGTCGCTCAACGGGAACGCATCGAAGGCGGCGCGCAAGTGGCCGCCCGGGTCGCCGAGTTGCAGGCGCCGGGTGACGATCGTGTCGATGCCGGTCCCCGACACCACACCGAGCTGGCCTCGCAACGCCACGCTGCGGGCCAGCGGCCAGGACGAGACGGCGACGCCCATGCCACCTTGGATGATGCGGGGAAGCTCGACGTGCATGGGCATGGACTCCGACGGTGCATGGACGTGGGTGACGGCGGTGCGATCGATCATCGATCGCTGCGGCGGTTGGCCGTGCAGGCAGTCGGTCCAGCTTGCCTATACTTGACCGACACTTCCTCGAAGGGCCCTGCATTTACGATGCAAAGGTCGCCGGGCGAATCGGTATTTTCCGCAACACCCGAACGAGGCGAGGCATAATGCGCATGACGACGTTCGCCACCTCTCGTTCGACCAAAGAGGCCGCCACCACATGGCGAAGAAAAAGCGGGCGAGGACGCAGGCCGCGAGCCGCCGGGTTCATTCCGCGAACGCGCTGGTCCAGGTGTTCGGCCTGAGCAAGGCCGGCACGTCGATCCAGCTCAACATCTACGCGGAACAGGAGAAGATCGGCACCCTCGTCATCGGGCGCGGGTCGCTCACCTGGTCAGGCAAGCAGTGGAAGCACGGTCGGCGCTTTACCTGGTCGCAGTTCGCGGCGCTGATGGAGCGCGATTCCTGACCTGACCCCGGCGGGGCGCTTCAGCGCAGCATCACCGCGGCGATCAGCAGCACGATCGTGAGCGCCTGCAGGCCCACGCGCGCCCACATCAGCGGTTCGGCGAACTTTTCGTCGGTGGCCTCGCCGCCGCTCATCGACAGCAGGCCCGTGAACAGCGTCAGGACGGTGGCGGCCAATGCCAGCACCAGGAGGATCATCATCAGGTCCATGGTTCCCCCGTACGTCGGCTTGGACTTAGTATAGGCCTGCGTGGCTGGACTTGGTCGAGCGCCGTCCGCTGCAGCCGACCCCCGAGGGAAGCTGGACCGGGCCATCTCGGCCCGACTCCAGCGCCCCCACTCTCGCGGGCGCTTGTCCTATAGCTACCGCTCGCCACTTTGGGAGAGCGTCGCCCGTATGGATTACGAGGTTACGTGGGAGGGCTCGTTCGGCTTCTATGCCCGGTTCACGGGCTGGGTCACGCCGAAATCCGCCGCGAGCGTCGCCCTCGCACTGACCTCCGACCCGCGCTACGACGACCTGCGGTACGCGATCATCGACCTGACCGCGGCGCCGGGACACACCTTCCGGCGGGACGACCAGAACGCGATCGCCAATGCGATGGTCCAGCAGATCGGCGCAGGGATGGCCAACCGCAACATCGTCGAGATTGCCATTGCCACCGACCCCCGCATGCTCAATTTCCTGCAGACGTACGCGTCGTTGACGACCCGGCCCTTCCACATCTTCGACAGCCTGCCCGCGGCGCGGCGATGGCTCGCGGAGCAAACCGGGACGTTCCGTCGCCTGGTGGAGCCCTAAGCCCAGATGTCGTCGCTCAAGATCGCCACGTTCAACGTGAACGGCATCCGCGCCCGGCTGCCACACCTGCTCCGCTGGCTCGAGCGCGAGCAGCCGGACATCGCCTGCCTGCAGGAACTCAAGGCCGTGAGCGAGGGGTTCCCGATCCTCGACATCCGCGCCGCGGGCTACGATGCGATCTGGCACGGACAGCGTTCCTGGAACGGCGTCGCGATCCTCACGAAGGGCGCCACGCCCGTCGAGATCCGTCGCGCCTTGCCCGGCGACCCCGACGACGATCACAGCCGCTACGTCGAGGCCGAAGTGGGCGACCTCATCGTCGGGTGCCTCTACCTGCCCAACGGCAATCCGCAGCCCGGCCCGAAGTTCGACTACAAGCTGCGCTGGTTCGAGCGCTTGATCGCACACGCGGCCGAGCTGTACGCAAGCGGTCGACCCGTGGTCCTCGCCGGCGATTACAACGTCGTCCCGACGGACTTCGACATCTACAACCCGCGCTCGTGGCTCAAGGACGCGCTGCTGCAGCCCGAGAGCCGCGAGTGCTATCGACGCCTGCTCGCGCAGGGCTGGACCGACGCGTTGCGCCAGCTCTTCCCGGAGGAGCGCATCTACACGTTCTGGGATTACTTCCGCCAGAGCTGGCAGCGAAACGCCGGTCTGCGCATCGACCACCTGCTGCTCAACGCCGAAGCCGCCGCGCGACTGCTCGGCGCGGGCGTCGATCGCTGGGTGCGCGACCAGGAAAAGCCGAGCGACCACGCTCCGACCTGGGTCACGCTCGACGCCGCCGCGCCGGCGAAAACTGCGCGCAAACTCGGAGCCACCCCGGCACGGACGGCGACCCCGGAGGGGACGCGCGCGTCCGGGTAACTCAGCCGACCGCTCGTGCCCGTGCCGCAGCGCGCACCGCCGACCAGCCGATCCACGCGAACATCAACAGCACCAGCGCCTGCGTGACGGCGAACGGCGCCTCACGCTGCGTCGGCGCCAGTTGCGCGAGCGACGGCGTCTTGGCGAACAACTGCACGACCAGCACGAACACGTTGAGGTAGAGCGCGGCCACGGCCGACACCACGTACGTCGCGCGCCAGCGACCCACGAGTTGCTTCCAGTACCGCGCGGCGATGCAGACCGCCAGCACCGCGAGCGAAACGACACCGACGACCTGTGCCGGCGAAGTCTCGCCCGTCGCCGGGAAGCCGAACCCGCTGACGCTCGTGAGCACGGTGGTGCCCAGGAAGAACGCCGTCCAGGCCTTGAACTGTGCTCCGGCCAGGAGCCCGCCAACCACGATGAGCCCGGCGATGATGCCGAACACGCTGATGACCACGTGAACCAAGGTGAAGGTCGGAAGTTCGAACAGCGTCATCACCGATTCCTCCCGCGTTGTTTGTTTGCCGTGCGGCGGCCATGCCGGGTTGCCAGTTCGGCGCGCACCGGCACAAGGTACACCGAGCCATTCGCGTCCGCAGCCGCCGCATGACGACGCACCAACATTGCGCAAGTCTGGCGACCAACGGCGTGCCGCCTTGCACGGTCGTGCGCCCTGCTGCACGATCCCGGCAGCGCTGGAACGGAACTCCATGGCCACCGCGATCCCGCTTGCTCCGACGACCCGATCGACGGCGGAACGTCTATTTCCCCGCCTCACCCCCGCGCAGATCGCGCGTGTGGCGAGGCTGGGCCGCGTGCGGCCGCTGCGTGCCGACGAAATTCTCTATGACACCGGTGACCCTCACGCGCCGTTCCTGCTGGTCGTCGCGGGTCGCGTCCAGGTCGAGCGGCGCGGTGCCGATCGCGACGAACTCATCGCCGACCTCGGTCCCGGCCAGTTCACCGGCGAGGTCAACCTCCTGGCCGGGCGCCGCACGCTCGTCCGGGCCCTCGCCACCGAACCCGGTGAAGCCGTCGAACTCGACCGTGATCACCTGCTGGGCCTGGTGCAGACCGATGCGGAGATCGGCGAACTGCTGATGCGCGCGTTCATCCTGCGTCGCGTCGAGTTGATCTCGCGCGGCGTCGGCGACGCGATCGTGATCGGCTCGACCCACTGCGCGCGCACGCTCGGCATCAAGGAGTTCCTGACGCGCAACGCGCATCCGTTCACGTACGTGGACCTCGACGGCGAACCGGACGTCCAGGCGTTGCTCGACCGCTTCCACGTCACGACCGCCGACATTCCGGTCGTCGTCTGCCGCTGCGAATTCGTGCTCCGCCATCCGACCGACGCGGAGATCGCCGACTGTCTCGGGCTCAACGCGACCGTCGACGTGTCGAATGTGCACGACGTGATCGTCGTCGGCGGAGGTCCGGCGGGGCTTGCGGCGGCGGTCTACGCCGCCTCCGAGGGGCTCGACGTGCTCGTCGTCGAGTCCCGGTCGCCGGGTGGACAGGCCGCCGCGAGTTCCAAGATCGAGAACTACCTGGGCTTTCCGACCGGCATCTCGGGCCAGGCGCTCGCGGGACGCGCGTTTGCGCAAGCGCAGAAGTTCGGCGCGCAGGTGCTGATTGCGCACGGTGCCGTGCGCCTGCACTGCGCGGAAACGCCGTACCGCGTGGACGTGGATGCGGGGACCTCGCTGCGAGCCCGCGCGATCGTCGTCGCGACGGGCGCCGAGTATCGCAAGCCACTGCTGCCCGAACTGCCGCGGTTCGAAGGCCTCGGCGTGTATTACGGCGCCACCTTCATGGAAGCGCAGCTCTGCGTCGACGAAGAAGTCGTCGTGGTCGGCGGCGGCAACTCGGCGGGCCAGGCGGCCGTGTACCTCGCCGAGACGGCCCGCCGTGTGCACGTGCTGGTGCGCTCGGCCGGCCTCGCCGAAACGATGTCGCGGTATCTGGTGAGACGCATCGAAGAGCACCCGTCCATCACGCTGCATGCGCACACGGAAATCGTCGCGCTCGAAGGCGACGGCCATCTCGAGCGCGTTCGGTGGCGCCACAACCTGACCGGCGACACCGAAAGCCACGCGATCCGTCACGTGTTCGTCATGACCGGCGCGGTACCGGCGACGTCCTGGCTCGACGGCTGCCTGGCCCTCGATCCGCGAGGGTTCGTGCTGACGGGCCCGGATCTCGCGACCGACACGTTGGCCGGCGCCAGGTGGCCGCTCCAGCGATCACCCTACCTGCTCGAGACCAGCCTCCCCGGCGTTTTCGCCGTGGGGGACGTGCGCGCCGGCAACGTCAAGCGCGTGGCGTCGGCGGTCGGCGAAGGCTCCATTTCGATTTCGTTCGTCCACCGCGTGCTCGCGGAGTGAGGCGTCCCCTGCATGACGGAACAAACGGTCTGCGTTCACTTGTCCGCCATCACCGAAATCCGGCCGCCGCAACGGCGGATCTGCGACGAATGCGCGAAGAGCGGCAGTCGCTGGGTGCACCTGCGCACGTGCCAGACCTGTGGCGTCACGCTCTGCTGCGACAGCTCGCCGAACCGGCATGCGAGCGGTCATGCCCGGACGTCCGGTCATCCGGTCATCGCGTCGGCCGAAATGGGCGAACGCTGGTTGTACTGCTACCCGCACGACGAGACGGCGGGATATTGACCGGGCGCAGGCGCAGCACTTATCGCAAATGCGCCGCCGAAGGACTAGGCTTCGCGGTCTGGGTATATGTGACCGCACGTCGAGGCGGCCGGGGTTCCAAGCGATTCATCACCTCTGACGGCACGCAAGGGGAGACCATGAAACATACCGCGAGAGTGGGTATCTTCATGCTCAGTTCGGTTGCGCTGGTCGCCCTGGCGACCGCCTGTTCGCGCCAACCCTCGGGCAGCCCCGAGGAGGGTGCTACCACCGCGCAGGCCGAAGGCCAACAAGCCATGGTTGCGCAGGATCGTAACCCCGAGGAAACCCAGGGCATTGTGTTGTTGCGCGGCCTGCCGACCCTCGGCACCCGGCACAGCGTCGCGATCGTCGAGCTGGATCCGGAAGCGCCGAACTTCGGCGAAATCCTCCAGGACTTCGAGTTCACGGGCTACGACGCACCGCTGCATCACCTGTATTACAGCCCCAGCGGCCGTCTGTATTCCACGGGCCTCGATCCACGTTGCAGCCTCGCCGAGATCGGGCTGTCCCGCGACGCGAGCGGCGCGCCGGTCATCAAGGGCATCGACTGTCTCGACACCGGCGGTCAGCAGGTCGGCGAGGACATCGTCTGGCACACGGTCAACGGCAAGCAGTACATGTTCGTCACGTTCCTCGCCGGCACCGGCATCGACCAGGCCGACGGCGGCTCGGTCGGCGTGTTCGATCCGCAGACAAACAAGGTGATCAAGGTCATCGAGGCCCGTAAGAGCAAGGTCGGCAAGGACAAGCCCTACATCATGTATCCACACGGCATTTCGGCATACGGCGACCGGATGGTCGTGACCTCGACCGTGCACGCGGACCTGGCGACGGGCGTCGGCAATGCGATCACGGTCATCGATCTCAACAAGCTCGAGCCGATCCAGAACATCGTGACGGAAGACGCGAAACCACTTGGCTTCCCGTCGTCACCGGTCGAACTGCTGTTCGTGCGGCCGGAAATCTCGCCGCAAGCCAAGCCCGGCGTGCTCGTCAACACGATGTTCGGCTTCGAGGTCTGGCAAATCCCGTACAACGAAGCCGACAAGAGTTTCGGCACGCCGACCAAGGTCTATGACGGCGTGAGCCAGGACACCGCGGTCCCGCTCGAGTTCTACGGCAACGAGACGGAACTCTTCATCAGCCATGCCATCCCCGGCGTCGTCAAACGCTACAAGCTCGACAGCCTGCCGGACCTCGTTTCGTCCGGCCCCGACATCAAGACGGAACCCGGGGCGCATCACATCATCTTCTACGAGACGCGCTCCGGACGGAAAGTCGTGGCTGTGCAGAACAACCTGCTGAACCTCGGCAAGAAGGAGGACAACGACCCGACCGACGTGGACTTCCTCGCGAAGGTGAATGCGCACTCAATCACCGTGAGCGACCTCGACACCGGCGAGCGACTGGCGTCGGTCAATTTCAAGGACCGCTACCGCAAGGGCATCGAGAACGTGGAGGCGTTGTTCGGGTCGGGCTTCGTGCATCACCACTGATCGCGAAGGGACGCATGGGGCGATTGCTCGCGGTGGCGGCTCTGCTGTGCGCTGCGGCGTGGCTCGTTTTCGCCAGCGGCGTCGTGGCTCCCCGTGCCCGGGCACCGACGCCGTTGCAGGATTTCTCGGCGCCGTTCGTGTTCGGCCGCTTCGAGCCGCCACGGGACAATCCGCTGACCCGGGAATCGGTCGAACTGGGACGACGCCTGTTCTACGACCCGCGCCTGTCCGGCAACAACACCATGTCGTGCTCGACCTGCCACGTGCAGCGGCTCGCCTTCACGGACGGCAAGCGCACGGCCGTGGGCCTGTCGGGCACGCCCCTCGACTTCAACACCATGAGCCTCGCGAACCTGATGTGGGGCCCGCGGCATTTCTTTTGGGACGGCCGCGTCGCCACGCTGGAAGAGCAGGCCCTGGTGCCGATCCAGCAGCCGGATGAGATGGGGCAGAACCTCGACGAACTCGTCGACGAACTCGAGCAGGACGAAGCCTATCGCGCGCTGTTCGACGTCGCGTACGGGGACATCACACCCAGGACCGTAGGCGCCGCGCTCGCATCGTTCGTGCGCACGCTGGTGTCGTCGAATTCCCGCTACGACCAGTTCCTGCGCGGTGAGATTGCGTTGACCGAGCGCGAAGAACTGGGACGGAAGCTGTTCATGGCGCACCCGGACGTGAAGGCGAGCCGGCGCGGCGCCAACTGCGTCGACTGCCACAGCCAGTTCCTGACCAGCGGATTCAACACACGGTTCGACGGGTTCATGAACAACGGCCTCGATGCCGAGGCCGCCTTGGATGCCGGACTCCAGGCAGTCACCGGCCGGGTGGAGGACCGCGGACGATTCAAGGTGCCGACGTTGCGCAACATCGCGCTGACGGCCCCCTACATGCATGACGGACGCTTCGACACGCTCGAGCAAGTGCTGGACCATTACGACGCCGGCATCCGGAAGAGTCGCACCTTGAGTCCGCTGATCGTGGAGGCGGACAACCTCCACAAGACCGATGCGGACCGCATCAGCCTCAATCTCAACGACGAGGAGAAGGCCGCCGTCATTGCATTCCTGCACACCCTGACCGACGAAGAATTCGTGACCGCCGAGCAGTTCTCGGACCCGTTTCAGGCACGGCGATGACGGCGATGGCGAGGCGCCGTGGTTTCCTTGTGTTCGGCCTGGTGCTGGCATTGGCCATCGGCACGGCAGCGGCCTGGCTGGCCTACCGCGCGTCGCAGCCGATGCAACTCACGCTGCGATTGCATCCGTTCGTCGGCAGCCAGCCCTTGCAGTTGAACGCGGCGCGATACGCGAATCCCGGTGGACCCGGATCCTTCACGGTGAGGGATTTCCAGTTTTTCCTGAGCAACGTCCGACTCGTGGCGGATGCCGGTGAGTTCCGGGAGCCGGAGAGTTATCACCTCGTGCGGTTCGACGGCGACGTCGGCGACGTGGCGGTCTGCGAGATCGTGATCGACAACGTTCCCCGCGCTGCCTACCAGCGCATCGAGTTCGGGATCGGCGTCGATGCCGCGGCGAACGGATCGATCGCGCCGGAGGGGGACCTCGACCCCAATGGCCGGATGGCGTGGACTTGGGAGGTCGGCTACAAGTTCGTGCTGCTCGAAGGCGGCCTCGTCGTGGGCAACGACGAGTACCCGTTGGTGTACCACGTCGGCTTCGACGAGAACTACAAGCCGGTGTGGCTCGAACTCGACCTGGACTCAAGACCTGCAGGCCGCGCAGCGACCACCCTGGACCTGCGCGTGGACTTGTTGCAAATGTTCTCGGGCAGCAAGGCCGTCGACATGGCCGCCCTGCCCACCGTGAAATTCGATCGAGGCGACGCGAAACGGCTGGCGGACAACTACGCGCACATGGTTTCGCGTTGCGGGGCCGATTGCCGATCCTGAGGCGGTCGCGTCTTGAATCGCCGTGCAGGACTAGGGTGATTGTGGCGCTCGTTCGGAACAGTATTCGATGCACGTCCGAAGCAATCGATCGAGCGTCTGCCGAAGGGGTGCCGCGCGACCGGCATCGTACGGCGGGGGCCAGTTGGCGGCCGTCAAAGGCTGCGTCGGTTCGTCGACGTAGGCGCGACAGGCAATCTCGAGTTGCACGGCGTGGACGCCCTTCGCGGGCTGGCCGTAATGGCGGGTCGTCCAGCCGCCCTTGAAGCGGCCGTCGACCACGTGCGTGAATCCGGACGCGCCGCAGACGCGGGCCAACCGATCGGCCAGCTCCGGTGCACAACTGCGCCCCGAATTCGTGCCGAGGTTCAGGTGCGGCAACTCGCCGTCGAACAGGCGCGGGACGCGCGAGCGGATCGAATGCGCCTCGAGCAGCACGACGCGCTCGTGCCGCGCCCGCAGGCGCTCGAGCGCCTCCGCCAGCGTGCGGTGGTAGGGGTCGAAGAATTCGCGGCGGCGCTCGTCGACCTCGCCCGCCGCCACGGCCGCGCCCGCGCGGTACAGCGGTTCGCCGTCGAACGTCGTCGACGGGCACAGCTCCGTCGTGGCCTGGCCCGGGTAGAGCGACACCCCGCTCGGGTCCCGGTTGGCGTCGATCACGGTCCGCGACAGCCGCGTACGCAGTCGGGTGACTCCGAGTGCGGGCACGAAGTCATAGAGCGACTCGAGCCACCAGTCCGTGTCCTTGCGGGCGAGCCAGCGATCGACGAGCCTGGCTTCGATCGACGCAGGAATGTCCGTGCCCGAGTGGGGAATGCTGACCATCACGGCCGCATCGCCGACGGTCAGTTCGAGCCAGGACGGACGGGGCGCAGGCGTCACCAGTACTTTCTCGCGGCCGCCGCGACGCATGCGTCAGCGTCAGGCGGCCTCTGTTTCGGGGCAGACGGGTCGGTTAGTGTGGCACCCCATATCTAACCAAACGGGTGGATGCCGTCCAGTGACGACGGGCAATGCCAGGCTCTGGTTCGAGGTCGCGCTGTTGCCGAGCGGCTGGGCGCGCTCGGTCCGCGTGCGCGTGCGCGACGGACGCATCGCCGAGGTCGAGCACAGCGTGACGGCGAGCGACGACGACGAGCGTCATCACGCGATCGCCCTGCCCGGGCTGGCCAACGTGCACAGCCACGGCTTCCAGCGCGCAATGGCGGGCCTCACGGGGCAACGCGGGCCGGAGCACGACAACTTCTGGACCTGGCGCGAGGTGATGTACCACTTCGTCGGTCGTCTCGCGCCGGACGACGTGCACGCGATCTCGGCGCTCGCGTTCGTCGAGATGCTCGAGTCCGGGTTCACGCGCGTCGGCGAGTTTCACTACGTCCACCACGCGGCCGACGGTCGACCGTACGAGGACATCGGCGAACTCGCGGCGCAGGTCGTCGCCGCCGCCGAGCAGACGGGCATCGGATTGACGCTGCTGCCGGTGTTCTACGCTCACGCGAGTTTCGGCGAG
>DASUMQ010000252.1:0-3494 GCA_036277615.1 Steroidobacteraceae bacterium
TCGACCCAGGCGAACCCCGCGGGGTCGGTGTCGCTGCCGTGGAACTGCGGGTAGTCGCGATAGATGCAGTTGAGGTCGCGGTCCAGGTCGAGCAACGCGCGGTGCACCGGCTGCTCGAGCAGGTGCCAGTCGATCGAGTGCTCGTCGCGCCATTCGTGCCACTGGCCGAACTCGCTGCCCATGAACAGCAGCTTCTTGCCCGGGTGCGCGGTCATGTAGGCGCGGAACCAGCGGAAGTTCGCGCGCTTCTGCCACTCGTCGCCCGGCATCTTGTCGAGCAGCGACTTCTTGCCGTGCACGACCTCGTCGTGCGAGATCGGCAGCACGTACTTCTCCGACCAGGCGTAGACGAACGAGAACGTCACCAGCGAATGATGGTAGCGGCGGTGCACCGGGTCGTGCTCGACGTAGCGCAGCGTGTCGTTCATCCAGCCCATGTTCCACTTGAAGTGGAAGCCCAGGCCGCCCAGGTGCGCGGGTTGGGTGACGCCCGGAAACGCGGTCGACTCCTCTGCGAACGTCATGACGCCGGGGAAATCGCGCCCGATCGCGGTGTTGAGCTGCCGCAGGAACTCGATGGCCTCGAGGTTCTCGCGACCGCCGTAGCGGTTCGGGATCCACTCGCCCGACTTGCGGCTGTAATCGAGGTAGAGCATCGAGGCGACCGCATCCACGCGCAGTCCGTCGACGTGATAGCGATCGAGCCAGTAGAGCGCGTTGGCGACCAGGAAGTTGCGGACTTCGTGCCGGCCGTAGTTGAAGATCTTCGTGCCCCAGTCGGCGTGCTCGCCGAGGCGCGGGTCGGCGTGCTCGTACAGCGCAGTGCCGTCGAACAGCGCCAGGCCGTGGTCGTCGCGCGGGAAGTGCGCGGGCACCCAGTCGATGATCACGCCCAGGCCGGCCGCGTGGCAGCGGTCGACGAAGTGCATGAAATCGTGCGGCGACCCGAACCGGGCGCTCGGCGCGTAGTAGCCGACGACCTGGTAGCCCCACGAGCCGTCGAACGGGTGTTCCGCCACGCCCATCAGCTCGACGTGCGTGTAACCCTGCGTCCTGACGTACGGGATCAGCTCGTCGGCGAGTTCGTGCCAGTTGAGGAACTGCGGCGTGCGATCGTAGGCCCGCCGCCAGCTGCCCGGGTGCACTTCGTAGACGTTGATCGGGCGCTGGGTGTGGTTGGCCTTGGTGCGCGCCTCGAGCCACGCCGCGTCGTGCCACTCGTAACCGTCGAGATCGGCCACGACCGAGGCGTTGCCGGGACGCAGCTCCATCGCGAAGCCGTACGGATCGGCCTTGAGGATCGTCTGGCCGGCGCGCGTGCGGATCTCGTACTTGTAGGTCGTGCCGGGCGCCACGTCGGGAATGAACAGCTCCCAGATGCCGGAGCCGCCGCGGACCTGCATCGCGTGCTTGCGGCCGTCCCAGAAGTTGAACGGCCCGACGACGCTCACGCGCGCCGCGTTCGGCGCCCACACCGCAAAGCGCGTGCCGCGCAGCCCGTCGAGCTCGCAGGGGTGCGCGCCGAGCTTGTAGTAGATGGAGCAGTGGTTGCCTTCGCCGAACAGGTAGAAGTCGAAGTCGGTGAGCTGCGGTGCGAAGTAGTAGGCATCGTGCTTGTCGACTTCGACGCCGTTGCGGTAACGCACGTGCAGCCGGTAAGGCCGCGCCGGGCGGCGATACGGTACGCGGCCTTGGAACAGGCCGGCGTCGTGCAGGCGCTTGAGCTCGAGCCCGGGTCCCGCGTCGCCGTCCCACAACACCTGGACCGAAAGCGCGTCGGGCTCGAGCACGCGCACCACGCAGAGAGGGTCGTCGCCGGAGCGGCGGGAAAACTCGTGATAGCCCAGCAGCGAGCGCGGCGCGGGGTGGCGCGCCTGGACGAGCGCGTCGATGTCCGCAGCGTTCAAGTTCGTTCTCGCGGCCACGTCGGCCAGTGTACCCGCGCCGGCCGTCGATAACCGAGGGTGTCGCACCCGTGCGCGTGTCGCTATGCTGACCGCAGTTCAGGTCCCCCTCTGCACTTGGATACCCTCTCCGCCAGCTTCCATGCCGCGGTCGCGCTCCTGCTGCATGGCGACGACCACCTCTACGGGATCGTCGCGCTGAGCCTGCGCGTCAGCTTCATCGCCGTGGTGCTCGCGGCGACCTTCGCCCTGCCCGCGGGCGCGCTGCTGGCCGTGGGCCGGTTCCGTGGTCGACGGACGCTGACCGTGCTGCTGAACGGCCTCATGGGGCTTCCGGCCGTGGTCGTGGGCCTGACCGTCTACCTCCTGCTGTCGCGCGCAGGGCCCCTCGGTTCATACGGCCTGCTGTTCACGCCGACCGCGATGAGCATTGCCCAGGCCCTGCTCGTCTTCCCGCTGCTGGCGGCGCTCTCCCGGCAGGTGGTCGAGGACGCGTGGTCCGAGTACGCGGAACAGCTTCGTTCGCTGGGCGCCTCGAACCTGCAGGCGGCCTGGACCCTGATCGCGGACACGCGCTGGTCGCTGTCGACCGTGCTGCTCGCCGGCTTCGGCCGCGCCATCGCGGAGGTGGGCGCGGTCATGATCGTGGGCGGCAACATCGACGGCGTGACGCGCGTGATGACCACCGCGATCGCGCTCGAAACCAGCAAGGGTGACCTGCCGCTGGCGCTGGGCCTCGGGCTGGTGCTGCTCGCGCTCGTGCTGCTGGTCAACGCGCTCGCGCACGGCGTGCGCATCTGGGCGGCGGGCGGTCCGCGGTGAGCGCCATGTTCCCGCTGCTGCTCGAAGGCGTCGGGTTCGCGCGGGCCCGGAACGCGATCCTCCACGACGTGCACCTGCGCATCGCCGAGGGCAGCTGCACCGTCATCCTCGGGCCGAACGGCGCCGGCAAGAGCGTGTTGATGCGCGTCATGCACGGGCTGCTCGCGCCGACGTCGGGTCGGTTGCGCTGGGGCGACCTGGTCGCGCGGCCCGAATCGCAGGCGATGCTGTTCCAGCGTCCCGTCATGCTGCGCCGCTCGGTGCTCGGCAACGTGGCCTACGGCCTGATCGTGCGAGGCGTGCCCCGGCGCGAGGCCCGGCGGCGCGCGCTCAGTGTGCTCGAAGCCGTCGGCCTGCGTCACCTGGCCGAGCGACCCGCGCGCGTGCTCTCGGGCGGTGAACAGCAGCGGGTCGCGCTCGCGCGCGCCGCGACCCTCCAGCCGCGGATCCTGTTCCTGGACGAGCCCACCGCGAGCGTCGACCCGGCGGCCATGCGCTCGATCGAGGCGGGCATCGCCGCGCTGCATGCCGCGGGTACGACGGTCGTGATGGTGACGCACCACCTCGGGCAGGCGCGGCGGCTGGGGCAGGAAATCCTGTTCCTCGACAACGGCCGTGTCGGCGAATGCACGCCGGCGCCGGAGTTCTTCCGGCAGCCGCGCTCCCGGGCCGCCGCCGACTTTCTCAAGGAGGAGCTGCCGTGAACCCGATCAGAAGGCTGCTGTGCCTCGCCGCGGGTCTGGTCGCGCTGCCGGCACCGGCCGCCGA
>DASUMQ010000253.1:0-16312 GCA_036277615.1 Steroidobacteraceae bacterium
GCGCAGGTGTTGCGGCAATTCGATCCCCGCCGCGCGGATGCGCCGGTCGAGTTCCTCGTGCCAGTGATAGATGCGTCGCTCCTGGTAATTGAGCGTCATGCCGCGAAAGCCCGGCGACTCGACCGACTTCTGGATCTTCTCGGCGAACTGCAGGTCTTCGTCGAGGATGCGATCGAAGTTGGCGATGCGCGTGTGCCACAGCGGATTCAGCGGCTCGTCGCCCCAGTCCGGCGCGAACCAGTGGCATTCGATGCGCATCGAGTCCGGGCCGGTCGGCCAGAACACGAGAAACGGGCAGCCGGACGGGTCGATCGGCGTCACGAGGTTGGGGTAAATGTTCCAGGACGGGTTGTTGCGCGTCGAAATGACCGTGGCGGTCTCCACGCGGCGCATGCCGCGCGTGCCGGGATCGATCCAGTCCGGACGACGGTTCGGCGTGACCATCAGCGAGTGACCGTGACGGTAGAGCGCGATGGTCGTGCCGCGATGGTCGAGGAAGCGGTCGACCGTGTTCTGGTGGATGGACTTGAGGTGGTAGGTCTCGAGGAATGCGTCGAGCAGCACCTTGACGTTGCACTTGAGGTCGTAGCCGTGCTTTTCGACGAAACGCAGCGACTCCGGCTGGAACTGTTCGAGGTGCGCGGGAATGGGGCCGAGTTCCTCGAGCAACGGCCGGGCATCCGGGTCTTCGTTGATGAACACCCAGTTCGCGAGCATTTCGCAGCGCACCGACACGAGCGCATGCCGGCTCATGTCGAGGCCGACGAAGTCGCGCTTGTCGCGCAGGTTGATCAACCGGCCGTCGAGCGCATAAGTCCAGCCGTGGTAGGAGCAGACGAGACCGTCGCAACGTCCCGTGTCGGACTTGACGAGCGGAGCGCCGCGGTGCCGGCAGGTGTTGTAGAACGCGCGGATCTTCATGTCCTTGCCGCGCAGGATCAGGATCGGCGAACCCGTCTTGGTCCAGAGCAGGAAGCTGCCGGCCTCGGGCACTTCGTCGGCGTGACAGGCGTAGAGCCACGACCGCTTCCAGAGACCCTGCTGCTCGGCGGCCAGGAAGGTCGGGTCGTTGTACCGGCCGCCCGGGATCGACGGCAGTTGCGGAAATCCCTCCGGCGGTCCCTCGCGAGTGGCCTCGTACTCCATCCCCTCGGTGAACCGGCGGACGAAACGTTCGGTTGCGGCAGCGTCCATCGTGCGGGTCCTCTCGAACTGACCGGTCCAGTATAGGTGCCGGCCCTGCCAAAAGAAACAAACCTGACTGTTTTTTTCTGAGGCGCTTTTCCTTATAGTCGGAGCGTACCCGGGCACAGGGGCGAGGGCGTGAGCGAGCCGATCCTGCATCACTTCGACTGGTCGCCGTACGCCGAAAAGGTGCGCGTGCTGCTGGGCATCAAGGGACTCGCCTGGCGCAGCGTCCAGATCCCGATGGTGATGCCCAAGCCCGACCTCACCGCGCTCACGGGCGGCTACCGCAAGACGCCCGTGTTGCAGGTCGGCGCGGACGTCTACTGCGACACGAGCTGCATCGCGCGGGAACTCGAGGCGCGGTGGCCTGAACCGACGCTGTTTCCCGACGCCGGCCGCGGTCTCGCGATTGCACTCGCGGCCTGGGCCGACCGCTTCTTCGAGCCGGGCGCCGGCCTTTCGATGGGCCTCAACGACGAACTGCCGGCCGACCTGCTGCAGGACCGCCGCGAGTTCTTCAGCCACATGGATTTTTCGACGTTCGCCGAGCGTACGCCGCACATGTTCGGCCAGGCGCTGGCGCACGCGGCACTGGTGGAGGATCAGCTTGCGGACGGGCGCGCCTTCCTCTCCGGCGACCGCCCCGGCCTCGTCGACGCGACGGCGTATTACGTGCTGTGGATGTTGCGAGGCTTCATCGCCGCGATGCCCGCGTTGCTGCAGCCGTATCGACACGTAGCCGCGTGGGAGCAGCGCGTGCGGGCCGTGGGACACGGGCGACGCAGCGACATCGAGGCGCGCGAGGCGCTCGAGGTGGCCCGCGCGTCGACGCCGACGGCCGGCTCGGGCGTTGCCGTCGACGACCCGTCGCGGCTGCAGGCCGGCCAGCGTGTGACCGTGACGCCGGACGATTACGGCAAGGTGGCGGTCGCGGGGGACCTCGTCACGCTCGACCGTCACTGCGTTTCGATCCGTCGTCACGACGAGCGGGCAGGCGAGGTCGTCGTGCACTTTCCGCGCATCGGCTACGTCGTGGCGGCCGCATGATCGAGGTTCACTTCTTCCCGTCGCCCAACGGCCTCAAGGTGCCGATGATGCTCGAGGAGTGCGGGTTGCCGTACCGTCTCGTCGACGTCGACATTTTGCGTGGCGCGCAGTTCGCACCGGACTTCCTCGAGATCAGTCCGAACAACCGGATCCCGGCCATCGTCGATCTCGACGCGCCGGGCGGGCCGCTCCCGGTCTTCGAATCGGGGGCAATCCTGCAGTACCTCGCGGAGAAGTCGGGGCGGCTGCTGCCGCACGACGTGCGCGGTCGGTACGACGTGCTGCCGTGGGTGTACTGGCAGGTCGCGGGCCTCGGTCCGATGGCAGGGCAGGCGCACCACTTCCGCATGTTCGCGAAAGAGAAGGTCGAGTACGGCATCCAGCGGTACACCGACGAGATGAACCGGCTGTACGGCGTGCTGCAGCGACGGCTGGCCGGGCGCGAGTACATCGCGGGCGAGTACTCGATCGCGGACATCGCCTGCTTCCCGTGGATCGTCCACCACGAGTGGCAAGGCCAGTCGCTCGCGGACTTCCCCGAAGTGGAGCGCTGGTTCGCGGCCGTGCGCGACCGGCCCGCGACGCGGCGCGCGTATGCCAACGGGCACGTGCGCATGGCCGATGCCGAGGCCTACCGGTTCCTCTACGGCCAGACCGCGCAGGCGGTCGAGCAGCAGCGCAAGGAGCACGAGCGGTGACCGACCTGATACTGCACCACTACGACGCTTCGCCGTTCACACAACGGGCGCTGCGCATGCTCGGGATCAAGCGTCTCGAGTGGCGGTCCGTCACGACGCCGATGATGCCGCCCAAGGACGACCTCGTTGCGCTCACGGGCGGCTATCGCGGCACGCCGGTGCTGCAGATCGGCGCCGACGTCTACGTCGACTCGCAGCGCATCGCGCGCGAACTCGAACGACGCTACCGCCAACCGACGCTGTTCCCCGACGGCAACGAAGGGCTCGCGTACGCGGCCGTCAAATGGGCGGACGCGTTCTTCCGCGCCGGCCTGCACGTCGCGATCGGCACGTCGAGCACCGAATGGCCGGCGGAGTTCCGCAAGGACCGGCAAGGCGTGTTTCCGGACATCGATTTCGAGCACGTCGACGTCGAGCACGCGCGCGCGCAACTGCGCGTTCACGCGGGATTCGTCGAGCAGCAACTCGCCGATGGGCGGCCGTTCCTGACCGGTGATGCGGCGGGCCTCGTCGACATCCACGCGTGGACGGTGCCGTGGTTCACGCGCGCTCTGCCGGGCGTCGCCGAGGTCTACGCCGCCTGCCCGCGTCTCGCCGACTGGGAAGCGCGTGTCACGGCGCTGGGCGAGGGCACGCGGATCGACTGCACGGCCGAGGAGGCGCTCGAGGTGGCGCGCTCGTCGACGCCGGAGGCCTGTGCCGTCGTGCCCACCGACGCGCAGCCGTTGCGGGCCCACATGCGCGTCGAGGTGTGCCCGGACGACACCCGCCGCGGCGCAACGCAGGGCGAACTGGTGTCGCTCGACTGGAACGAGGTCGGTGTGCTGCGGCGCGACCCGCGTTGCGGCGAGGTGATCGTGCACTTCCCGCGGCTGGGCTACCGCGTGACGCCGCTCGACTAGGGCTCAGACGACCCCGTCGGCGCGCAGCGCCGCGATTTCGTCGTCCGAATACCCGAGCCCGCGCAGGATGTCGTCCGTGTGCTCGCCGAGCAGCGGCGGGCGCCGGGCGATGCCGCCGCCGGACACGCCGAGCTGCAGCGGCAGGTCGGGCACGGACGCGGGTCGCGGCAATCCCGGGAAGTCCGCGATCTGCTTCAACCACTGCATCGCCTCGACCTGCGGATGTTCGAGCGCCTGCTGCACCGTGTGCACCGGGCCGCACGGCAACCCCGCGGCCTCGAGTTCCGCGAGTGCTTGCTCGTTCGACCGCTCCGCACACCACGCGCGCGTGCGCGCCAGGATTTCTGCGCTGTGATCGCCGCGCGACTGGTCGGACTGGAAGTGTGGATCGGCGATCCACCGGTCCGCGTCGCCCATCAGTCTGGCCCAACGGCGGAACAGGCCGTTGCCGACCGTGTGCACGAGCACGTGGCCGTCGCGGGTCGCGAACACGTCCGAGGGCGCCGAGGTCTGCACGCGGTTGCCCGAGGGCACGCGGTCGAGACCGAGCGCGCTCTGCTCGACCAGGTGCGAGCCGAACACCGCCATGGCCGTGCCGAGCAGCGTCGCCTTCACTTCCTGGCCTTCGCCGCTCTGCGCGCGGTGCATCAGCGCGGCGAGCGTGCCGAACGCCGACAGCACGGCGGTCGAGAAATCCACGTAAGGGGCCGCCGCCTTGACCGGCTGCCCGGGCGTGCCGGTCATGTACATCGCGCCCGACATCGCCTGGCCCACGCCGTCGAACCCACCGCGATCGGCGAGTGGACCCGATTCACCGAACGAAGTCTGCGTGACCAGGATGATGTCGGCGCGAACGCGTTGCAGCGTATCGTAGTCGAGGCCGAGCGCCCGCAGGCCTGCCGGCGGCAGGTTCGCGACGACGACGTCCGCGGTGCGCACGAGCCGCTCGACGACCTCTCGCCCTTTCGGCGACGCGGGATCGAGCGTCAGCGATTTCTTGTTGCAGGCCGTCTGGAAAAAGACGCCGCCTTCGCCCGTGGCCGCGATCGGCGCGATGTAGCGGTCCTCGCCGCCGTCGCGGCGCTCGACGCGAATCACCTCGGCGCCGAGGTACCCGAGCAGCGTCGCGCAGTACGGACCGGCCACGTAGCGACCGAAATCGAGCACGCGCACGCCGCCCAGCACGCCCATGCGTTCAGCGCCTCTGGTCGAAGCGGCGACCGACCATCGCGCCCGCGATGTTGACCTTCTGGATGTCGATGGCGCCGCCGGCGATGCCCCAGCCCCAGGCGTCGCGGAGCCGGCGCTCCATCGGGTATTCGCGCGAATACCCGTAACCGCCCATCAGCTGCACGGCGTGGCCGCAGACCTCGCGCGCGATCTCGTTCGCGAAGCATTTCGCCACCGAGGAATCGAGGATGCTCGGCAGGCCGTCCTGCGCGTTCGACGCCGCGCGATGGATCAGCAGTCGCGCCGCCTCGATCCGCATCTTCATCTCGGCGAGCCGGATCTGTACGGCCTGGAACTCCACCAGCGGCTTGCCGAACTGCTCGCGCTCCTGCACGTACTCCAGCACGTCTTCGAGTGCGCCCGAGGCCTGCGCGAGGCCCATCGTCGCATTGCCGCAGCGCTCGAGGTCGAACGCTTCCATGAGCTTCTTGAAGCCCCCCGCCGGCACGACCACGTTATCGGCGGGAACGGTCGCGTTGTCGAAATAGATGTCCGAGGAGGGCACGCCACGGAATCCCATCAGGCTCTCGGGCCGACCGAACGTGACGCCCGGCGTGTCCTTTTCGACGTAGACCGCGCCGATGCCCCGTGCGCCTTCGTCCTCCGACATGCGGCAATACACGACGTAGCCGTCCGCGTGACCGCCGCCCGAGCACCAGCGCTTGGTGCCGTTCAGGATCACCGCGTCGCCCTTGCGCTCGGCGCGCGTCGTGAGGTCGGTGAGTGCCGAGCCCGCCTGCGGCTCCGACATCGACACGGCCACCTGGATCTCGCCGCGACACACCGCGGGCACGACGCGCTGCCGCAGCGATTCGGAGGCGAAGCGCTCGATCGCGCGCACGGGGCCGACGCAGGACTCGAACACTGGAAATGCGACGGCCGAGGACACCTTGCCGAACTCCTCGAGCACGAGCAGCGCTTCGACGTTGCCGAGCCCGAGGCCGCCGTAGCGCTCCGGCACGTTGATGCCGAGAAAGCCCATCTCCGCGAAATCCTTCACGAGCGACTTGTCGGGCGCGTGCCCGGTCTCTTCGCATTCGCGGGCGACCAGGGGCAACTTCGCGCGGGCGTACGTGCGCGCGGCATCCTGCAGCGAGCGCTGTTCGTCGGTCAGCTGGAAGTTCACGCGGCAGGCTCCTCGTGGCGAACGGTCAGACCTGGACTTCGATGCGCCCGTCGACGACGCGCACCGGATAACTCGCAAGCGGCACGGTGGCGGGCGCGCCGAGCACGGCGCCCGTGCGCACGTCGAAGCTTGCGCCGTGCAACGGGCAGATCACGCGGGTGCCGCGCAGGCGGCCTTCGTCGAGCCTGGCGTAGGCGTGGCTGCAGACGTTGTGTACCGCGTGCACGTTGCCGTCCTTCGCGTGCACGACCAGCACCGGCTGTTCCGCGAGCGTCACGCAGCGCATCGTCCCTGGTGCGAGCTCGGACAGCGCAAGTGCTGGCAGGTACGGTTTTTCAACCAAGGTTCACTCGGGCGGAATGACGGCGGACACCCGCCGCAATGTACCGCATCGAGGGAAAAAAGAAACAGGCTTGACTGTTTCTTTCCGGCGAATTCGGGTGCTACCATCCACACGACATACCCGAGGGGAATGCATGCCGCGCATCACTTTCATCTCCCGGATGACCGTCAAGCCGGGACGCGAGCGGGACTTCGTCGACGCGTGCAACGAATTGACCGCGAGCGTCCGGAAGCACGAGCCCGGCGTGATCTACTACGAATTCTTCAAGCTGCGCGAACCGCGTCGCTACGCCGTGCTCGAGTCGTTCCCGAGCGAGGAGGACGAGCACGCGCACATGAATTCCGCGTGGCTCGCCGCCGTCGCCCCGCGGATCGTCGAGTGCATCGACGGCACCTGGGAGCGTGAGTACCTCGACGCGTTCGAGCCCTGACCGTTTCACTGTCTTTCGACGAGGATCAGCGATACATGACCGTCTTCATCGCCACGCTCAGGATCAAGCCGGGCCAGGAAGCCGAGTTCGAACGGCTGCAGAAGGAACTCTCGGACCTCACGCACGCGAGCGAGCCCGACACCAAGGTGTACGACATCGTTCGCTCGCGCGACAAACCCGACACGTACGTGGTCTACGGGCGCTTCACGGACGAGGCGGCGTTCCAGCACCACCAGACCACGCCGTTCCACGAACGGCTCGTGCCGCCGATCCTCGCGACGGTCACGGGCGAGATGGACCTCAAGTTCTACGACTTCGTCGCCTGAGGAGAGTGGCCACTACTTCCCGAACACCAGCAGCACGTTGCCGGGCATGTGGAAATAGAGCCCGTAACCTGACACCGCGAACAGCTTGCCGTTGACCACCATCGGGCCGGCGCCACCGCCGAACGAACCGCCGCGCGCCAACTCACCCGACACGGTCTTCCATTCGCGCGTCGTGTCGACTTCCCAGACGACCTTGCCGTCGCTCGCGGCGTAGGCTCGCAGTCGGCCGTCCATGTGTCCGGCCAGCACCGCACCCGGGATCGAGGTGATCGCCGCCGAGATTCCCGAGTCGCAGAATTGGCGACCCGCACAGACGTCGTCGGCCGGCGTGCCCCAGAGCGTCTTGCCCGTCCGCGGCTCGAGTGCGTAAAGACCAGCGCGCGAGGGCTGCTCGTGCACGCGGCCATCGTGTTCGTCCTTCATGTCGGAGATCGGCACGAACAGGCGTTCGCCGTCGGTGGCCATGCCGAAATGCACGCCGCCCTGGATCCCACCCCGGCCGACGCGAGCGCCCCAGACGATCCTGCCGCGCTGCCCGGGATCGACGGCGTAGACCATGCCGGATTTCTGGCCGGCGAGCAGCAGGTCGCCTCGCGTCGCGTCGCGCAGCACGATCACGCTCGAGCCGAAGTCCACGTCGGGACCATTCTCCGGTGGGCAGTTCGGGTTGTCCGGCAGCATGCAGGCCACGTTCCAGGCGTCGTTCGCCGTCTTCTGCGCGTGCCAGACCATCGCACCGTCGGTGAGCCGGAACGCGATCAGCGCATCGCTCGTGTCGTTGGCAGGCGAGGAATAATTCTCGCCCGTGCCGACGTAGAGCAGCCCGCGCTGAGCATCGATCGCCGGAGAGTTCCACACCGGCGCACCCGAAGGTGCGAGCACACGGGTGCCGACACGCGTGCGTGCGACCTCCTTCGGCGGGGTCGGGATCGTGTGCGCTTTCCAGCGGCTCGCGCCGGTCAGTGCGTCGAGCGCCACCACCGATCCGCGAAACGTGCAGCACTCGTACGCCGGGTCCGCGGCGGAGGTGACTTCGAGCGAGGAGACCGGCACGTACAGCGTGCCGTCGTGCAGCGACGGCGCGCCCGTGATCGTCGCGTTCGGGTGGTCGTCGGCCTTGAACGACCAGCGCAACGCACCCGTGAACGCATCGACCGCATACACGCGTGCGAGCAGGTCGCCGAAGAATACGAGAGGTGATCCCGCACGACGGCTCGCCGCCTCCGGCGCTTCGACCACCACGGCCGTACGCACCTCGGCCGGCGCACGGAACGTCCAGCGGATGCAGCCGGTGTTCTCGTCGAGCGCGTACACCGTGCCGTCCTGGCTGCCGACGTAGACGGCGCCGAAGGCGACGGCCGGCTGCGAACGCGCGCGCTGCGCATTCGGGAACGCGAACGCCCACTTGAGCTCGATCCGCGGCAGGTCGGCGGCCGTCAACCCGGCACTCGCGGCATCGATGTGACGCGTGTTGCCCGCCGTGATGCCCCAGCCGGAAACCGCGGGCTTGCGCGAGCCGTCGAACTTCGCGGCAGCGCCGGTGCACTGCGGCGCACGCGCGGTGGAGACCGGGTGGTCGCCGCCCAGGTAGGTCGCAACCTGCTTTTTCTGGGCCGCGCTCAGCTTTTCGGCGTGGCTGCGCATGATGCCGACGTCGAGCGCAGCATGGATCGCGTCCGGCGCCATCATCTGCAGGAACATCTTGTGCGGCGCCTTTGCGACCTGCCCGAGGTGGCAGCTCGCGCAGTACTGGTCGAACAGCGGCGCACCGGGGTGGGCCTCGACCGTCGCCTTCTGGTCGAACCGCGGTGCGGCGTCGCCGGCCCCTTTTTTCTGCGGCTCGACTGCAGCGGCAGCGATGGCCAGATTCGCGCCGAGGACGAGTCCGAGCGAAGCAATGAACGCGTGACGTGTCGGCCGGCTCAGCATCGTGACGATTCCCCGTGACTCAGTCGCGCATCACGTCGCGGATGGCCGCCTCGATCTTCGCGGGGCCCGGCACCCAGGCGCGCTCGAGCTCCCGTGCGAACGGCACGGGCGCGTGGGGCGCGGTGACCGCGCGCGGTGCGGCCTTGAGGGACCGGAAACCCTGCTGTGCGACGATGCCGCAGATGTCCGAGGCGACGCTGCAGCGTGGATTCGACTCGTCGACCACGACCAGGCGGCCCGTGTTCTCGACGCTCTCGAGGATGGTGTCCACGTCGAGCGGCGAGGTCGTGCGCGGGTCGATCAGGTCGCAGGTGATGCCGTCCTTCGCGAGCGTGTCGATCGCCTTTTCCGCAAAGACGACCATGCGACCGATCGCGACGACCGTGACGTGTTCGCCTTCGCGCAACAGGTTCGCTTCGCCGAACGGCACGGTGTACGCGCCGTCCGGCACCTCGCCCTTGCGCGGGTAGAGCGCCTTGTGCTCGAAGAACATCACCGGGTCGTCGTCGCGGATCGCCTGGATCAGCAACCCTTTCGCGTCGTATGCACTGGACGGCACGACGACCTTGAGGCCCGGCACCGCGGTCAGCAGCGAGTAGATCGACTGGGAGTGCTGGGCGCCCATGTTCATGCCGGCGCCCATCGCGAGGCGCACGACGGCGGGGCAGCGCGTCTTGCCGCCGAACATGTACCGGAACTTCGCCATCTGGTTGAAGATCTGGTCCATGCTGACGCCGACGAAGTCGGCGAACATCAGTTCCGCGACGGGCCGCATTCCGGCGAGCGCGGCGCCGCCCGCCGCGCCGATGATCGCGGACTCCGAGATCGGCGTGTCGATGACACGGTCCGCACCGAACTTCGGCAGCAGCCCCTTGGTCACGCCGAAGATTCCGCCGGACGCCTCGCGCTGGCCCGACGAGCCGCCGGCGCCGCCCGAAACGTCTTCACCGAGCACGATCACCGAGGCGTCGCGCTCCATTTCGAGGTGCAGCGCGTCGTTGAGCGCGTCGCGGAAGGATTTTTGTGGCATGCGCGTCGGCTCAGTAGGAGATGTAGACGTCGGTCTCGACTTCCGTCTCGGCCGGCGGCGGAGCGGCCTTGGCCGCGGCGACCGCGCCGTCGATCTGCCTGAGCACGTCCTCGTCGACGGCGTCGAGCAGGGCGGCCGCGAGCCAGCCCTCGGCGGTGACGCGCTCGCGGAAGTTGTGCAGGCAGTCCATCGTCTCGCGGTGGCGTTTCACCTCGTCCTTGGCGCGGTAATTCTGCGGGTCGCCTTCGAAGTGGCCATAGAAACGCGTGATCATGGCCTCGATCGTGGCCGGACCGTCGCCGCGTCGCGCACCCTCGATCAGGCGACCCGCAATTTCGTAGACCGAGAAGAAGTCGGCGCCGTCGCACCGCTCGGCCGGCATGCCGAACGCACGTGAGCGCGCCGCGATGTCCCTGGAGCCGACCGCGTAGTCGCAGCCGGTGTGCTCGCTGTAGCCGTTGTTTTCGAACACGAAGAGCGCCGGCACCTTGAGCACGACGGCCATGTTCATCGCTTCGAAGACGGTGCCCTGGTTACAGCTGCCGTCGCCGCCGAAGCCGACGCTGACCTTGCCGTTGCCGCGGTTGCGGCAGGCGATCGCCGCACCCACGGCAAGTGGCGGCCCGCCGCCGACGATTGCGTTGGCGCCGAGCATGCCCTTGGTGACGTCGGCGATGTGCATGGAGCCGCCCTTGCCCTTGCACAGCCCGTCGCGACGGCCGTAGATCTCGAGCATCATGCCGGTGACGTCGCAGCCCTTGGCGATGCAGTGCCCGTGGCCGCGGTGCGTGCTCACGATGTAGTCGTCCTCGTCGAGGTGCTCGCACACGCCGACCGCGACCGCTTCCTGGCCCGCGTAGAGGTGCGTGAAGCCCGGGATCTCGCCGGTCGCGATCTCGACGTGCAGCCGTTCCTCGAACTCCCGGATCGTCTTCATCTGGCGGTAGGCGCGCAGCAGACGCTCCGCCGAAAGTGGTGCAGCAGTCATGTCGCCTCGCTGGCTCGAATCAGAGTGCACCGGGTGGCTTGCCGCCCGGCCCGTAGACGTAGTCGTCGATGACCTTGTGGAAGTGGCGGATGCGCAGCTCCTGCGAGCCGAGCCACAGCCCTGCGAACGCCTTCGAGTGCATGCCGGCCTGCACGCCGGGCAGGTTCGCCGCGTCCTGGTCCAGCACGAGCCCGATCGATTTCTCGCCGTGCCTGAAGGTCTGGTGCCGCGGGCGCTCCGGCCACTCCTTGCCGTCCGGCACGAGCTCGAACGTCCAGATGTCGTAGTACATCCGGTCGGGGTCGGTGGGGTGCGGGCGCTGCCGGAACAGCATCAGGTCGTCCGAGTGCACGTTGAGCGTGACGTTCGGGAAGATCAGGTAGTGGTAGTCGTCGGTGAGCTGGTCGTCGTTGAGGCGCGAATAGTCCTTGCCCTGCGCGGAACCGTGTTGGCGCTTGTGCCGCTGCACGTCGCGACGGATGTTCTCGAACGGCTCGTCGTAATCGGCCGGGTCCATGCCGGCCGCCTTCATGATCACCTTGATCGGATCCGGGATCGACGGCGGCCGGCGCACGCGCGGGCTCCACGTGGCGAACGGAATCAGGTAGCGGTTGTGGCGCTCGTAACAGTCGATCTGGATATCGAGGTCGTGCAGGTACCACATCAGCTGCGGGTGGATGCCCTGGACGTGGTAGCTCTCGTTGAAGGCGTCGACCGACGTCTTCCAGTTGCAGTTCCACTCGACCGTGATGTCGCGCGTGAGCGCCATCTTGTGGAAGTTGTACGGGTCGAGGTGCTGCGGCATCGGATCCAGGAACTCGCGCAGCGGTCGCACGTTCGGGTCGAGGCTGAACCAGACGAACCCGCCCCAACTGTCGCAAGGGACTTCGACGAGCCCGCGGCAGGGCGGTGCACCCTGCGGAAACGTCTCGAGGTCCGGGATGCGCTTGAACGAGCCGTCGAGCGCGTAATCCCAGTGATGGTACTGGCACTTGAACGATTCGGTGCTGCCCACGCCGGCCGGGCGCAATCGATTGCCGCGGTGGAGGCAGACGTTGTAGAACGCGCGCACGCCCCCGTCGCGCTGCCGCACGATCAGGATCGACTCGCGGCCGATGTCGGTGCAGACGAAATCGCCGGGCTCGCGCAGGTCGGACTCCACGGCGCCGAGCAGCCAGACCTTGGTCCACACCCGCTCCCACTCGAGCTGCATGAACTCGGGCGACGTGTAGCGCTCCTTGCGGATCAGGTCGTGCCCGAGCTCCGGATCCGGCGCCTTTTCGACCGGCGTGATCGGGCTCTGCTCGGGGGCCACGCGCGGTACGCGCTTGTACGGCGGCGTCCGCGAGGCGTTCTTGAGGTCGTCTTCGGGGTTCGAAGCCATGGCAGCCTCGCTCAGGCGATGCCTGCGGCCCAGCGCAGGCTGCGCCGCAGCAGTTCTTGGAATGCCGGCACCGGCCAGCTGCCGCGCTCGACCGACGCGTACTCGTCCATCAGCGGGCGCATGTCGTAGTGGCCGCGCGCGTGGCCGAGCGTGAAGTAGAGCACTTCGCCGGCACCGATGCTCTTCAGGTACATGACGGGTCGAGGCTCGTCGCGGGTCCAGTCCCGCTCCGCGAAGCCCTTCGCTTCGCCGGACCAGCGCGTGTGCAGCAGCGTCTCGAACGGCGGGTGCAGTTCCATCAGGTAGAGCTCGTCCTCGGCATCGAACGGCGCGATGCCCGCGACCAGCGGATGGTCGGGCCGGGTGACTTCGACCCGGTACGGCGCGATGGGCGGATGCGCGACGAACTGGCTGCCGAGCGTTTCCATGAACGTGCGCGAGTCGCGCGGCGCTTCCCAGCCGCGACCCTTGGCGTAGCGCAGGATCGAATTGGTGCCGTGCAGCGCGAGCCAGCGCCTGCCGCCGGCCACCCAGTCGCGCAGCCGCTGCGCGGTCGCCTCGTCCGGCACGATGTCGACCGTGTACGTGACGAGGAAGTCGCAGGCCTCGATCGCTTCGACGTCGCGATAGTCCTCGGCGATGCGCGTCCGGATCCGCTCCTGCTCGCCCAGCAGCGAGAGCAGCTGCAGGCGCGCGTAGTCGATGTCGTGGTACTTGCCGCCACAGACGAAGTAAGCGTCGATCGCTGCCTTGCCCATGGCGGTGGCGCTCAGAACCGCACGCCCTTGGTGAATCCGTTGTCAGCCACGACGTTGGCGCCGGTGACCAGGCTCGACGCCGGGCTCGCGAGGAACGCGACGACGCGTGCGACCTCGTCGGGCGTGCCCATGCGGCCGCCGGGAATCTGTCGCAGCGTGGCGTCGTAGAACTTCTGGTTGGTGCCCTTGATCATTTCCCAGGCGCCGCCCTCGAAGTAGATCGGGCCGGGACAGATCGAGTTCACGCGTACGTTGAACTTGCCGACGAATTGCGAGAGCTGCTTGGAGTACGTGATCAGGGCGGCCTTCATCGCGTTGTAGGCCATCGGGGCCGCGAACGTCTCGATCGCGTTCGTCGAGCTGATGATCACGACCGAACCCTGGCCCGACTTCTTGAGGTGCTCCATGAGCGCCTCGCAGCCGCGTACGGTGTGGAGCACGTCGATCTCGAAGTTCTTCCACCAGTTCTTTTCGCTGTCCATGCCGCCGCCGGCGCTCACGTTCGCGACGAAGACGTCGCAACCGCCGAGGTCGGTCGCGGTCTTTTCGAGCCACGCCTTGTAGCCGTCGCCGTCGCGCACGTTGACGCACGCGCCGAACGCATTGACGCCACGCGACTTGAGCGCCGCGGTCGTGTCGTTGACCTCGTCCTCGTTGCGCGCGCAGAAACCGACGTCGACGCCTTCCGCGGCCAGCAGGTCGACGATGGCCCGGCCGATGCCGCGCGTGGCCCCGGTCACGATCGCCTTCTTGCCTCTGAGTCCGAGATCCATCGTTGCTCTCCAGGTGGTGCGGCGGGCGGTCCGGCAGGGGCGGCCCGCCGCCAGTATAGACAGCGGGTCGTCTGAATTAAACAGTCTTGACTGTTTTTTTATTTGTCCCGCGACAGGGCGACGACCGTCACTGCACGGTCAGCGCGTTGTCCAGCAGCAGTTCGGCGCCGTTCACGTAGCGCGACTCGTCCGAGGCCAGGAACACGACCAGGTGGGCGACGTCCTCGGGCTTGCCGAGGCCGGTCGGCGTCTGCTCCCAGAACGACATCTCCATGCCGAGCGTCTTCGTGGCGTCGCGGACCATCTGGGTGTCGATCGCGCCCGCGTGGATGGAGTTGCACCGTACGTTGAACTTGTTCATCTGGCAGTGCACGGCGATCGCCTTGGTCATCGAGCGCACCGCGCCCTTGGCGGCGCTGTATGCGAAGTAGACCGGATAGCCGAGGTGCGAGGCCACCGAGGACATGTTGATGATCGAGCCGCCGCCGCTGGCCTTCATCTCGGGAATGGCGTGCTTGCAGCCGAGGAACACGCCCTCGGACATCACGGCGTTCTGGAACCGGAAATCCTCGAGCGTGCAGCTCTCCGGCGACCCGATCCGCACGACGCCCGCGTTGTTGACGAGCACGTGCAGCCCGCCGAATGCCCGCACCGCTTCGGCGATGACCTGCTGCCAGCGTTCCTCGTCCCGCACGTCCTGAGACAGGAACAGCGCCGCCTGCGCGCGCGTGGCGTTGATTTCCGCCACGACCTTGCGGCCGTCCGCCTCGTTCACGTCGGTGACGACGACGCGCGCGCCTTCGCGCGCGAGCGCGAGGGCATCGGCCCGTCCGAGGCCGGCCGAGCCGCCGGTCACGATGGCCACCTTACCGTCGAGTCGACCCATGTCTGCGATCCCCCGGAACTGTGAAAACCCGCGCCATCCGCGCGGCAGGGCGGTCGACGTTAGCAGTCAGCCTTGTCGGTTTCAATCATCTTTGACTTTTCCCGACAGGCGACACATCCTGTATCAGGGATGTTCCGGGACGGTACGCATGAAGAGTCGCTCTACTGACGGTGTCGACGACGGCCTCGCCGTGCCTGCGGGCTGGCAGGCCCAGAAGAGCGCGTCGACGCGTCTCCAGATCGTCGAGTCTGCGCTGCGCTGCGTCGTCGACCTGGGTTACGCCTGCACGACCACGACGGTCATCGCCGACAAGGCGGGACTCTCGCGCGGGGCGATGCTGCACCACTTCCCGTCCAAGATCGACATCGTGCGCGCCGCGGTCGAGCACCTGCACGCGAAGCGGCTCAAGGCGTTCCGCCGGGCGATCGACAAGCTGCCGCGCGACGAGACTCGCGTGCGTCGCGCGCTGGAAGCCTACTTCGAGCACGTCAAGCATCCGATGTACGTCGCCTTCCTCGAACTGTGGGTTGCGTCGCGCACGGACCCCGAGCTGCAGGCAATCCTGAAGCCGGCGCAGGAAGCGTTCGAACGCGAGTGGTACAAGACCGCGGTCGACCTGTTTCCCGAGTGGGAAGGCTCGGGCGAAAACTTCGACATCGCGCTGGACCTCGTGCACTACGTCATGGACGGGCTCGCCGTGAGCCTGCTGACCCACGAGATCGGCGAACCGGAGCGGCGCATGATCCGCTTCCTCGAAGACCGCCTGCGCGAGCTCGTGGGCAGGAAGCAGGCTTCCGTCGAAGCCTGACGCGCCGACCGATCACGCCGTCGGCTTCGGTGGCGCGTGCGCGCGCAGGCTGGCGCTGATCTCCTTCTGCGTCGGATTGCGTCGCAGCGTCAGGCCGCCGTTCACCTGCAGCACCTGACCGGTCAGGAAGCACTCGTCGCCGGCGAGCCACAGCGCCGCGTCTGCGATGTCCTGGGTCGTGCCGATGCGACCGAGCGGGTACTCCTTGAGGAACGCCTCCTCGAGCCCCGGCATGTGGACGTCCTTTTCCGTCATCGGCGTCGACGTGAGTCCCGGGGCGATCGAGTTGACCCGCACGCCCTGCGCGCCGAACTCGTTCGCGAAGCAGCGCACCAGCGCTTCGCCCGCGGCCTTGGTCGCGATGTACGCGGCGTGGTTGTTGAGCAGGCAGTGCACCGAGGCCGAGGAGATCTGGATCACCGAGCCGCCGGCCGATTTCGCCATGCGGCCCACGAATGCCTGCAGG
>DASUMQ010000254.1:0-6463 GCA_036277615.1 Steroidobacteraceae bacterium
GACACGCTCGGTCACTGTCGCCGCTGCCGCATGTTCGCGGACGGCGAGCTCTGCCCGATCTGCGCTTCGTCGGGGCGGGATGCATCGCTGCTCTGCGTCGTCGAGTCACCGGCGGACGTCGTCGCGATCGAGCAGACGGCAAGCTTTCGCGGCCATTATTTCGTGCTGATGGGGCATCTCTCGCCGCTCGACGGTATCGGGCCTCAGGAGATCGGCATCGGCCCGTTCGAGAAGTTGCTCGGTGAAGGCGAGGTGAAGGAAGTCATCCTCGCGACCAACCCGACGGTGGAAGGGGAGGCGACGGCGCATTTTCTCGGCGAGGTCGCCGCGCGCTTCGGGCTGCGCGCATCGCGCATCGCGCACGGCGTACCGGTCGGCGGCGAACTGGAGTACGTCGACGGCGGAACGCTCGCGCACGCGCTCGCGGGCCGCCAGGCGCTGTAGCGCCGCGCTACCTGTCCGGCGCCGACGAAAGACGCGTCGAGGACGGTGCACGGCGGCCGTTCCGCATGATTTTTCGCGGCTCCGAAAACCGACATGTCGCCGCGAAAAACATCCGGAACGTCCGCTGAATGTACGGCGCCTGAGCTTGTGTCCGGCGCCGCCGGACACGTCGCACGGCGCACGCAGCGTCAGGGTCCGCAGAGTTGGACGCGCGCGGCCAACCTCGACGTCGACGTCCCGCCCACCGGAGCGAATTCCGGACACGCGACGAAAACGGGTCGATCGGGAACGCTAGCCCCGTAGCGGCGCGTCGGTTCTGCTGCATGCGCCGTGCGCAGCGAGCGAAGCTCAGGCGCGGTACTTCGGGACGGGTCGGGGAAGTTTTTCGCGAACCCGTGTCTGTCTTTCCCGGGTTCGCGAAAAAGTCTTCCCCGAGCCGTCCTTGAAGCCGCGTTCCTTGGTCGCTCCTGAGCGCGAAGCGTCAACGCCACGCGTCAGCAAGTCACTTCGCCGCGACGGGGCTCTCGTTCGCGAGGAACAGCCACGTTTCGACGACCGTGTCCGGGTTCAGCGACATGCTCTCGATGCCTTGCTCGAGCAGCCACCGCGCGAGGTCCGGATGGTCCGACGGGCCCTGGCCGCAGATGCCGATGTACTTGCCCGCCTTGCGACAGGCCTTGATCGCCATCGCGAGCAGCGCCTTCACCGCGTCGTCGCGCTCGTCGAAGAGCCGGGCGATGATCGCCGAATCGCGATCGAGGCCGAGCGTGAGCTGCGTCATGTCGTTCGACCCGATCGACATGCCGTCGAAGAACTCGAGGTAGCGGTCCGCCAGCAGGGCGTTCGAGGGGATCTCGCACATCATGATGATCTTGAGGCCGTCCTCGCCGCGCTTGAGCCCGTTGGCCTCGAGCAGTTCGACGACGTGCTGGGCCTCCTTGAGCGTGCGCACGAACGGGACCATGACCCAGACGTTCTTGAGGCCCATCTGCTCGCGCACGCGCTTCAGCGCGCGGCACTCGAGCTCGAAGCACGGCCGGAAGCCCTCGTCGACGTAACGCGACGCGCCGCGGAAACCGAGCATCGGGTTTTCCTCGACGGGCTCGTACTGCCGTCCGCCGATCAGGTTCGCGTACTCGTTCGACTTGAAGTCGGACAGGCGCACGATCACCGGTTCGGGCGCGAATGCTGCGGCGATCGTGCCGACGCCCTCACAGAGCTTCTCGACGTAGAACTCGACCGGATCGCTGTAACCTGCCATCTGCCGGCGGATCGTGTCCCGCAGGTCGGGGTCGAGCCGGTCGAATTCGAGCAGGGCCTTCGGGTGCACGCCGATCATCCGGTTGATGATGAATTCGAGCCGCGCGAGGCCGACGCCTTTGTTCGGAATGCCGGCGAAATCGAACGCACGGTCCGGATTGCCGACATTCATCATGATCTTGACCGGCAGGGCAGGCAGCGAATCGAGCTCGATCTGCGACTGCTGGAACTCGAGCTGTCCTTCGTAGATGTAACCCGTGTCGCCCTCGGCACACGAGACGGTGACCGGCTGGCTTTCCTTGATCTTGCGCGTCGCATCGCCACAGCCGACGACCGCGGGAATGCCGAGCTCGCGCGCGATGATCGCGGCGTGGCAGGTGCGGCCGCCGCGATTGGTCACGATCGCGGAGGCGCGCTTCATCACGGGCTCCCAGTCGGGGTCCGTCATGTCGGCGACGAGCACGTCGCCGGTCTCCACGCGCGCCATTTCGCGAATGTCCTTGATCACCCGCGCGGGCCCCGCGCCGATGCGCTGGCCGATGCTGCGACCGCTCGCCAGCACCTTGCCGCGCTGCTTGAGCGTGTAGCGCTGGATCGTGCGCCCGGCGCGGCTCTGCACCGTCTCCGGTCGGGCCTGCAGCACGTAGATCCTGCCCGTCTCCCCGTCCTTGCCCCACTCGATGTCCATCGGGCAACCGTAGTGCCGCTCGATCGTCATCGCCTGCCGGGCGAGTTCGATCACGTCCTCGTCCGAAATGCAGAAGCGCATGCGCTCCGCTTCCGACACGTCGACGGTGAGCACGCGTTTCTCCGCCTGCGCGGCCGGCGCATACACCATCTTGATCGCTTTGGCGCCGAGCGTGCGGCGCAGGATCGGGTGGCTGGCGTGGCCCATCGCCGGCTTGTAGACGTAGAACTCGTCCGGATTGACGGCGCCCTGCACGACCGTCTCGCCGAGCCCGTACGAGGCCGTGATGAAGACGACGTCGCGGAACCCCGAGTCGGTGTCGAGCGTGAACATGACGCCGCTCGCACCGACGTCGCTGCGCACCATGTACTGGATGCCGGCCGAGAGCGCGACCTGCGAATGGTCGAAACCCTGGTGCACGCGGTACGAGATCGCGCGGTCGTTGAAGAGCGAGGCGAAGACTTCGTGCACGGCCTTGACCACGTTGTCGGCGCCGCGGACGTTGAGCAGCGTCTCCTGCTGCCCCGCGAACGAGGCCTCGGGCAGGTCCTCCGCGGTCGCCGAAGAGCGCACTGCGACCGCGACGTCGCCGCGGCCTTCGCACATGCGCACGTAACCGTCGATGATTTCCTGCTGCAGTCGGGCGGGAAAGGGTGTCGACAGGATCCAGTCGCGGATCTTCGCGCCGGTCTCGGCGAGCTTCGCGACGTCGTCGACGTCGAGCGGGTCGAGTTGCTGCTTGATGCGCGCGGCGAGCCCTTCGTGCCCCAGGAAGTCGCGATACGCTTCAGCCGTCGTCGCAAAGCCGTCGGGCACCGTGACACCGAGCGCAGCGAGGTTCGAGATCATCTCGCCGAGCGAGGAGTTCTTGCCGCCGACATCGGCGACGTCGTGGCGGCCCAGGCCGGAAAAAGGAAGCGTGTACGGTCGCATCAAGCGCCCCTTGCTACACCGACGATCGGGATGAAACACTGGGCGCAGGAAATGCGCCCACGGGAACCGCCGAGCAGATGACACGTCGAACGGTATTTTTCGTATCTGACCAGACCGGCGTGACAGCCGAGACGATGGGGCACAGCCTGCTCACGCAATTCGAGGGCCTGGAATTCCGACAGGTGACTCTGCCATTTATCGCCACGCTTGACAAGGCAGAGGAAGCCGTAAGAAAGATCAACGCGACGGGCCACGAAGACGGCCTGCGACCCGTGGTTTTCAGCACGCTCGTCAAGGAAGACCTGCGTCGCGTCGTCAAGAAGAGCAACGGCTTGTTCCTCGACTTCTTCGACGCTTTTCTCGGGCCGCTCGAAGGCGAACTCGAGGTCAAGTCGAGCGAGCGGGCGGGGCGTGCACACGGCATCGCCGACCAGTTCGCGTATGGCACGCGCATCGATGCGACGAACTTCGCGCTCGCGGCGGACGACGGCGCCGTATCCGCGGACTACGAGCGCGCCGACGTGATCCTGATCGGCGTTTCCCGCTCGGGCAAGACGCCGACGTGCATCTACATGGCGATGCAGTACGGCGTGTTCGCGGCGAACTATCCGTTCACGGAGGACGACTTCGACTCGAAGCAGCTGCCGGCGTCCGTGCGCGGGCACACGCGCAAACTGTTCGGCCTGACGATCGGACCGATGCGGCTGCAGCAGATCCGCAACGAACGTCGTCCCGGCAGCCGGTACGCGTCGATCGCACAGTGCGAGTTCGAGGTGCGCAGCGCCGAGAACCTGTTCCACCGCCACGGCATCCCCTCGATCGATACGACCGAGTGCTCGATCGAGGAGATCGCGAGTCGCATCATCGAGCGCATGGGCATCGAACGGCGGCTGCGACCGTAGGAAGCGGATAGCGGGTAGGGGATAGCGGATAGTAGAGCAGCGGCTGCGCCGCGCGCCGACGCAGTCGGCTTTTTTAACTATCCGCTACCCGCTATCCGCTTTCCACTTCCCGCTGCTATAGTCGGTCCATGTTGCTCGACCACCTCTGCATCACGTCCTGGCGCGCGCGACCGGTGAGCTTCGTGAGCCTGATGTCGCTCTACGAAAGCAACTACCTGCGCCTGCGCGCGCTTGCGGGCGACGTCCGGCGGCAGGCCGGCGAGCAGGTCTCGCGTGTCCCCGGCGACTGCGACCTGCACTTCGGCGTGGTCGAACACGCACCGTACACGTCGACGGTGCGGCTCACGTATCGCTTCGAGGACGCGGCCGGCACCCTGTCGGACCCGGACCTCGAACTGCGCGTGTATCACGACGCGCGACTCGCCGAAGTCAGCGCCTGCGGCCGCTGGGCCCGTCACGAGAGCCTCGAGCACGTCCGGGCCGGGATCCCGCGCCAGCTGGGCGAGCGCTGGCTCCGCAACATGCTCCTGAACAAGTGGCTCGACTACTGTCTCGAGCGCGGTCACGCGTTCGTCGCCGCGACCGCCGGTGCCAGGATGCATGCGTCTCCCGGATAGCCTGCGTCGGCTCGCGTACCGCGTCGTCGGTCGCGAGCCTTCCGTCGAAGACGAACGCCTGGTCGAGCTGTTCCGCAACCGCGCCGAGCTCAAGAAGGAACTGACTGCGCTCGACGACGAGCGGCACCGCCTGCTCGATCGGCTGAAGCTGCAGGAAGGCTCGACGATGCGCGTCGAGGAGCAGATGGCCGCGCTCGAGCAATACCTCGGCCGCCCCGAGGAAGGTTTCAAGAGTCTCGCGTATTTCCGGCTCAAGGCGCTTTGGCGGACGGCCGCGCGCCGGCTCGAGCAGTTCGGCTCGGAACTCGCACGTCAACAGAAGGACCGCGAACGCAAGGCGCAGATCGCCGCGCACGATCGAGCCAAGCGGGAGCGCATGGCCCTCGTCGATCGCGAACTGGTCGAGGGCCGCGTGCTGGCCGAACAGTTGCAGGCCGAACAGAAGCTCGCCGCGCAGCGTCTCGAGCAACTCCAGGGGTTCTGGAATTACTTTCGCCGGCGCAAGCTCACGGAATCGTTCGCCGCCCGCCAGCTGCGCATCGAAGCCTCGCTGACGCAGGTGACGGACCTGACCGACCAGCTGCACGCGATCTCGTCGGAACCGCCGCCGCTGTTCGAGGGCATCAGCATCGAGGGCCGCCGGGCGATCAACCTGGCGGTGATCGGCTATGCCGAAATGCTCTACGACCGGTTGGCCGCGGGCAACCTCGCCGAACTCGCGCGCCAGAGCATGCTGAAGCGGGTCTTCGACGCGGACTACGGGTCGGAGGTCGAGTGCCATGCGCTCATGCAGCGAGTCTCGCAGGCTGCAACCGAGGTCGAACGAATGACCGAGGACCTCGCCGACATCAAGGCGCGCGCCGACCGCATGCGCCGCACCGCCGCTTATCGGAGCGACACCGACGTGCTGCCGATCGCCGACTCACTCGTCCCGGAGTCGGCGCCGGGCTCGCGCCGCACGCCGCCCAACATGCTGCTCGACGAGTACTGGGAGATCTACCGGGCCGTCGTGCGATAGGAAGCGGATAGCGGATAGTGCATAGCGGCTGGTCGAGCGCGCCGTGCGATGCTCAGCCGCAGGCTCACCGCCTGAGCCCGTGACGCTGCAAACTACGGCTTGCCTGACGAGTACGGTTCCGACTCCCCACTCCCCACTCCCCACTCCCCGCTCTCCGCTATCCGCTATCCGCTTATGTCTGATCACCTCCTGCTCGACCCGCTCACCCGCGTCACGTGCCCGAAGTGCGAGCACGAATTCAGCCTCGCCGACGGCTTCGCGCGCCGATCGCTCGAGGCGCTCGAGCGCGCGAGTTCCGGCGAACTCGAGAACCTTCGGTCCGAAGCCCGGGCCGGCGAGGAGCGACGCGCACGCGAACGTGCGGCACGGAGCGAGGCGTTGCTCCGCGACCAGATGAAGGGCCTGCAGGACCTGATCGAGAGGCAGCGTACCCAGCACGCCGAAGCGCTCGAACGAATGCGCGCGCTCGAGCGCGAGGACGCCGCGCGACGCGAAGCCGAGCTGCGCGACTCGCTCGTGCAGCGCGAGACGGAGTTGCGCCGGGTCGCCGACGAACGCCACGCCCTCGCCGCACGCACGCGCAAGCTCGCCGAGCGGGAAT
>DASUMQ010000255.1:0-25219 GCA_036277615.1 Steroidobacteraceae bacterium
CTCGCCGACCTTGAGCAGCGCGAAGTAGCGTTCGCCGTCCTTCGGCGGGCGGATCAGGCCCGAGATCGTGTCGCCGGTGCGCAGGTTGAAGCGCCGGATCTGCGACGGGCTGATGTAGATGTCGTCCGGGCCCGCGAGGTAGGACCCTTCGGGCGAGCGCAGGAAGCCGAAGCCGTCCTGCAGGATCTCGAGCACGCCGTCGCCGTAGATGCTCTCGCCGTTGCGCGCGTGCGCCTTCAGGATCGAGAAGATGATGTCCTGCTTGCGCGAACGGGCAAGGTTCTCGAGTCCCATCTGCTGGGCGAGCTGCAGCAGTTGCGGAATGGGCTTGTGCTTGAGCTCGCTCAGGTTCATCGAGCGCCGGCTGGCGTCGAGCTCGGCCGGGCTGATGACGTCGAGGTCGTCGCCGTCGAGGAAATCGTCCGGCGGCAGCTCGTCCTGGCGTGGGCCGCGGTTGCCGTCGGGACCACCGCCCCCGCGACCGCGTTTACCGGGGCGGTTCCGCCCCTGGTTGCCCAGGTAGCCTCTCACAGGTTGCTGTCCAGAAAAGCCGCGACGTCGGCCTTGCGGACCGCGCCGATCTTCTGGCCTTCGGCCTGGCCGTTCTTGAAAAGAATCAGTGTCGGAATGCCGCGGACGTTGAACTTCATTGGGGTTTTGGGGTTCTCGTCCACGTTCATCTTCGCGACGACCACCTTCCCCGCGTACTCCGCCGCTATCTGGTCCAGTATCGGTGCGATCATCTTGCATGGTCCGCACCACTCAGCCCAGAAGTCCAGAAGGACGGGAACGTTCGACTTGAGCACGTCCTGCTCGAAGCTCGAGTCGGACACGTGGACGATCTGCTGGCTCACCAGAGATTACCTCCGCTGGCGTAAGGAAATATTTGGGCACGGGTGTTTCTTCGGTCGGAAAGTGGTTGGCGTCCCCGGGGATCGGGTGACGGCGGGTTCCGCGTAGTGCAAACTATCGGGATTGCTGGACGTTGAATCGGGTTCGAAAGGAATTCCGTTGCTGGCGCCCGATCGCCAGGCAGGGGGGACCGGGAATCAGGCCCGATCGGCCGGCGAACTTATCTGGCGGGAGCGGATGGATCCGCGATTCCGGATATTTGAACCCGCTTTTCCGCAATTTGCAAGGCCGCCCCGGCCAATCCGGACCGATGTCAGACACACACCTCAGCGAAATTTCCTTCACGCAACTGCACCTGCCCGAGGCGCTCGCCCGCGGTATCGCCGATGCCGGCTTCGAGCGCTGCACGCCGATCCAGGCCCAGACGCTGCCGCGCGCGCTCGCCGGCTTCGACATCGCGGGCCAGGCCCAGACCGGCACGGGCAAGACCGCGGCCTTCCTGGTCGCCCTGTATTCGAAGCTGTTGCGCGAAGACGCTCCCGCCGGCCGCCAGGGCAATCACCCGCGCGCACTGATCATCGCGCCGACGCGCGAACTCGCGGTGCAGATCCACAAGGACGCCGAGATCCTCGGCCAGTACACGGGACTCACGCTCGGGCTCGCGTTCGGCGGCGTCGACTACGACAAGCAGCGGCGCCACCTCGAGCAGGGTGTCGACGTCCTGATCGGCACGCCGGGACGCCTGATCGACTTCTACAAGCAGCGCGTGTTCGACCTGCGCTCGATCCAGGTCGTGGTGCTCGACGAAGCCGACCGCATGTTCGACCTCGGCTTCATCACCGACATCCGCTACATCCTGCGGCGCCTGCCGCCGCCCGACCAGCGGCTGAACCTGCTGTTTTCCGCGACGCTGGCGCAGCGCGTGCTCGAACTCGCGTTCGAGCACATGAACGACCCCGAGCTCGTCCGCATCGAGCCCGACAAGATGACGGTCGACCAGGTCCGGCAAGTCATCTACTACCCGTCGATGGACGAGAAGCCGCGGTTGCTCGTCGGCCTGCTGCGGCAGATGGACCCGCACCGCACCATGGTGTTCGTCAACACGCGGCGCGGCGCGGACGAACTCGAGTCGATGCTCAAGGCCAACGGCTTCAATGCCGAGGCGATCTCGGGCGACGTGCCGCAGAGCAAGCGGCTGCGCATGATCCGGGACTTCCTGAGCGGGGACCTCGCGATCCTGATCGGCACGGACGTGGCCTCGCGCGGCCTGCACATTCCCGACGTCAGTCACGTCTTCAACTACGACCTGCCGCAGGATCCCGCCGACTACGTCCATCGCATCGGCCGCACTGCGCGCGCCGGCGCCGAGGGCGACGCGATCAGCCTCGGTTGCGAGGACTTCGTGCAGTCGCTGCCCGACATCGAGGACTACATCGGGCGCAAGATTCCCGTCGCAGGCGTGGCGCAGGAACTGCTCGCGGAAATCACGGTGCCCCGGCACGAGCGCCGGCGCCACGGGCCCGGCGGCGCCGTGCGTCACGGCAGCGGCGGGCGCGGCGGCGACCGTGGCCGGGGCGGCCCGCGCGGAGCGCGTGACGGCGGGCGCGGGCCACGACGTGAGCCGCGGAAGCCGTCACCGCAGCCCGCGGCTCCGACCGCGGCGGACGCGAGCGTCGGCCGGTCGTCCCCGCGGCCCGCTCGCGCGGCCCTGAGCGAAGGAGCCGCACCTGCGCACGCGCCGCCTCCGAATGCCGCCGCGGGCGACGGCGGCGAGGGCGATAAGAAGAAGCGTCGCCGTCGTCGCGGCGGTCGCGGCCGGTCGGGCGGTGGTCAGCGCCCGGAAGGCGCCGGGTCGCCGAGCGGTGCGGACGCAGGACCCCCGGAGAGTTGAACCCGCACTGACTCCGCGAGGTCGGCGAGCCGCACGATGCCGGGCACGTCGTCGAGTGGCGCGTGCGCGGGGCGCGTCGAGTCGGGCTGCAGCACCTGGTAGATCCAGGCGACGCCCGCGGCCAACGCCGCGTGCAGCACCGCGGCGCTGTCGTCGACGAACAGCGTGCGGCGCACGTCGACATCGTGACCTTCCCGCAATCGGTGCCAGAACTCCGGCGACTCCTTCGGCACGCCGAACTCGTGCGAGGACACCAGTTCGTCGAAGTGTCTCGACAGCCCGGTCTGCGCATCCTTGACTGCCAGGCTGATCGGGTGCGCGTTGGTCGTGAGCAGCACACGCTTGCCGGTCGAGCGCAGCAGGTCGAGAAATTCCGCAGCGCCATCGAGGTAGCGGATCTGGTCGCGCAGCTCGTGCTTGAGCGCGGGCACGTCCAACCCGAGTTCCTCGCTCCAGTGGTCGACGCAGTACCACTCGAGCGTGCCGCGTCGGGCGTCGAACCGCGGTTTGAGCTCTGCGAGCGCCGCCACGGGGTCGAGCCCCCGCGCGGCGCCCCAGCGACGTGGCAGCAGCTCGAGCCAGAAGACGTTGTCGAAGTGCAGGTCGAGCACCGTGCCGTCCATGTCGAGACAGACGGTGTCGATGCGGCGCCAGTCGGGCGCGTGCGTAGGACGAACGGCGGGGTTCGCTGTCACGAGGGCTGTCGCGGCGCTGCAGGCACGGTTCGGGCCGGTATCATACGGTGACGAACCAGGGAGATCCGCTTGAATCCTGCCGCCCCACGCGACCTCGCTACGTTGTTGCCCGAGGTCCGCAAGCTCGTCGCCGCCGCCGGCACCGCGATCCTCGAGGTGTACGCCGGCGCTCACGACGTCGAGTACAAGAGCGACGAT
This sequence comes from Steroidobacteraceae bacterium, assembly GCA_036277615.1. Taxonomy (GTDB): domain Bacteria; phylum Pseudomonadota; class Gammaproteobacteria; order Steroidobacterales; family Steroidobacteraceae; genus RPQJ01. The sequence goes on from DASUMQ010000255.1 coordinate 3,637, forward strand.
TCGCCGATCACGCGCGCCGACCGCGCCGCCCACGAGATCCTCGCCGCCGGCCTGCGCCGCTTGTCGCCGGAAATCCCCGTGCTGTCGGAGGAGTCTGCCGACGAGCACGCGATCGAGGTGCGCCGTCATTGGCGCGAACTCTGGCTGGTCGATCCGCTCGACGGCACCAAGGAGTTCATCAGCCGCAACGGCGAATTCACCGTGAACGTCGCGCTCGTGCGTGATCATCGGCCCGTGCTCGGCGTGGTCGCGGCGCCGGTGCTCGGCCTGACCTACTTCGGCGCCGAGGGAATCGGCGCGTTCGTCGCGCAGGAAGGCGAGCCAGACCGCGCGCTGCGCGTGCGGCAGCCGGCGGCCCGCCCGCTTGTCGTCGTGGGCAGCCGCTCGCACCGCGGCGACTCGCTCGACGGCGTGCTCGGCCGGCTCGGGCCCCACGAAATGCGTCCGATGGGAAGTTCGCTCAAGTTCTGCCTCGTTGCCGAGGGCACGGCCGATTTCTATCCACGCCTCGGACCGACCTCGGAATGGGACACCGCCGCCGCGCAAGCCGTCGTCGAGGCGGCCGGCGGAGCGGTCACGACCCTGGACGGCAAGCCGCTGCGGTACAACGAGCGGGACACCCTGCTGAACCCGCATTTCCTGGCCTTCGGAGACCCGAGCCGCGACTGGCACCGGCTGTTCTGAACCGTCCGATGGAGCTTTCGTGGGGCCTGCTGTTGCTCGTGGCCGCGATGGGCGCCTTCGCGCTGTTCTGGCACGACACGCTCGGTGCTCGCGACCGTGCGAACGACGCGGCGCGTGAGACCTGCGCGTCCACCGGCGCGGCGCTGCTGGACGGCACCGTCTCGTTCCACCGGCTGCGGTTCGTACGCGGCGAGGGGGGCCGGCTGGCACTGGAGCGCACCTACCTGTTCGACTATTCCGACGACGGCGTCACGCGCCGCCAGGGCTTCGTCGTGGTCTGCGGTCGACGGGTCGAGAGCGTCGGCCTGCAGTAGCCCGGCCTATCCCCTTTTGGTCGGCGGGGAGTAAAGTAAGGGCTTCGTTCCCCGACACGCCTGACCGACCGCTGCAAATGCCAGAGATCAAGGACAACGTCGACACCGAGACGTTCCAGCACCTGCAGCGACTGCGCAGCCTGCGCATCGAGCACCGCGACCTCGACGACGTGATCCACCGCCTGCAGCTCGACCTCTACGTCGACCAGGTGCAGTTGCGCCGTCTCAAGAAACGCAAGCTGCTGCTCAAGGACCAGATCGCGCGACTCGAGAGCCAGCTGATCCCGGACCTGAACGCGTGACGTCGGGATGCAGAAGCCGCTGCAGGTGATCAGCGATGCTCTGACCACCCTGCAGGTGCCCGAAAACGCCCTGCAGGCCGTCCTGATCGTAGCTGCCGTCGCCCTCGGCTGGTGGGCCGCGAAGTACGTCCGCGCCCGGATCACGGTCTCACCCGACCCTGACAACATCCCGGACCGGCTGCGCGAGCTGCTCTACGTCGGTGCACCGCAATCGCTGATCCTCGCCGTGCTCGCGACGCTCGACGGCCTCATGCACGCGTTCGGGCTCAAGGCGAACATGCTCGACGCCGCAGTGCAGCTCGTTGGTGTGCTGCTGCTGATCCGCGTCACGGTGTACGTCGTCCGCGTCTCGCTCGGCGCGCGCACGCGGCTCAAGGGCTGGGGCGTGCCGATCACGGCCGTCATCTGGGTCTTCGTGGCCCTGCACCTGCTCGGCTGGGGCGACGAAGTCATCGCCGCGCTCGACAGCATCGGCCTGAACGCCGGCAAGACGCGGATCTCGGTCTGGTCCGTGCTCAAGCTGCTCGTGACGGTCAGCTTCTTCGTGATCGCGGCGATGTGGGCGTCGCGCTGGCTCGAGCGGCGCGTGCTCAAGCTCGACGCACTCGCGCCGACGATGCGGATCGGCATCGCGAAGTTCCTGCAGGCGTTCCTGGTCGGCCTGTCGGTGCTGGTCGGGCTCAATGCGGCGGGGCTCGACCTCACCACGCTCAACGTGCTCACGGGCGCGATCGGCATCGGTCTCGGCTTCGGCCTGCAGAGCATCGCGGCCAACTTCGTCAGCGGGTTCGTGCTGCTGATGGACCGCTCGATCAAGCCGGGCGACGTGATCAGCTTCACGGGCATGCCCGGCACCACGACCGAGGGTTTCGGCTGGGTCGAGGAACTGCGCGGACGTTACGTCGTCGTGCGCGACCGCGACGGCGTCGAGATGCTCGTGCCGAACCAGAACCTGATCACGAACCCGGTCATCAACTGGAGCTACACCGACCCGCGCGTGCGCCTGAAGCTGCCGGTCCGGGTGAGCTACAAGGACGATCCGGAACTCGCGATGAAGCTGCTGCTCGATGCCACCGAGAACCACCCGCGCATCATCCGCGAGCCCGCGCCGGTCGCGCGGCTGATGGGGTTCGGCGACCACGGCATCGAGCTCGAACTGCGGTTCTGGATCCCCGATCCGCAGGAAGGCGTCAACAACGTGCGCTCCGACGTCAACCGCATGATCTGGAAGCTGTTCCGCGAGCACGGCCTGACGATCCCCGTCGCCCAGCGCGAAATCCGCGTGGAGATGGGCACGTCGCAGGTGCCGGCGCCGATCTCGCCGCAGCCTCGCGCCTGACCGTGATGCCGGTCGAGCTCGCGGGTGCGCTCACGATCCCGGACGAATTGCTCGAGTTTCGGGCCGTGCGAGCCTCCGGACCGGGGGGTCAGAACGTCAACAAGGTTTCCAACGCGGTGGAGCTGCGTTTCGACTCGGCCCGGTGGGAGGTACTGTCCCCGGGAGCGCGGTCGCGACTTAGACGCATTGCCGGGCGGCGCATGACCGAGGCGGGCCTGATCGTCATCGACGCACAGCGATTGCGTTCGCTCGAGCAGAACCGTGCCGACGCGCTCGAGCGCCTGCGGACGATGATCGAGGAGGCGCTGGTGGAACCGAAACCCCGCCGCAAGACCCGGCCGACGCTCGCGTCGAAAAAACGGCGACTCGAAGGGAAGACACAGCGGGGCAAGGTCAAGGCGCTGCGACGCAAGTCGTTCGACGACTGACCACTGACCGGTGGCTGTCAAAACGAAGAAGGCCGGCAGAGCCGGCCTTTCTGACTAGACACTAGACACTGACAACTAGTCACTCGCTTTATGTCTCGCTGCCGGTCGCCATCTTCCCTGGCGGCGACCGGTCGCGGGACAAAGGTCATCCGTGACCGTGTTCACAGGTTACGCAGCGCGCCGCGATCGCGTGTTCGGCCGAACGACCAATGCATCGTAGGACCTGACCCACACCGTGCGCCGCAGCTTCATCGCGCGATGGCTTCGCGCGTGAGCGGCGACGCACTGCGCAGGGGCGTGGGCAACGACGGGCGGATGTCGACGGTGGCAAGCCAGTTGTGCATCCGCACGATCCTGTGTGCGAAACGCACGTCCGAGTCCGCGGCAGGAACGTCGCCCGACGGCTGCTCGCGCAGGTCCGCCGCGGCCTCGCGCACGCCTCGCGGCGCGTGCGCGCCGAGCAACTCGACGAGCTGCGGCAGCGGAACGTTCGCGTTCAGCGTGTCGTAGCGCAACGCCGCACCGTGTGCGAGTCGCAGCCGGCGCGCAGGCGCCTCGATCGCCAGCACGCGCGCGTTACCCGGGTGTGCGACGACGACGCCCAGCTCGTCGAGCGAGATCGTGACCTCGTCGTGACTGACAGGCGGCTCCGGCAACGCCGGTCGCGGGCCGAACACGATCGCCTCCATCGCCGCGGCGGTGTCGTCCCAGCAGAGGTCCTCGGACAGCTCGCGCATTTCGCGTGAGCGACGTTCCCGCTGTGCGGCGCTCTCGGCGAGCGCGTCCTCGCAGGCCTCGATGAACTGCACAGCACCGTCGCCGATGCGCACGAGCGGCGCGTACGGCTCGGCCACGTCGCGGATGGGGGTACTGACGATCGGCTTGCCGGCTGCCATGTACTCGAGCGTCTTCGTCGGGCTGATGTGCCGGGTCGCCTCGTTGAGCGCGAACGGCATCATGCAGACGTCCCAGGCCGCCGCGAGCCGCGGCAGCGTCTCGAACGCGTGCTGCCCGAGCCAGTGCAGGTTGTCCCGTCGCGGCAGGTCCTTCGGATCCACCTTCACGGTCGGGCCGACCATGAACCATTGCCAGTGGGGCCGTTCGGCCGCGACGCGGTCGAGCAGCGCATAGTCGATGCGTTCGTCGATGACGCCGAAGTAGCCGATCCGGGGGTGCCCGAGCGACGGCCACGGATCGAGCCAGCCGTCGCTCGGCGCGAAGTGCCGCGCATCGACGCAACTCGGGAAGCACCAGACGTCGTGATGGCGGTCGCGCCGGGCGCGGTACAACGACCGCCCGCCGGTGAAGACGACGTCCGCTCGTCGCAGCAATGCGGCTTCGCGCTGCGGCAGCTGGCGCGGGGCCGAACGGAACGCCGCGAGTTCGTCCATGCAGTCGTAGACGACCTTGCGCGCGGGCACCTCTGCGACGAGTGGCAGCGCCATCGGCGTGTAGAACCACAGCACGGGTCGATCGAGCCTCGCGAATTCGGGCTCGAGCAGCTCGCGCAGCATCGGCAGCTGGTCGTCGTGGAACCCGGTGGCCGCGAGCGGCGTCTGGGGTTCGAGCACACGCACGTTGACGGTGGGCTGCCACACGCGCAGCCGGGGCGGTCCGTCGGTGCGCACGGGTTCCTCGACGAAGACGACGCGGTGCCGGCGCGCGAGCCGGCACATCAGTTGCTGCGGGCGCTGGAAGACGAAGTCGTAGCGCAGGTGCGAGAGCACCAGGAGCGTGGTGCCAGGATCGGAATCGTCCATCGCGAGACGCTCAGCCGAGCGGCAGGTCGTGCAGCAGGTTGACCAGGTCGTCCGCGTGCTCTTCCTCGCTCGCGAGGATCTCTTCCATCATGCGGCGCGAGGTGGGGTCGCGGTCGCCGAAATAGCGCACCATCTCCCGGTAGCTCTCGATCGCGACGCGCTCGGCGAAGAGGTCCGCCTGCAGCATGTCCCGCAGTGATTCGTGCTGGTCGTACTCGGAGTGACTGCGCGCGAGGAGCGTGGCCGGATTCAGGTCGGGGTCGCCGCCGAGCTGCGCGATCCGGTGTGCGATCAGGTCGGCGTGCGCCTGCTCCTCGTTCGCGTGCTCGAGGAACTCTGCGGCCGCGAGCTTGCCGGCGCTGCCACGCGCGGTGAAGTAGTGACGCTTGTACCGCAGCACGCAGACGATCTCGGTCGCCAGCGCCTCGTTGAGCAGCTGGCAGATCTGCGCCCGGCCGTCCGGATAGTCCGGCGTCACGGAGCCGAGTTCCATGTGCTGGCGGGCGCGGGCACGGAGCGTCTCGACGTCGGAGATGAACCGCCGGGAGGCATCGTCGCGTTCGTCTTCGGGCGCGTACATCGGTGATTCTCCCTGGTTGCGTGCGCTCATCAGGCCCGGGCCGTGCGCAACTTGCGCTGGCGCCACCACTCGGCCGCGATGCCGAACGCGGCGAGCCAGAGGGATCGCGCGCGCACCACCGACATCAGCGCTTGCAGCGCGACGTTGTTGCGTCGCATCGCCGCGCGTGTCTCCTTGTCGTCGAGGTACGCGGCGAGCCACGCCCGCTGCATTTCCATCTCGAGGCTCAACAGCCGCAGTTGTTCACGGGCTTCCATGGTGTTGCCTTCTTCGCTCGGTGTCGTCGACGGCGCGTGCCGAAGTGCTGAGGTCCTCCGGCCGTACCACCTCGTCGGGCCGCTCGCGCTCGGTCACGGGTGACGCCGCGGCCGCCGTCGCCGCGTAAGCGCCGCCACCGGCCATCGCGTACCCCGCCGCAGCCGAGGGGCCGCCCGTCGGCGTCGGCGCGCCCACGTCGGCAGCCGCACGTCCCGCGGGCGAGACGTCGGGGCGTGGGGCAGCGGCGCGCATCGCGGCCTCGGCCGACTCGACGGACGGGCCGTCCGGCGAGGAGGTGACGCCGCCCTCGGCCGTGCTGGGGGTGGCGGCCTTGTCCGCGGCAGCCTCGCGCACCTTCTCCTTCGCGCGTTCGCGCTCGGCGAGCTTGTCCTCGTCCTCCGTGTCCGGATCCTTGAGCGCGAGGTTGACCATCGCCAGGTCGAGCTTGAGTCCGCGCGAGAAATCCGCAATCAGGCTCGTGTCACGCGCAATCTTCTTGCCGGCGGTCACCGCCGAGAAGATCGCGGTCGCGAGCAACGCGAGCGAGACGATCCCGAGCGCCCACCCGCGCCACGCCGGCGGCGCAGCCACGGCAATCCATACGATCACGGCGGTCATGAACGCGAGTCCGGTGACCGCCGCGATGCCGTAGTAGAGAAGCCCCTGCGTCACCGCGGTGCGCTGCAGCTGCACGACGAGGCCGGCGGCCTCGGCGCGCGTCTGGATCATCGCCCAGAGGTGTCGCAGCAGTGCGAGTCGCGATGACACGGGGGCCACCCGTCAATCGCCGTCGACGTCGAAGTCCGACCGACGGCCCGACATCAGGATCGCGAGCAGCGCGCCGATGCCGGCGCCGATCGCGACGGCCCGCCACGGATTCGCGTGCACGAAGGCGTCCGCCTGCGACATGGTGTTGCCCGCGAATGCCCGGGCCTGTGTCGCGCTGCCGGAGAGCCGCTCGCGCGCGTCCTTCAACGTCGTCGACACGCGGGCGCGCATCGCGTCGATCGCCTCGCCGCTTTCGTTGCCGAGCGCCCGCAGCAGCTCCTCGGCCTGCGACACCGTGCGATTCAGCTGCGCCATCGTTTCCTGGTGGCGCGCCGAGACGTTGCTCGTCGACAGGTTGTCGCCCATCGTGGTCGACGAGGCGTTCGGGTCGGTGGCCAGTCCAGCGTTATTTCCGTACATGAGTATCTCCTTCCGTGGTCAATCAGGCCCGGACGGTCATGGACCGCCCGGTTCGAATCGGGCGCGCGGGCGTCGTCGTCGACGCGCGCGGCTCGAGGGGTTAATCGCCACCGCCGTCGCGGCCGGCGTCCGGCCACGCGCAGCGACGGGTGCTGTCGACGGTGTGGGTCCGGACATTCTCCGGCACGGGGGAATTGAATCTGTCGGTTCAGCCCCACCCCCCGACCGCAGGGTTACCCGGTGCCGCGTCGGTGCATGCCTACCGATGCGGTGGTCAGGTGGTCACAACTGCGCGGCGGGCGGCTGCGGTCCTGCGGTCGTGGCCCCGCCGTCGTTCTCCCAGCGCGTCATGTCCTCGGTCTCGCTGCGCCGCGTGGTGCGCTGGCGCTGCAACGCCGCCCGCGTCGCAAACCATGTGGTCAAGCCTGCGAACAACGTCAGCAATCCGATGGTGCGTCCTATTCTCATGGTGTCCTTCCTTGTGTAGTCGAACTTCGGTACGCGGCGAAGCGCAAACCGTCGCCGCACGGTAGAAAATCGGTCCTCGCGGGTCCATGCAGCCCATCGCCGCTCACGCAGCCGCGGCTTCGAGCCGATCGATCACGCGTTGGGTCAGGGACTGTCGCAGCGGCGGCTCGTCGGCCCAGGCGTCGCCACGTTCCGCGACGCGGGCGGCGACGTTGCGCAGGTTGAACCATGCCGCACGGATGTCCTTGCTGCCGAGTTCGTCCCAGTCGATCGGCACCGACACCGGCACACCGGGCCGATGGCGGGGCGAGTACGCCGAGACGGTCGTCGCCGCGAACTGGTTGCGCTGCCAGTCGATGTAGACTTTGCCCTGCCGGTTGGAGGCGCCGCGCTTCGCCGAAAAGCGCTGCGGGATCAGTCGGGCGAGGTGCTCGGCTACGCGACGCGAAAATGCCGCGGCAGCCTCGAGGGGCGGTCCCTTGATCAGCGGCGCCACGATGTGCAGGCCCATGCCGCCGCTGGTCTTGATCAACGATTTCAGTCCGAGTTCCGCGAGCAGTTCGCGCACGAGCGTCGCGGCTTCGCGCACGCTGTTCCACGGCAGCGTCGGGTCCGGGTCGAGATCGAAGGTCATCCGATCCGCGCGTTCCGGGTTGGGCATGCGCGACCCCCACGTGTGCAGTTCGACCGCGCCGATCTGCGCGAGCAGCGGGATCGAATCGAGCGAACGGCAGACGAAATACGGTTGCTCGTCGGAGCTCGGGATCGAAACCGGCGCCAGGCCGGGGAACGACTCGCCCTCGATGTGACGCTGGAAGAACACTCGGCCCTGGCTGCTGGTCGCGCGGATCAGCGACAGCGGTCGAGCCTTCAGATGCGGCCAGAGCACGGGCGCGATCGCCTCGTAGTACTCGGCCAGCCGCTGTTTGGTGACCCCGTCCGTGGGAAAGAGCACGCGCTGCGGATTCGTCAGCTGCACGGTCGTGCGCCGGCGACGGGCCGCGGCAGGCGGCGATGCCGGCTTGGACGGTCTCGCGCGCGCCTTCGGGCGTGCGTCGTTCGTGCGGCGCGCGGCCGACTTCGCGGACTTCGTCGGCCGAGTCGTCGTCTTTTTCTTCGCCACGTCAGTCGTCTCGCGCCGCGCGGGCGAGGATCCGCCCCGGCCGGCATCGGAGTCGAAGATCCGGTCGGGTTCCCGCATTACGTTGGCCGGACCGATGTCCTCGCGCAGCCCGAGGAACAGCGGTTGGCGCAGGATGCCGGACTCGGTCCACTCGGCGAAGCGCACCTGCGCGACGAGCTCGGGACGCACCCAGTGCGGGCGCTCCTTGCCACGAAGGTTGGGCGCGGCGACGAACGGCGCCGACCTGGTCTCGAGTGCATCGAGCCGCCGTCGCAAACCGCCGAGCTGCTGCTCGGAGAAGCCCGTGCCGGCCCGCCCCGCGAACTGCAGCTGGCCACGTTCGTCGTAGTAGCCGAGCAGCAATGAGGTCAGCGTCTCCCGGCCGGCGTCCGTGCGGGTGTATCCGCCGATCACGAACTCCTGTTCCCGCCGGCACTTCAGCTTCAGCCAGGAACGGTTGCGGCCGGAGCGGTAGTCGGCCTCCGCGTCCTTGAGGATCACACCCTCGTATCCCTGCGTGCACGCCTGCTCCCGCAACGCCGCGCTTTCGCCGTCCACGAAATCGACGAGACGCACGGGCCCGCGCGGCAGGTCGGCGAGCGCCTGCTGCAGCAGGCGCTTGCGCTCACGCTGGGGCTTGGCGCGCAGGTCCGCACCGTAAAGCTGCAACGCGTCGAACACCATGAGCAGCGGTTGCGCGCCACCCTGCGGATCCAGCGCCTGCTGCAACTTCTGGAACTGCGGGATGCCGCGCGCGTCGACGGCGATCAGCTCCCCGTCGAGCCACGCGTCGCGCAGTCCGAGCTCGCCGAGCGCCGCAGCGATCCGCGGCACCTTGTGCGTCCAGTCGTGGCCGCTGCGGGTGTGGCAATGCACCCGATCGCCGTCGACGTAGGCGACGATCCGGTATCCGTCGAACTTGAGTTCGGTGAGCCAGCGTCCTTCCGTGGGCACCGCCTCGACCGACGTCGCCAGTTGCGGCGCAATGAACGCCGGCGCCTGTCGCGACCGTCGCTTCGACGACCCCGTCGACTCGGCACGCTGGGGCACTGCGGTCGAGCGCGCGGCGGCGCGCGTCGAGGAGCCGTCGCGGCGCCGCACCGGCTTCGACTTCGCTGTCGACGCACCGCTGGAACGCGACCAGGTTGCGCCCGGCTTGGGCGCGGTGCCCGGAACCGGGTCCGTGTAGAGCTCGGTCACGTCCGGACCGTTCGCGTGCTTCAGGGCATGCTCGTCACGGCGCTTGATCAGCAGCCAGTTGGCCTTGTCACCCGCGTTGTCCTTGAGTCGCACGAGCGTCCACTTGCCGTGGAGCCGTTCCCCGTCGAGCGAGAAGTCGAGCTTGCCCTTGCGCAGGGCCGCATCGACGTCGCCATCCGGTGTCCACCTGCCCCTGTCCCAGATGATCACGTGACCGGCCCCGTACTCCCCGGTCGGGATGTCGCCGGCGAACGTGCGGTATTCGAACGGGTGATCCTCGACCTGGACCGCGAGCCGCTTGTCGCTGGGGTCGAGCGACGGTCCCTTGGGCACGGCCCAGCTCTTCAGCACGCCGTCCCACTCCAGCCGGAAGTCGTAGTGCAGTCTGCGCGCATGGTGGCGCTGGATCACGAACTCGAGCCGGCGCGACGAGGTTCGCGCCGTGCCCGCCGGTTCGGGCGTGCGGTCGAAACGTCGCTTGGCGCGATAACGCTGCAGCGCGCGCGGAACGGGGGTCGCCATGTGCGTCGGGGATCAGGCGCTGCGGCGCCGCTTCGTGCCGCCGGAGGACGCCTTGCGCGTGCGCGCAGGCAGGAGGACCGGCTCCGAGGCCGCATTGGCGCGCGGGGTGGAGCCGCCACGGCGGCCGCCACTCGCGTCCCGGCCGCCACGCTGATCGAGACTGCGCTTGAGCAGCTCGGTCAGGTCGACCACGTCGGCCGTGCGAGTCGCACTGGCCTTCGCGGCGGCCGGTGTCAGCGTCTTGGTCTTGCCGGCCTGCACCTTCTCGTCGACCCGGCGCAGCAGGTCCTCACGGTAGGTGTCGTGGTAGGCCTCCGGATCCCATTTCTGCTTCATGTCCTCGACGAGCTTGAGCGCCATGCCGAACTCGCGTTGCGAGACGCGAGCGTCCTCGAGCGTCCTCGTTGCCGGGGCGTGCTCCTCGGGCTTGAGCACCTCGTCCGCGTAGCGCAGGGTGTTGAGAAGCAGCGTGTCGCCGACCGGCAGCAACGCGCAGACGTATTGCTTCGTGCGGAGGACGATCAGCCCGATCGCGACGGTGTTCGACTTGACCAGCGCCTCGCGCAACAGCGTGTACACCTTTTCGCCGCGCTTGTCCGCGGCGAGGTAATACGGCGTGTCGTAGAACATCGGCGGGATCTCGTCCGGATCGACGAAGCCCTGGATGTCGATCGTCTGCGTCGCCTCGACGTTCGCCTGGCGGAAGTCCTCGTCGCTCAGGACGACGTACTCGCCCTTTTCGTACTCGTAACCCTTGACGATGTCGCCCCACTCGATGGTCTTGCCGGTGCTCTTGTTGATGCGCTGGTAGCCGACCGGTGAGAAGTCGCGCTTGTCGAGCATCGTCAGGTCCAGCGATACCGACCGGCTCGCGGGGTACAACGACACCGGGATGTGGATCAGGCTGAAGCTGACCGCGCCTTTCCAGATCACCTTTGCCATGGGCCCGCCCGCCGGTTCGGCATCGCTCGCTTCACGTCGGCATCGCTCCGCGCAGGCTCACTTCTGCGTGTTGGAGCCCTGCAGCATCTCGAGGTGGTGCTCGAGGTGCGGGAGCTGGTCACGCGCGAACTGGCGCAGGTCGGGGTCGGAGCCACTGGAGGCCTGCGCCCGGTAGAGCGAGATCGCCTCGCGATGCATGCGGATCTGGTCCGCCATGAAGCGATCGTCGAAGCTGCCGCTGCCCGACGTGCTGGTCATGGCCTGGTCGCTGTCGGCGGTCTCGGTGACGCCCGGCAACGTCCAGCCCTTGCGGCTCGCGAGTTCCTGCAGTTTCTGGCTCGACCTCTGGTGATCCTCGACGATCATGCGCGCCGCGTTCTTCGTATCGGTGCGCTGCGCGCTATCGAGCGCCGCTTGGGCCGAAGCGATCTCCATCCGATCGCCTTCGAGCGCCTTGCGCAGGAACTCGGCGTCCTGGCCCTGCAGCGCATTTGCACCCGCCGCACTCGCGGTCGCCGTGCCCGCGGCCGTGGCCGAGGTCGCGGCGTCGGCGGTCGCACCGCTCGAAGTGTCCATCGTGCTCGTCGTGCCACTCGCGCTGGCCGTGTCGGTCGTCCCCGACGTGCTCGTATCGGTCGAGCTCGTGGTGTCGCTCGCCGAGGAGCCCGACGGTGTGCCGCGGAACCCGCCGTGCATGCCCTGGGTGCCGGTGCTCGTGTCGGTCGCGGTGCCCGTGGTCGTGCTGCCGGGGTTCGTCTCCGGGGTGCTTACGGACGGCGTCGTCTGCGTGGTTGTCGTGCCCGCCGCGGTGCTCGTGTCCGTGGTCGTATCCGTGGTCGTCTGGGGTTGTGCGACCGTCGCCGCCGCGGTCAGCAGCGTCGCGATCGCCGCAATCGGAACGTATCGATTGGCCATGGTCGTGCTCTCCGTGTGTGGTTGAAAGCGTCCTTGCTCGGGTGCCGCACGCTCGCGACACAACGGCCCGCCGCAACGATCGCGCGTCGAGCGCGACGTCGGTCGCAGCATGACCTCAGTGCCATCGCAGCATGGCCTCAGTGCAATTCCGTTATTGCAAGCAAGCACCGAGACTTGCAGGCGGCAGCCTGATGCTTCGACTGTAGGCTCCCGCGGACAGACAGCCCGTGGCGGTATTTGCATTAATTCGCGGCGCGATGAGGACCCCGTGCGGATCAAACCGCGGCGCATGCGGCGCGCCTCGCCGACGATTGCCGCCGAATCAGACAAACGACCCGGATCTCGGCGAACCACCCGACTTAGATGGTGCCGTGCGCACTCCGTGAACGATCATGTGCGGCCGTCCGATCGCCTGCTCTTCGCTGCGGTTGTGCGCGGGCAGTTCACAGCAATGCGGCTTGCCAAGGACACATTCGAATCATGAGAAACGCCATCGACGTCGCACGACGCACGCGCGTCGTACCGCCGCCTGCCGTGCGGCCGGTGATCGCGCTGGTGTTCGAAGGACTCAGCGAAGACCAGAAACAGCTGCCCTCGATGCTGCTGTTCGATGCCGAGGGCTCGCGGCTGTTCGAACGCGTGTGTGAACAGCCGGAGTACTACCTGAGGCGTGTCGAGACGTCGCTGCTGCGGCGGCACGCCGCAGAAATCTGCGCACTCGTCGGGCCGCAGGCCGCCATCGTCGAGTACGGGGCAGGCGCGGGCACGCAGGGCGCGCTGCTCCTCGACGCCGTGACCTCGGCACACTCGTACGTGCCGATCGACATCGACGCGTCGCAACTCGTACGGGCGCGCACAACCATTCGCGCTCGCCGCCAGGCGTTGCGGGTTTACCCGCTGCACCAGGACATCCGCCAGTACGTCGCGCTGCCCGCCGGCATCGCCGGCGCGCGTCGACGCGTGGCGTTCCTTCCGGGCTCGGGTGTCGGCGCGTACAGGCAACTCGAGGCCGTCGCGATGCTCAACTCGGTCCGCGAGACGATGGGACCGGATGGTGCGCTGCTGGTGGGGATCGACCTGCTGCAGGACAGCACGGTTCATGAGCGCGCCTGCAACGACGCGGCTGGCGCGATGGCGGCGTTCAACCGTCACGTGCTGGCACGACTGAACCGCGAGATCGACGCGACGTTCGATCCCGAGGCCTTCGAGCACTGCGCCGTCTGGAACGAGGACGACCATCGCATCGAAATGGGTCTCGTCAGCACGCAGGTCCAGAGTCCGACCATCGCCGGGATCGGCGTCGCGTTCGGTGCGGGCGAGAAGATCGTGACGTCGTGCGCGCACAAGTTCACGCTCGACGGTTTCGCCTCGCTGGCACGCATTGCCGGATGGACCGCACGTGCGAGCTGGGTCGACGAGGATCAGCGGTACGCGTTGCAGTACCTGGAGCAAGCCGGGTAATCACGGTCGGTCGCCGAGCCCATCCAGCCCGGCGACCGACCTTCCGCTCCCCGCACGGTTCTTCGGCTTTGCCGGCGCCTCGTGCGCCGGCGCGATCACCGGACGATCGCTATGCCTTGTCGCGCGCCGCCATGCCGCCGCGCGACCGACCCGAACCCTGTTCGTCCTCGTCGTCCGCATCGGCCGAGTCGTCGTCGGCCATCGCACTCCCGAGTTCGCTCTCGAGTTCGGCCTTGCGTTCCATGAGCTCGCGGCCAATCGCCTCGAGGTCCAGCTCACCACGCTTGACGCGCGGGAACATCTTGCGCTGCTCCTCGTTGATGTGATGTCCAACGTACTCCTTGAGCACCTTGATCATCGCCGAGAGCTGCGTCTCGTCGAGCTCGCCTTCCTGGATCCGCTCGATCAGGTACCTGGCCGAGTCGTGCTCGACCTCGGCTTCCATCATCAGGTCCTCGGCGTCGATCGCCTCGCGCGCCTGGGGATAGAAGATCTCCTCCTCGATCGTCGCGTGGACCGTGAGGGCCTGGCAGATCTCGGCGGCGAGTTCGAACTTGCGGTCCTCGTCGGAAGTCTCGAATTCCTCGAACATCCTGTTGACGTCGTCGTGATCCTTCTTGAGCAGCGTGATGGCGTCCATGCCACCGCTGCCCTTCTCCGGTCGCTTCGGTTCCTGTTTCTTCGTTGCCATGTATTCGATACTCCTGCTGCCACCATTCAACACGCCCGCATCCTGCAAGCGCCGTCGTGCGAACGGCGCGACGCCCACGAGGGGGTCGCGCCGCCGCGTCATTGCTCAACGCGAGTCGAGCGCTTACTGCTTCGACGGACCCTTCGAGCCGCCCGAGCCCTGCGTGCTGCCGCCGCTGGACCCGCCCGTGGTCGCGGTCGTCGACGAGCCGCCACCGCTCGAGGTGGTCGAGTAGTTCGTCGAACCACCCGCGGCGCCCGCCTGCGACGAACCGCCCGTGGAGCGGCTGCTGCCCGAGGTGCGATCCCCGGTGGAGCCGCTGCTGCGCTCCCACGACGAGCTGCCCTCGTCACGCCGCGAGACGCGCAGGTTGTTCTGCACGTCGCTGACGCCGAACTGCTCGATCAAGTCCTCGATCTGGTATTTCGCCATGCGGTTGTCGACGCTGCCCTCGAGCGTCACGCGACCACCCTTGACGTCGATCTCGACGTCGCTTGCGTCGATGTTGCCGTCCTCCATGAGGCGCTCGCAGATCATCTCGCGCAGCCGATCGTCGGAGCGCTGGTAACCTCGCGGCGCTTTGCCACGGCCGAACGCCTGGCGCATCGAGCTCATGAAGCCGTGCTGGCCCTGCGTGCTGGAGCCCGCGCCGCCGTACGTACCGGTCGACGTGCCCTGCAGGTGCTGGCCACTCTCGGACCCCGAGCCGCCGTACCAGCCCTGGCCGTACTGGCCGTGGCCCGTCCAGGTGCCACTGCCGCCGGTCTGCCCGTACTGACCGGAGCCCGGGCCGCCCTGGGACCACTGGTCCCTGCCGCCCTGGCTGCCGTACCCGCCGCCTGAGCCGTAGCTGCCCTGCCCCGAGCCGCTGCCACCGCCGTAGCCGTAGCCGCCCTGGCCATAACCGCCCTGGCTCATCTGGCCGGTGCCGTACTGCGACCCGCCAAAGCCGGCGCCCGTATACCCGCCCTGGCTGCCGTAACCGCCCACGCCGCCGTAGCCACTCGAGCCGTATCCGCCGGAGGCGTAGCCCGAGCCCACGCCGCCCTGGCCATAGCTGCCGCCAGAGCCGCCCCACTGGCCACTGCCGGAGCCGTACTGGCCTTGCGCTTGCTGGCCCGCCCAGCCGCCCTGGCTGCCGTAACCCTGGCCGGACCCGGAATAGCCGCCTTGACCGTACTGGCCGGCCCCGCCCGACGCGCCGCCGAAGCTCGACTGGCCGCTCAGGCCACCCTGCGAGGCGCCGTATGCGCCCTGGCTGCCCGCACCGCCGTACGGACTGCCGTAGCCGCCCTGGCCGCCCCAACCCCCCTGGCTCGAAGAACCGTAGCCACTGCCTTGTCCGTAGCCCTGGGGCTGACCCTGGTGTGGCTGCCCCTGGTGATGCTGCGCGTGCTGGCCGCCGGAGCCCCACTGGCGTTCAGCGCTCCAGTCACGCTCGCCTTCGCCGTAGCCACGCGAGCCGCCGCGCTCGCCCTGGCCCCAACGCGGATCCTGATCACGGTTGTGTTCCGTCATGTGTCCTTACTCCACGGAATTAATGGATGGAATGAGAGGGGAACGCGCCCTGCGTTCCCTTCGTCGAGTCGAGCAAGTTCCATGCCACGCATGTGACGAACTCCTTCGACGAATTCCGGCGTGAATGGTTGCGAAACCTGCACGCCTTACACTGCACGCTGCAGGATTTTCGGTGCAGCGTGTGAATGCTCAGCTCGCGGCCGCTACGTGACCGAGCTGCCGCCTGTAGAGGTGCAGCTTGTTGTACAGCGTCTTCACGCTGCAGCCGAGCGCGCTCGCCGCGCGACGCTTGTCGCCGCCGAAGTGCTCGAGTGTCGCGACGATGAATGTGCGCTCGATGTCATCGAGCGACGACCCGATCGGCAGCGTGATCGACAGCGGGTCGGAGTGGCGCGCACCGCCCGCGCCGTTGGCCGCAGTCCGCGCCGGCGCGGCGCCGAAATCGTGATCGACGTCGAGCACCTCGTCGCAGAGCACGAACGCGCGTTCTACCGCATTGCGTAACTGCCGCACGTTGCCCGGCCAGTCATACTGCGCGAGACGCTCGCGCATCTCATTGGAGAAACGCTTCGAGTGCTGTCCTCGTCGCCGGTTGAGGTCGGCCAGGAAATGATCCGCGAGCGCCAGGATGTCTTCGCCGCGCTCGCGCAGCGGCGGCAAGCGGATCAATACGACGGCGAGCCGGTAATAGATGTCCTCGCGCAGGTGGCCCGCCTCCACCGCCTCGACCGGGCAGCGATTCGTCGCGGCGAGCACGCGGACGTTGACCGGGATCTCGATCTCGGCGCCGACGCGCCGCACGCGCTTGGTCTCCAGCACGCGCAGCAGGCGCGCCTGCATCTCGAGCGGCATCTCGGTGAACTCGTCCAGCAGCAGCGTGCCGTTGTTCGCGCGCTCGAACACGCCGGCGTGCGTGCGCGATGCGCCGGTGAAGCTGCCCTTCTCGTAGCCGAAGAGCTCGGCCTCGATCAGCGTCGGCGGGATGGCCCCGCAGTTGATCGCGACGAACGGGCCGTCCGCGCGAGCACTGCCCGCATGCAGCGACTCGGCGACCAGTTCCTTGCCGCAGCCGCTCTCGCCGCAGATCAGGACCGCGGAGTCGGTCGGCGCGACGCGCACGATCATGCGGCGCACCGCGTCCATCGCTTCACTGTTGCCGATCAGGCGTCGTTCGAGGGGCTGGGCTTCGGTCACTGTCGGGCTTCCTTCCTCTTGCTCGGGGCGGGACACGGGCGTCACTGCGTGCTGCACGTGCATCGGGGGCGGCGTCTCGGTCGGAGCTTGCCCGGGCCCGGGCAGGTCGCCAGGCAACTTCTCCGGGATCGGGGCGGGATCCGGTCCATGCACCGGCGGCGGACGCGTCGGCTCATCGGCCGGCGGCCTGCGTGGTGTTTCGTCGGCGGGTCGTGACGTCTGCTGCGTGTGCATGGTGGCGTGATCAGCTCCGGCGAGGCGGCGCGATCCTTCGTCTTTGCGGGGCCGGGGGGAACGGAGCATGGTCCAGCACCCATGGGGTGTCGATTCGACCTCGCCGCGCCTAGGTGTGGGAGTCTGCCGACTCCGGCGCGCGCGGCTACACTAGCGACATGAGCATGCTCGACCATCGAATCCGGGTGCTGGTCGCGGAGGACAACGCCGACCTCGCGTTTGCGCTGCGCGAGCTGCTGCAGACGGAGGCCGACATCGACGTCGTCGGCGTGGTCGACGATGCCGCGTCTCTGTTCGAGACAGTCCGCGCGCTCGACGCGCACGTGGTGATCCTCGACCTCAACCTCGCCGGAGGGTCGAGCGTGCCGGCAATGCAGTCGGTGCGCCGCGAGCGACCTCACACCGGCATCGTCGTCTACAGCGGCTACGATCGCGCAGACCTCGAAAGCGCATTGCCCGCGCTGGGCGACTGCGAGTGCGTCTCGAAGACCGGTGACGTCATCGACCTGATCGACGCCGTGCGCCGGACGGCACAAAAAAACGCGGCGGGGACGGACCACTGAGTCCGTCACCCGCCGCCTGAGAGTCGACGCCGCCGGGCTGCGGCGGGTCGGGTTTCGTCCGCGGAGCCGGCCACGCCACGGATGCCGCGACCGGAGACCCCTTGGAGGGTTTACGGCGCCTGCGCGGATGAAGTCGACACGCCGCAGCCCGGCACGATCATGCTCAGCCCCGAGCCGTCGCGCGACGGATCAGGTTCACGATCACGAGCAGGATCACCGCGCCTGCCAGCGATACACCGAGCGACGCCAGGTTGAACGCTCCCTCGTTGATCGTGCCTGCGCCGATCATCGGGGAGATGAGCCAACCACCGATCAACGCACCGACGATGCCGACGATCACGTTGAGGAGCACGCCCTGCTGCGCGTCCGTGCCTACGATCAACGAGGCGATCCAACCGATCACGCCGCCGACGACCAACCATATCAGGATGTTCATTCTTCCCTCCTTGGACGAGTACGCATCGGGCCCGGCACCGGCCGTCGCTCGCGCGACGGACGACATCGAACCCGCCCGGCCGCAGACTCCCGCTCGGGCCTCGGGGTCGATGTCGGACTCATGCCGAAACGAGCGTCAGCAGCCGGCCCGGAGCGGCGCGAACTTCTGGAAGGCGTGTCGCCATAAGCAGACAGGTCATGACCCGACCGTAGGAGCGGTCCGTCCCGCATTGACCCGGTTGTCCGGACGCAGTCTGCAGGCGCGCGCGGCAGACTAGCGGTCCGGGCGCAGGAAGCGCCGAGTGACCCCAACCCACATGGAGCAGTGACATGGTACAGAAGACAGTATTCATCGCAGCGGCGGTCCTGGGCCTCGCGCTCGGCGCCGCCGGGTGCAACCGGCAGGAACCGGCTTCGGAAGTCCGCGAGGACGTGGCCGAGGCGCAGCAGGATGCGAATGAGGAAGTGGCCGAGCAGCAGTCCGACGCCGTGGCGTCGGCCGACGGTTCGATCGACGACCGCGCGGAAGCCGACTACGACGTCGCGATCGCCAAGGCGGATGGCGACCGCAAGGTAGCCGAGGAAGCCTGCGAAGCCCTGAGCGGCGACGCCCAGGAGAACTGCAAGAAGCAGGCGGAGGAACAGTACGACGCCGCCAAGACGCAGGCCCAGGCGCAGCTCGACGCCGCGCGGACCGGCGCGGGCGCGACGACGGCCCCCGACATGACGACCCCTTCGACCGATTCGACGGGTGCAGTCACCGATCCGGCGACGGCACCGCCCACGGGCAACTGACCCCCGGGATCCAGTCGGTTCGCAGCTCGGAACGCCGGCGCGGGGTCACCCGCCCGGCGTTTCGATTTTAGGCCGAGTGGCGGCTTCCACCTTGCGCGGGATGCGCAACTCGATGGTCGAGCGTTCGCCCTGCGCCGATTCGAGCCACGTCGCGCCCAGCGAGCGCAACCAGGTTCGCAGCGCGTGCAGGTCTCCGGTGCGTTCGGCGTCGGCCACCGCCCCCTCGGCCGGCTCGTACATCAGCTCGAGCACGTACCCATCGCGCCGGGTGGCCAGCCTGGCGGTGAACTCAGCGAGCGTGGCCCCCTCTCCGAGCAGCGCTTCGACCAACCGGAAGGTGGCGATCAGGATCGCGGGCTCGACCCCATCGAGCGTCTCGTCCAGCGTGACCGTGTAACGGACGTCGCGGGCGCGGCAGTTTTCTTCGACCAGGTGGCGCAGCGCGAGCGCGAGCCCGAAATGGTCGAGCAGCGCCGGATGCAGCCGCTGCATCTCGCGCCGCGCGTCGCGGATCACCTGCTCGATCAGGTGGTCGACTCGACGCAGCTGCTCCTGGGTTTCCTCGTCGGCGACCCGGGCCGACACGCGTGACAGGTCCATGCGCGCGGCGGCCAGCATTCCGCTCACGTCGTGGTGCAGCATCCGGGACAACCGCGCCCGCTCCTGCTCGCGACGCCGCTGCAGATGGCCCACGAGCGCAGCGCCCTCCGCGCCGATGGCCCCGGACGAGGGCGATTTTGGTTCCTTCACTCCCACTCCTGACTCCTGCGGTCGTCCGTGCCGCAGAGTATGCATGGCACAATGCCCGGCCTCGCTCGTCTGTAGGATTGTTCTGACAGCGCAGTTGAGCCAGACGAATTCTGCGTACACTCCATCGTACCCCGCATGGCGCGGCAGGATGCAAGTCATGAGGAAAACATCTGTAGTAGTCGTGGACGATCACCAGGTCGTGTGCGCGGGCCTGCGATCGATGATCAACGCGCAACCCGACCTCGGCGTGGTGGGAGAGGCCACATCGGGCAAGGAAGCGCTCGAGCGACTCAAGGAAACGCAGGCCGACGTGATGCTGCTCGACCTGTACCTCCCGGACATGTCGGGCCTCGACGTGCTCAGGTATGCGCGCTCGCATTACCCGCGCACCAAGATCCTGGTATTGAGCAGCTATCCCGAGGCGCAGTTCGGCCTCAACGTACTGCGTGGCGGAGCGAGCGGCTTCATCGGCAAGGGCACCGAAGCGCCCGAGCTGATGCGTGCGCTGCGCACCGTGGCACGCGGCGGCCGCTACGTCGGTCCCGAACTTGCCGAGCAGCTCGTCGCCGGTGTGTGCGGCGACTCGAACGCGCCGCTGCACGGCAAGCTGTCCGAGCGGGAGTTCCAGATCTTCTGCAAGCTCGCGCAGGGCGAGTCGGTGTCGCAGATCGCGGCACGGCTGTTCCTCAGCGTGAAGACCGTCAGCACCTACCGTCGACGCATCCTCGACAAGATGTCGATGAAGAGCAACGCCGAGATCACGAGCTACGCGATCCGCAATGACCTGATCCGCTGACCGCTGTCCGCGACGCCTCGACGCGTCGGAAAGAAGGACCGTGTCGCCGCGAGGTGGCACGGTCCTTGCTTTTTCTGCTGCATGAAGCAGCAATCCACGTCGAGCAAGCGGAAGACCCCGAAACAGACCAAGCCGCCGCAGACGCAGCGCCGTCCCGGCCTCGAGTCGAAGATGCGACCGCGGCCGCAGTCGACGATGCGCGGCTACCGGGCGTCGGGTCGGCTCGACGGCCAGGTCGCGCTCATCACCGGGGGCGACAGCGGCATCGGCCGCGCCGTGGCGATCGCTTTCGCCAAGGAGGGCGCCGACGTCGCGATCGTCTACCTCCGGGAGCACAGCGACGCCCGCGACACCGCCGCAGAAGTCGAGAAGCTCGAGCGTCGTTGCGTGGCGATCGCTGCTGACTTGCGCAGCGTCGACGAGTGCCGGCGGGCGGTCGACCAGGCCGTCGACGAACTCGGCCGCCTCGACGTGCTGGTCAACAACGCGGCGATGCAGGTCGAGCAGGACCGGTTCGAGGACATCACGCCGGAGCAGCTCGAGCAGACGTTCCAGACCAACATTCTCTCGATGTTCCACGTGACCCGGCAGGCGCTCGGGCGCATGCAGCGCGGCGCGCGCATCATCAACACGACGTCCGTCACTGCTTACCGCGGCAGCCCGCACCTGATCGACTACGCGTCCACCAAGGGTGCCATCGTGGCCTTCACGCGCTCGCTGGCGTTGTCGCTGGTCGAGCGCGGCATCCGCGTCAACGCGGTGGCTCCCGGGCCGGTGTGGACGCCGCTGATTCCCGCGTCGTTCCCGCCGGAGGAGGTCGGCAAGTTCGGCGGCAACGTGCCGCTCGGTCGCCCGGCGGAACCCGACGAGATCGCGCCGAGCTTCGTATTCCTCGCTTCGGACGACTCTGCCTTCTTCGTAGGGCAGGTCCTGCATCCGAACGGTGGCGAAATCATCAACACTTGAGCACAGGCTCACTCACGCAAAGGAGTGCACTCATGCCTAGGGGCAGCAAGGACAAGTACACGGACAAGCAGAAGCGCAAGGCCGAGCACATCGAGGAGGGCTACGAGGCCAGGGGCGTCTCGCCCGACGAAGCCGAGCGCCGCGCATGGGCCACGGT